>CAZNZG010000156.1:0-8420 GCA_964577455.1 uncultured Gemmatimonas sp. | reverse complement strand
TCCCCGCGACATCGTCCGCATGCTCATGGACGAACACGGCGCCAGCCGCAATCTCGCCTATCGCCTCGCTCACGACACCTGATCCGGTCCTGCATGCGGCACCCGCAGCGTTGGTCACGTTCTCTCCTGCTCGCTGCGTGTGTGGTCCTTCCCACGGGACTGATCGCCGCGCGCGCCCTGCCGCCGGCCTCTGCGGTCGACGCGGCCGGTCCGGGACGGCTCGCGATCGCGCGCCTGCAGTACGAGGGGGGCGGTGACTGGTACGCCAATCCGTCGAGCCTTCCCAACCTGATCGCGGCCATCGCCGAGCGGACGTCGCTCCCGATCGAGCGTGTCGAGGCCAAGGTCACGCTCAGCGATTCGGCCCTCTTCGATTTCCCGTTCCTGCACGCCACCGGGCACGGCGAAATGAAGCTCAGTGAGATCGAGGTGCGCCGCTTGCGCGAGTATCTCACGCGCGGTGGCTTTCTGCATGTGGACGACAACTACGGGCTCGACGAGAGCTTCCGCCGCGAGATCGCGCGGGTCTTTCCGGACCGTCCCCTGGTGGAGGTGCCCTACGCGCACCCGATCTACCACCTCGTGTACGATTTCCCGAACGGTCCGCCAAAGGTTCACGAGCACGACGGCAAGCCGGCGAAGGGCTATGGCATCTTCATCGGAAACCGTCTCGCCCTGTACTACACATTCTCGGCTGATCTGGGTAACGGCTGGGAAGACGTCGGCACCTATCCCGATCCGCCGGCGCTGCATGAGCAGGCGCTGCGCCTCGGGGTGAATCTCTTCACGTACGCGGTGACGAGCCGCGTGCAGCCATGAGTCTGCGCATGAGTCAGGCATGACGGCACCTGCCATCCGGGGTATTGCCTCGCGCGAAGGGCGCGCGCTCGACGACCGCCTGTCGCAGGAACAGCAGGGGCTCATCACCCGCGCCATGACCTCGGCGCTGCTGGCGGCCGCCGCGGTACTGGCCACCGGTATTGCCGGGAGTGCGCTGTTGCTGGCCGATGGACGGTGGCTTACGCTGCCGGCCCCGCTGCCGTTGCTGCTCGCCGTGACCGCCGTGGTGGCGGCCGGGCTCACGTTCCGCTGGCGGTGGACACGCCGGCAGGACGCGCTGAGCGTCCCGGCACTGGCCGGGGTGATCGAACGCGAGCAGCAGCTTCGCGAAGGGTCGTTGCGTGGCGCGCTCGAGGTGGCCACGACCGGAGTGCTCGGCGCGCGTGCGGCCGACGATGTGGCGCGCCGGCTGGTGCCGGGAACGCTCGCGCCACTGCTGGTCAAGCAGCTCACCATGGCCGTGGTCCTCGCTGCGGTGGCCGCCCTCGTCGGGGCCGCCTCACTTGCCATGGCCGTGCGCACGGCGCCCGACGGGCTGGCCGCGGTGTTGCAGCCGGTCAGCGCCTGGCGAGGCACGTTGCTCCCTGCGCTGGCCTTCGATGCACTGTCCGCGCGGGTGCCGCGCGGTATGCCGGTCACGCTGCGCATTCTGGCCACGGGACGGCAGCAGGTCACGGTGTCGCATCGCGCCGAGGGGGAGCCGTGGACGGACCGCGTGGTGACGGTACCTGCGAGCGGCCTCGTGTCGTACCCATTGGGGCCTGTGCGGGCTCCTACCATGGTCCGCGTCAACGACGGACGGTCGGCAGAGCTCTCGGCGCAGCTGCTGGTGGAGGATCGCGGGTGGATCGGCGACGTGTCGTTGCGTGCGCTCTATCCCTCCTACCTCGATCGGGCTGACGAGACGCTCGAGCCGGTGCCGCCGTTGCGGGTGCCGCGCGGTACGCGCATTCAGGTGCGCGTGATGCTGCGCGGTGGAGCGCGCAACGCGACGCTCACGGATGGCAACGAGCTGATCTCCCTCGCCGCGGCCAATGCCGGCAGCGGCGATGGGGTGGCGGCGCAGGGGGTGTTCACGGTCGATCGCGACGGTGCCTGGCGCTGGCAGGCCGACGCCACGCCGCGCGCCGACGGGGCTGTCCTGCCGCCCGAGCTTCCCGACTCTCTGATCTTCACCGTCATCCCCGATCTCCCGCCCTCCGTGCAGATCGTCGCCCCGGCTACCGACACCGCCATTGGTCCGACGGGCGTGGTGCCCGTGTGGATCGATGCCGGCGACGATCACGGGGTGGCGCGCGTGCACCTCGTGGTGTGGAAGGAGGTCGCCGGCGGGACGGGCGCCATCGTACGTCAGCGGGTCGACGTGGCGGCACCGGGGTCGCCGCTCTTCGACGGGGGCACCAACCTCCCGGGGGAGGGTCGGGGGCTCGCGCCCGGCGACAAGCTGCATGTGACGGCGGTGGCCACCGACGATTCCCCGTGGGCGCAGCAGTCGCAGAGCGCCGAGGTGATTCTGCGTGTGCCATCGCTCGCGGAGCAGCGCGCGCTGGCCCGCGCGCTGGCCGATTCGCTCGCCTCGCGGGCCCTGCAGCTGGCGCAGCAGGAGAAGCGGCTCCAGCAGAACACCAGCGATGCGTCGCGCAGTCGCGACCTCAAGAGCGGGGGCGGCGAACCGTCGCAGCCCAACGGCGCGAAGAACGAGTCCGCGAAGAACCAGATGTCGTTCACGGCCGCGGAGAAGGCCAAGCAGCTCGCGCGCGACCAGCAGCAGCTGTCGGCCAAGGTCGACTCGCTGCGCATGAACGCCAAGGAGCTCGAGTCGCGGCTCAAGAACGCCAATGCGCTCGACACCACGATGGCGTCGCGCATGCGCGACATCCAGAAGATGCTGCGCGATGCCATGACCCCCGAGATGCAGAAGCAGCTCGAGGCGCTCAACAAAAGCGGTGACAAGCTGAGCGGTGCCGATGCGCAGCGCAGCATGCAGCAGCTGGCCGATGCGCAGAAGCAGATGCGTGAGCAGCTCGAGAAGAGCGCCGAGATGCTCAAGCGCGCCGCGCTCGAGGGGGCGATGCAGACGTTGCGCGACGATGCCAAGGAGCTCTCCAAGGCGCAGCAGCAGATGGCCGACCGCCTCGATCCACAGAAGCGTGGCCAGCAGACCCAGAGCGGGCAGCAGGGCAATCGCGACGCCAGCGATCCGCGCGAGCTCGCGGAGCGCTCACGGCAGCTCGAACGCGAGGTGCAGGCCCTCGCCAAGCGGCTCGAGGAAGCCGGGGCCAAGCCCGGCGCCTCGAAGACGCGCGAAGCGCAGCCCCTGACCAAGCAGGCAGCCGACGCCATGCAACAGGCCGCGCAGCAGGCGGCGCAGCAGGCGGCCGAGCAGGCACGCCAGCAGGCGGCGGAGCAGGCGCGGCAGCAGGGCACGGAACAGGGGACGGACCAGGCGAAGCCGCCCGCCGGCCAGCAGCAACCGCAACAGCAGGGAGGGCAGGGGCAGACGGCGCAGAATCAGCCCAGCCAGCAGGGCTCGAAGGGGCAGGCGGGGAATGCGCAGCAAGGGCCGCAGCCCGGTGGATCGCAGGGCGGCCAGCAGCAATCGCCCAACGGCAACAAGGCCGGGGGGCAGCAGCCGGGCGGTCAGCAACAGGGTGGGAATCCGGCGGACCAGGCGCGTCAGGCGGCCCAGGCCATGGAGCGCGCGGCCGAGCAGTTGGCCAGCGCCCGCGATGCTCAGGTGAACGCGTGGAAGGGGGAGCTATCGGATCAGCTCGATCAGTCCATCAACGAAACCATGCAGCTCGCGCGGCAGCAGCAGGAACTCGAGAAGCGCATGCGCCAGGGGGGGCAGCAGGGCGCCCAGGGTATGCAGGGGGAGCAGAGCGCGCTGCAGCAGGGCGTGCAGCAGGCGGCGGAACGGCTCGAACAGGCCGGTCGATCGTCGTCGCTGTTGTCGCAACGCTCACAGAAGGCCATGGGCGAGGCACAGCGCCGCGTGCAGCAGGCCACGCAGGCCATGCAGCAGGCGGGGCAGGGGCAGCCCGGTGGCAGCGAGCAGGCGCAGAACGCGATGAAAGACGCCAGCGAAGCGCTCAACCAGGCGTTGAGTTCCCTCGTGCGCGACCGTGAGCGCGTCAACAACGCCCAGTCGGCGAGCGGCTTCACCGAAATGATGGAGCAGCTCAAGCAGCTCGCGCAGCAGCAGGGACAGCTCAACAGCCAGATGCAGGGGCTCAACCTCATGCCGGGGGGCAAGGACGGCGCGCAGGCGCAGCAGCAGGCGCGCGTGCTGGCGCGGCAGCAGCGCGATGTGGCGCGAAGCCTTACCGACGTATCCGACGCCGATGAAACCGGGCGCACCGACGCGCTCGCCAAGGAGGCGCAGCAGCTCGCGCAGCAGATCGAGCGCAACGGGCTCGATCCGGCCGTGGCGGCGCGTCAGCAGCAGCTCTATCGCCGTCTCCTCGATGCCGGGCGCTTTCTCGAACAGGAGGAGCGCGACGATCAGGGGCCGCGGGAGGCCAAGGCTGGTGGTGGCAACGGCAGCGGTGGACGCGTGGATGGCCCACAGTCGGGGAAAGCGGGGAGCAAGTACGCGCCACCCACATGGAACGAGTTGCGCGGACTGGGCCCCGAGGAACGCCGCCTCGTGATCGAATACTTCCGACGGCTCAATGGCACCACGCCGCCGTAGCCTTGGGGGGCGTCGCGCCCTGATGTGCGGCATCGGGGCGGTGGTCATCGGCACGGTGAGTTCAGCGGATGCCCGGGCACAGGCGCAGGGACGCCCGGCGACCACCGCCGCGGCGGACACCACCGATCCGCTCGCGCGCGCCCTCGATGCGGAAGATCGAAACGATGCGGCGCGTGCCAGTGTGGCCTATCGCGAGGTGCTGCAGCGCGCGCTGCAGCCGGGCAACACCGACGGCGACCGCGTGGCGATGGCGCTGCTCGGGCTCGAACGCATCTGGGCCGAGCGCGGCATGCTCGATTCCCTCGTACCGGTGTTCACGCGCGTGCTGCAGGTGCGCCCCAGCGATCCCACGGCGCGCACCGTGCAGTTGCGGACCTTCGTGGCCACCGCACGCGATGCCGAGGCGCGCGAGGCGTTCGTGATGTGGCGGCGGGTGGCCGGCACCGACGCCACACCGTACCGTGAGTATGCCCGCCTGCTGCTGCAGCAGGGGCGGGCGCTCGCCGCCGATTCCATTCTCGGCGAAGCCGCCCAGCGCATGGGCGCAGCCGGTGCCCTCTCGGGCGAAACCGCACAGCTGCATGTGGCGCTGCAGCGATGGGTGCCCGCTGCACAGGCCTTCCGTGAAGCGCTGGCGGAGCAGCCGTGGCTCGAAACGGCGGCGCTCTTCGGCCTGCAACGCGCGCCGGCCACCGTGCGCGACTCGCTGCGTGCTGTGCTGCTGGCCACGCCGATTACCCTGCCGCCACGACGCCTGCTGGCCTCGCTCGAATTTGCCTGGGGAGAGCCGCGCAGGGCGTGGAGTGCCATCAGCACCGTGACGGTGAACGACTCCACCATGCAGGCATGGCGTGCCTTCGGCGAACGTGCGGAATTGAACGAAAGCTGGCTCGTGGCTCGCGACGCGTGGGTGGCCGTGTTCGAGCGGCAGGGCGATGGCGAATCGCAGCAGCGCGCGGCCGACGCTGCGTTGCGTGCCGGCGATGCGACGGGGGCACTGGCGCTGGTGCGGCGTGTCCGTGCCGACAAGGCCGACGGTTCCCGCGCGCGCGCCCTGCTCAGCCTCGAGATTGCCGCACTGGGGGAGCTTGGCCGCGGTGACGAGGCGCAACGCCTGCTCGACGCGGCCGCGAAGACCCTCGACCCGGACACGCGAATCGCGCTCATGCGCCCGCTGGTGGCCGCGTGGCTGCGCGCGGGCGACGTCCCCCGCGCCCGCGCCATGATGCAGGCGGGTGACCTGGCCGACGACGACGAAATGGCCGGCTGGCTGGCGCTCTACGACGGTGATCTGGTCACGGCGCGCAAGCGTCTGCTCCGCGCCGCCTCCAATCGTCCCGAGCTCGTCGACGCGCTCGGCATTCTCGCGCGGACCCGCGTGGAGCAGTTGCCCGGACTTGGCGAAGCCTTCGTGCTGGTGGCGCGTCGCGATTCATCCGGGGCGGCGTCGCGCTTCGTGCGCCTCGCCGATTCGGTCGGGGCTGCAGCGCCCGCGTTTCTCGCGCAGGCGGCCCGCTTGTCATCACGAGGGGCCGCGGTGCCGCTGTACGAGCGCATCCTGGCGGAGTACCCGCGCAGCCCCGAGGCCCCCGAGGCGTTGCTCACCTGGGCCCGTGCACTGCGTGACGCGGGTGACAAGGCCGGCGCCATCGCCAGACTCGAACAGCTGGTGGTCGAATATCCCACCAGCGCCCTGACGCCGCAGGGACGGCGTGATCTCGAACGGCTCAAGGGCATGGTGCCACCCCTCTGACGGGGGCACCGGGGTACATTTCAGACATGCGTTTTCGACAGTGGTTGACGGTCGGCACCCTCCTCATGTGCAGCGCGAAGGCCGCGCTCGCGCAGCATCTGTTGCTGCCCATGGACGACGGGCAGCGCAACCACCTCAAGGCGTACGGGGTGGTGTTTCAGGCACTCAAGGGGGGCCAGAAGTCGGAGTGGTTCCTCAACTACCGCGGGGGAGCGTTCCTGCTCCCCGATGTCCCCGATCTGCGCAAGCGCGCGGCACTCGACGGGGTAACGGTCGAACCGCTCACCGACGGCGACGTGGCGGCGGCCCGTGCGGAGATCGCCGGTGGCAACATGGACGCCGTCGTGCTGGAGCGCGCGCCGAAGGTCGCGATCTATCGCCCCGTCGACGAGCCGCCCTGGGATGATGCCGTGACACTCGCCCTCACCTACGCCGGCATCGACTTCACGTCGGTGTGGGACGACGAAGTGCTCAAGGGCGATCTTTCCAAGTACGACTGGGTGCACCTGCACCACGAAGACTTCACGGGGCAGTACAACAAGCTCTATCTCGCCTATCGCGATGCGCCGTGGTTCGTGGCACAGCGTGAGCGTGACCTCTCGACCGGTCGCAAGTACGGCAAGGGCGATGTGCCCGCGCTCAAGAAGGCCGTGGCCGACAACATCCGCGGCTTCGTGGACCGCGGCGGGTTTCTCTTCGCCATGTGCGGGGCGACGGAGTCGCTCGACCTGTCGATCGCGTCGCTCCTCGTGGACATCGCCGGACCGTTCTCCGATGGCACGCCGCCCGCGGCCGATGCCGACAGCCGCCTGGACTGGACGCGTGCGCTCGCCTTTCAGGGGGCCCACGTGGAGCCGTCCCCGTATGTGAACGCGCTCAGCGACATTGACGGCCATCAGGTCAACGTGCCGTCACGACGCCAGCCGCTCGGCACCTTCTCGCTCTTCGGCTTTTCCGCGAAGCTCGACCCGGTGGCCTCGATGCTCGTGCAGAATCACCGCACCGTGATCCCCGACTTCTACGGCGTGACGACCAGCTTCAACCGGGCCGTGGTCAAGTCGAGCGTGACGGTGCTGGCCCAGGAAGAGGGCGCCCCGTGGTCCAAGTACCTGCACGGCGATTACGGCCGCGGGTCGTGGACGTTTCTCGGTGGGCATGATCCGGAAGATCCGCAGCACGCCATCGGCAGCGCGCCCACCGATCTCTCGTTGCACCCCAACTCACCGGGCTACCGCCTGATCCTCAACAACGTCCTCTTCCCGGCCGCCAAGAAGAAGCCGCGGAAGACGTAACGGCGCGGCACGCATTACGTGGCGAAGTCGAAGGCGAAGGGGATGGGGATGGGAGAAGCGCGGCTGTCACCCAAGGCTGCCGCGGCGATCCGCACGTCGATCAGGTTGCACGGCGGCAACGAAGTGTGCTTCGTGGCCACGATCGACGACGACGGCATGATCGAGACCGCCCGCAAGGTCGCTGCCGGCGATGTGAAGAGCGTGCTCGCGCTCCCCGGGGTGGCCGAGCGCGGCGAAGTATTGGTCCACAATCATCCCTCCGGCGAGCTCACTCCGAGCGACGCCGACATGGAAGTGGCGTATCGGCTGCACGGCAACGGGGTCGCGTTCGCCATCGTGGACAACGACGCCACGCGCGTGTACTTCGTGACCGAAGTGCCGCGCGGCAAGCAGGTGGTCCCGGTCGACGCCGACGTCGTGGATGTGACCCTCGGTCCGTACGGCCTGATAGCGCAGGCCATGCGGCAGGTGCACGGCGCGCGCGACTACGAAGATCGGCCGAGCCAGCGCGCGATGGCTGGAGAAGTGACGGCCGCCTTCAATGAGGGGGGCGTGGCGCTGCTCGAAGCGGGAACCGGCGTGGGCAAGTCGCTCGGCTATCTCGTGCCGGCGCTGCGATGGGCCGCGGCCAACAAGGAACGCACGATCGTGAGCACCAACACCATCACGCTGCAGGAGCAGCTGGTGGCGAAGGACCTCCCGTTTCTGCAGCGTGCGCTCACCGACCAGCCCGTGCGTTTCGCGCTGCTCAAGGGGTGGCGCAATTATCTCTGTCTGCTGCGTCTCGAGCAGGCGTCGGGGGCTGGCGCCGCCCTGTTCGAGGACGATCTCTCCGGGGAAG
>CAZNZG010000155.1:0-8434 GCA_964577455.1 uncultured Gemmatimonas sp. | reverse complement strand
GGCCGGCGGGCCTGTGCGAGAAAGGCGCTGTCCTGCAGGACCGCCACATTGTCCCAGCGGCCGTGGCGCAGGACCAGCAGGCCGAATCGCGCAAACTCGCGGGCCGGCATACTGAACACGAATCCGGGCTCCCCCGTATCAGTGCTGGGAAACGCCAACGCCAGCGGCATGCCGATGCGACTGAACAGGCGGGACGCCGCCAGCTGCGGCACGGTCTGACCGGAAACGGCTTCGAGCACTCCGAAGAGCTGGTAGTACGCCGGGTTGTTGTAGTAGAAGCGCGAACCGGGAGGGACGATCGTGCGGAGGGAGTCATCGAGGCCGCTGGCCATGGCGAGCAGCTGGCGCACCGTGATGGCCCGCTCGAGCGCCGGAGTCGCCACGCGGGACCAGCCGGCGCCCAGATATCGCGTGACCGACGAGTCAAGGTGGAGCCGCCCCTCGGTGGCCATCTGTCCGATCAATGCGCCGGTGATGGTCTTGCCCGCAGAAAAGACGGGCCCACGCGTGGAGGACGTAATTCCCGACGCATAGCGCTCGGCCACCATGCGGCCGCGCCACAGCACGACCACGGCATCGCTGTTCTGGGTCATGGCCCAGTCGATGGCCGTGGCGAGCGCGGTAGAGTCGAAACCGGCGTCCACCGGTCGGACGGTCATCCACGATGTGCCAGTGGTCGGTGGGAAGTACCAGGCGTTGGGTCCCGGCTGGACAGCAGGCGGCGGTACGGCGGGGATCGACGAGACGGGGTCGGCGGTGCAGCCGAGGGTGATGAGCACGCCGCCCATGGTCACGAGCCGCGGAACGGTTCGAGGCAGACGAGGGGAGGTGAGGCGCGGCGATCCGGTCATGACGTCGGAGTGGACCATTGAGGTGATGATGGTGCGGTGCTACCGGTGAGACGACTCGCCCCGGCCACCGTTAACCGCCACCCGTCCCCGGCACGACAGCTCGGGCCCTCCGAGATTGGCGCGCCCACGTGGCGCGCGTCATTGTTCACGGCATCTCCGCTGGCTGTACCAATTCCCTTGCGGCGCTTGCCCCCGCCCGGCGGCCACGCCCCTCCCACCATGGCCATGTCCCGACTGCTTCTGGTTCCCCTGGCGTTCGCGGCGTTCGCGGCGCCGCTGGCGGCGCAAACACCGCCGATTGCAGCCGCCCAGTGGGACAGTGTGTTCAAGCCGGTGAAGTGGCGTTCCATCGGTCCGTTCCGCGGTGGTCGGTCCAACGCCGTGTCCGGCGTGATCGGCGCGCCGCACACGTACTACATGGGAACCACCGGCGGCGGACTCTGGAAGACCGACAACATGGGGATCAGCTGGCGCAACGTCTCCGACGGTTTCTTCAGGACCGGCACCGTGGGTGCCATTGCCGTGGCCCCGAGTGATCCCAACGTGGTGTATGTGGGCACGGGCGAGCATGCCATTCGTGGCGTGATGACGCACTCCGGCGACGGCGTGTATCGCTCCACCGATGCCGGCAAGACATGGAAGAAGATGGGGCTCGACGACACGCGCCACATCGCGCGCATCGTGGTGCACCCGAGGAATCCCGACGTGCTGCTCGTGGCGGCACAGGGCACGCTGTACGCGCCGTCGACTGAGCGCGGCGTGTACAAGTCCGTGGATGGCGGAGCCACGTGGAAGAAGGTGCTGTTCGTGGACCAGCGGACCGGCGCCGCGGAGCTCTCCATGGACGCCACCAACCCGCGCATTCTCTACGCGGCCATGTGGGAGCACGGCCGCAGGCCCTGGCAGGTGATCAGTGGTGGTCCAGGAAGCGGTCTGTACAAGTCCACCGACGCGGGTGACAGCTGGGTGAAGATGACCGACGGCCTGCCCGCCAAGATGGGCAAGATGGCCGTGGCCGTGTCACCGTCGAACCCGGAGAAAGTCTACGCGCTGATCGAGAGCGACTCCGAAGAGGAAGATCGCGGGCTGTATGTTTCCGACAATGCCGGCAAGAGCTGGAGCAAGGTCACCAGCGACCCACGCCTCGTGCAGCGCGCGTGGTACTACATCGAACTCTTCGTGGACCCGAAGAACGAGCAGCGCCTCTACGTGCTCAGCGCACCGGCACTGCGTTCCGATGACGGCGGCAAGTCGTGGACGGAGCTGTCCACCGCGCACGGCGACTACCACGACATGTGGATCAACCCGACGAACCCCGACAACTTCGTCATCGCGAACGACGGCGGCGCCGAGATCACGTTCGACGGCGGACGGAGCTTCAGCTCCGAGGCCAACCAGCCGACGGGGCAGTTCTATCGCATCAGCGTGGACAACCGATTCCCTTATCGCATTTACGCGGGGCAGCAGGACAACACCTCGGTGATGATCGCCAGCCGTGAACTCGCGAGCGGGGGCATCACCACGGCCAGCTGGCAGCCGTCGGCGGGCGGCGAGAGCGCGTTCCTGGCGTTCGACGTGAACGCCCCGCGCTACGTGCTGGGCGGCAGCTATCAGGGCACCATCGAGGTGCTCGACACACAGGCCGCGGCGGGCACGAAGATCATGGCCGCCCCCATTCAGTATCTGGGGCGCGATGCCAAGGACATGAAGTACCGCTACAACTGGAACGCGCCGATCATCTGGAGCCGCCACGAGCCAGGCACCTACTACCATGGCGCGCAGCTGCTGCTCAAAACCACCGATCTCGGCAAGACGTGGACCGCGGTCTCTCCCGACCTCACGCGCAACGAGAAGGAAAAGCAGGGCAAGCCGGGAGTGCCCTACACCAACGAGGCCGTCGGCGCCGAGAACTATGGCACGATCGCGTACATCGCCGAGTCGCGCACGGAGCGCGGTGTGTTGTGGACAGGCAGCGACGACGGATTGGTGCACGTCACGCGCGACGGTGGAAAGAGCTGGAAGAACGTGACGCCGAAGGGGCTCGCGGAATGCCTCGTCAATGCCATCGAACTCTCCGCGTTCGACAAGGGGACCGCGTACATCGCCACCACTCGCTACAAGTTCAACGATCACGCCCCGGGGCTGTACAAGACCACCGATTATGGCGAGACGTGGACGAAGATCGATCGGGGCATTCCGGTGGGCGCGTTCACCCGTGTGGTGCGTGAGGACGACGTGCGCCGCGACCTCCTCTTTGCCGGCACGGAGCTCGGTCTTTATGTCTCGTGGAACGGGGGCCAGGACTGGGCACCGTTTCAGCTCAACCTCCCCGTCACCCCCATCACCGATCTCGCGGTGCATCGCGGGAACCTGATTGCCGCCACGTCGGGGCGTGCCTTCTGGATCCTCGACGACCTCGCGCTCATCCGGCAGTATCGCCGGGACGTGCCGGCGTTGCACGCCTACCAGTCTGCGCCGGCCTATCTGGTGAACGGCGGCAGTGAACTCAACGCCCCGTCGCCCGACTTCAGTGGCGCCGACACCTTCCGCGGCGTGAACCCCGCCAACGGCATGGTGCTGTACTATCAGCTCCCCGCCCTTGGCAAGACCGACACGCTGCGGTTGCAGATCACGGATGCGACCGGGCGCCTGATCCGCACCTTCAGCTCGATGAGGGACACCACGTTCAGCCGCTGGGATGGTGGGCCACCGCCGGAGCCCACGCTCACCACGGCCACCGGGCTCAATCGTTTCGTGTGGGACCTGCGGCACGCCACCATGAGCGGTGTGCCCGGCGTGTACATCGAAGCCAACTATCGTGGACACAAGGTCGTACCGGGGCGTTATCGCCTCACGCTCAAGGTGGGCGATCGGACCGTGTCCACCGACGCCGACGTACTGGCCAATCCCCTGTACACCACCGACGCGGCCACCTACGCCGACTACGACACGTTCATGTCGCGCGTGGAGGGCGAGGTCACGCGCATGCATGATGCCGTGAATACCCTGCGTGACGCGGAAGAACAGCTGGGCGCGATACTCGCCAAGCTGCCGACCGAGGCGCGTTACGCCGAGGTTCGTCGCGAGGCCGAAGTGCTGCGCGCGAAACTCAAGGCGTGGGACGCCGACATGGTCTCGCGCAAATCGCGTGCATACGACGACGTGGAGAACTATGCCCAGAAGTTCACCGCCAACTGGTTGTTCATGATCAACGCCACCGAAAGTGACCTGCCACGCGTGAATCAACCATCGCGCGAGCGGCTCACGGAACTCGAGCCCGAGTGGGCACGCCTCGAGGCGCGGGCCAGCGAACTGCTCGACAAGGAGCTGCAGGCGCTCAACCGCAAGCTGTTCGATCAGGGGATCGGCGCCATCCGCCCCAGAAAATCGTCCAAGGCTGGAAACATCAGCTGAGCGGGAGCCAGACGACCATGCCCCAGCCATCGACGCTCACCATCCGACACGTCGACCTGGACGACGCAGACACGATCGCCGCCCTGCATGCCGCCAGCTGGCGGCGGGCCTATCGGGGAATTCTCGCCGATAGCTACCTCGATGCAGACCTCGAGGCGGAGCGCCGCGGGGTATGGCGCGCCAAGCTGTCGAACCGGCACGACGGTTCACTGGGATGGCTCGCCCACCTCGGCGACTCCCCGGCAGGTTTCGTTTTCGTTCGCCCGGATGAAGACGCCACCTGGGGGACGCTCGTCGACAACTTGCATGTACTCGCCGCGCATCAGGGACTCGGCATCGGACGGCAGTTGCTGCACACGGTTGGTAGCTGGGGATGTGCACACGCCACGGGTGCTCCCGTGCACCTGTGGGTGTTTGCCGACAACCATGCCGCGCGTGGCTTCTACGCGCACACAGGCGGTCGTGAGGTGGAACGGATCGACCGCGAGGCGAGCGACGGTCGTATGCTGCCGGAGTACCGGGTGGCGTGGGAGTCGCCGATCGCCCTGCAGTCAGCGACACGGGACGCGCGACGATCCTGAAGGGCGCGGATAGTGCCCGCATTGCGCCCCGTGACGACGGGCGGTAGCATCGCCACATGCCACGACTCCGCCCCGTCGCGCGGCACGCCGCGCTTGCCTCCGCCGTAGCCGCCATCGGTGCGGCAACCATCGGGACGACCGTCCCGACCCCGCTCACCGCGCAGGCCACTCCGCTGGCCCTGGACGATCTGCTCGACGTGCGCAACACCGCGGCCGGCGCCCTCAGCGACGATGGACGGTGGCTGCTCGCCACCATGAGCCGTCCACGCACCAGCATGGGCGTGGATTACAATCGGAGCTTCGGCGACCCCACCTACACGGCCCCCACGAAACGCGAAAGCTTCATCGTGGATACGCAGACGGGCGACCGGGTACCGCTGTTCACCGATCTCCGGATGATCGGCGGCAGTGCATGGGCCCCCGGCGGCAACACCATCGCGGTGCTGGTCCATGCCGGCGATCCCGCGCTCGACGACCGGTACGACCTGCTGCTCGTGGACCGCGCATCGCGCAAGGCCACGCCCATCCGGTTCCCCGCTGGTCGCTACGCCTTCGAGCGCAGCCGTCTCCAGTGGAGCGCCGATGGGCGGCAACTGTTCGTGTCGCTGCGCAGCACCACGTGGCGAACCGCGGCGCGCGCCGAGTTCACGCGCCTCACCGATGGCCCTCGCATCGTGCAGTCGAGCGACGAACCGTTCCTCGCGTGGAACGGCATGCAGCGCATGGGTACGACGGAATCCGTCGTGGCCGTCGACCGCGCCACCGCGAAGGCGAGCGACCTGCTGCCAGAAGCCATGCGTCAGCAATGGTCCGTCACCCGCGATGGCCGCACGGTGGTGTACACGCAGGACATCACGAAGAAGACCGACTACGACGTGATCGGCGGGACCGAGCAGCGCCTGCTTGCGCGCGACGTGCATGGAACCAGCGAGACGGTGGTCTTCCCCACCCTGCGCAACATCCGCCTCGTGTGGGCGCGCGACGGACGCCGGTATGCGTTCACGCGGGATGATCAGCTGTGGGTATCCACACTGGGCGATACGGCGCGTGTGCGCCTCGCCGGCGACACCGCGAACCGCGCCGACACCACCACCGAGGCACGTGCGCGTCGTGGCCGCGAGCGCTTCACCCCAATCAGCTGGGTCGAATCGGATCAACCGCTGCTGGTGGCCAGCAACCCGGAAGGACTGTGGCTCATTGATCCGGCCACCCGTGCCCGGACCATGATGGTCCGTGCGGTCGACTCACTCGCGGCACTGCCTCGTGTGCAGTTCATCGGCGCCACGGCCAACGGCACCCAACTCCTGCTCGCCCTGCAGTCGAAGACCTCCTGGCAGCGGGCCATCGCACGCTTCGACCGGACCACGAATCGTCTCGACACCCTCCTCCGCGACACCCGCCATCTGGCGAGCTTCACCATGGCCGAGAACGGCAGCACGGTGATCGTGAGCGGCGGCGAGGGGAACCGCCCCTACGACCTCTGGGCGCTGCGTGCACCGTTCACGTCGCTGACGCGACTCACCAATGCGAACCCCACGCTGGCGAGCCGCTCCATTGGCCGCACGGAGTTGCTGCAGTATCTCGATGCGGACGGCAAGTCGGAGTACGGTGTGGTGCATTACCCCGCCGGCTTCACCAGGGGGAAGCCGTATCCCACCGTCTTCATCATCTACGAGGACTTCTTCGCCGACACCTGGGACGCCGTGGCCAATCTCCTCAATGCCAATGGCTATGTGGTGGTGAAGCCCTCGGTGCGCTTCGACATCGGCTACCCCGGCGAGGCCTGGGTGAAGGGCGTCACCGCCGCCGCCAACAAGCTGATCGAGATGGGCGTGGCCGACAGCACACGGCTTGGGGTACACGGCACCAGCTATGGCGGGTACGCCACCAATTTGCTGATCACGCAGACCAACCGGTTCAAGGCCGCGGTCAACATCAGCGGCAAGGTCGACATGATCAGCTTCTATACGGACTCGCCGCGCCTCGGCGTACGCAACGTGCACGCCGCCGAGAAGAGCCAGGACCGGCTGGGTGCCACGCTCTGGCAGCAGCCGCAGAAGTACGTCGCTCACTCGGCCGTCATGTTCGCCGATCGTATCACCACGCCGCTGCTGCTGATGACGGGCGAACTCGACGCCAACGTACCGGCACTCAACACGCGCGAGATGTACTACGCGCTCCGCCGCCTCAACAAGCCGGTCACGTGGGTCACCTACAGCAAGGGCGGGCACGGTACACCGCTGTCATCGCTCGACGACTGGACCGACTTTCACCAGCGCTTGCTGGCGTGGTACGCGAAGCACCTCAAGCCCGACGCGGTGCAGCCGTGACGGTGTTACGGCGACACAGCACGCGCGGCGGCCTGACACTCGCGGCCTGTATCGTGTTGCTTGGTGCACGGCCGAGGCCATTGCCCGCGCAGTCAACGGCACAGCCCATTCTCCTCCGCGGCGGGCTGGTGGTGGACGGCACGGGGGCTCCCGCTCGCCGCGCAGACGTGTTGCTGCAGGGAGACCGGATTGTGCAGGTGTCGCCTCGCGTGGTGGCCCCAACCGCGCGCGTGGTGAACGTGACCGGTCTCGTGATCGCGCCTGGTTTCATCGACCCGCACGCCCACATCTCCGCCATTGCCCAGTCCCCCGACGCGGAGAACTTCCTGCGGCAGGGGATCACCACGATCTTCAACAGCCTGCACAGTCTCGATCAGCCGTATCCGCTCGGGGCGTTTCTGGATACGCTGCACGTGGCCCCCAACACCATGTGGACCGCGGGGCACACCTGGGCAAGGAAGCGCGTGATGGGCACGGCGAATCGTGCCCCCACCGCCGCGGAACTCGACAGCATGGCCGCGCTGGTCACGCGCGCGATGGACGATGGGGCGTTCGGACTGGGCACGGGGCTCGAGTACATCCCCGCCGTCTACGCAGAGCGGAACGAACTCATTGCACTCGCGCGGGCGGCTCGGAGGCCGGGGTCCCTGTACGTCACCCACCTCCGCGATGAGGGGGTCGCCCTCGAAGTGGCGCTTGCCGAGGCAGTGGATGTGGGCCGCAACTCCTCGCAGCCGGTGCACGTGAGTCATCTCAAGAGCACCGGCCGCGCCAACTGGGGGAAAAGTACGGCAGTGTTGCGCGGCTTCGACTCGCTCGCGGCGCGGGGGATCCGCGTGAGCTTCGACGTGTACCCCTACCCCGCGTACAGTACGTACTCCGACGTGCTCTTTCCCGGCTGGGTGCTGGCCGATGGACCGGATTCGGTGTCGGCGCGACTGGGGCGTCCCGAAACGATCGAACGGCTGCATCGGGAGATGCCATCGATCTTCGTGGCGCAGACGGCGGGGACGGCCGCGAGCATCCGGTTTCGCACCGTGGTGGGGGCGCCGCAGTGGGCCGGTCGCACGCTGGCGGAATACCTGCGCGAAGGCGGGCTCGATGACACCCCGCGGAGCGTCACTTCCGCGTTGATCGACCTGCAGCGCACCGGCGGCTTCACCGCCACCGTGGAGGCCAGGAGCGAACGCGACATCGACGCGTTTCTGCGCCATCCGTCGGCCATGGTCTCGACCGACGGCGATCTCGTGCAACCGGG
>CAZNZG010000154.1:0-8467 GCA_964577455.1 uncultured Gemmatimonas sp. | reverse complement strand
CAGCGGATACGACGCGCGCGTGTTCTCGGTGATGCTCTGGCTGCCGAAATCCACGGTGCGGGCCGGCTGGTTCAGCACCACGTTCTCGAGGATCGTGCCGAACATCTGCGTGGTGGCGTAGATGTCGGGTTCGCTCTCCGGCGAGAGATTGATCACCTTCGCGTAGCAGCCCCCTTCGAAGTTGAAGGTGCCCTCCCCGCTCCATCCATGCTCGTCGTCGCCGATGAGTCCACGCTCGGGGTCGGCCGAGAGCGTGGTCTTGCCGGTCCCGGAGAGCCCGAAGAACAGCGCCGTGTCGCCATCCGCTCCGATGTTGGCGGAGCAGTGCATCGAGAGCACACCCTGCTTGGGGAGCAGGTAGTTCATGACGGTGAACATCGACTTCTTGAGTTCACCCGCGTAGCGCGTGCCACCGATCAGGATGGCGCGCTCGGCCAGATTGAGGACGATGAACGTGCCCGTGCGCGTGCCGTGCTTCGCGGGATCCGCCTGCATTTCCGGCGCGTGATACACCGTGAAGTTGGGGGCGAACTGCGCGAGCTCCGCGATGTCGGGGCGGATGAACATGTTGCGCACGAATGCCGCATGCCACGCGTTGGGCAGGATGTAGCGCACGCTGAGGCGCGTGGACGGATCGGCACCGCAATACAGGTCCTGCACGAACAGTTCGTCGAGGCCGTTGAGGTACTGCTGCACATCGGCCTTGAGCGCGGCCCAATGCTCGAGCGAGATCGGCTGATTGACCTTGCCCCAGTCCACATCGGCCTCGCTGGACGGCTCCCGCACCACGAACTTGTCGTTGGGCGAGCGGCCAGTGTGCGGCGAAGTGACGGCGACGAACGGACCCATGTCGGCGAGCGTCCCTTCGCCGCGACGGATGGCACTCTCGATCAGCTCGGGGGCGACGTGGTTCCAGTGAACCTTGCCCTTGGGGGAGATGCCCTGCGGGGCAAGACCGTCGGCGCTCTCACGAGCGGGGGACGACGGAGTGACCTGTGTCGCCATGGTGCGACCCTCATCAGATAAACGTTCAGCAGGGGACCCCGGTGCGCCCGCGAGGCGCGAGGTCTCCCTGCAACGAAACCGCAGACAACGTACAGACGGCCGAACCGGTGGGAGGGAACGGCCGAGGCAATAAAACAAGATGTACCCGTGACCTCTGCGTCTCAAGCGCCGGGGAATGAGACGAAGTCCCGATGTTTCACGGTGTTACATCGGTGGCTAGAGCAAGACGTCGGCTGCCTGGGCCAGCAGCCATCGCAACGTCTGGGTATCTCGGCCACTGATTACCGACGTTCGGGGCGACGCGAACATCACGTCGCCATCGGCATCACTGTGCCCGCCGATGCCGACCGCGTGCCCCAGTTCGTGGGTCACGACGGCATCGAAGGCGGATGCGGACGCACTGCGCGCCATGTCGAGGCGAATGAGGACCGTTGCCGTGCCGCCCGTGCCACCATCCGAAAGCGGCAGGAGTGCAGCGCGGCCGTTGATGGGGCACAGGTACGTGTACCCCGCCGCCCCGGTCGTCGAGTAGGGGCAGGCGGCCGGAGTGCTCACGGGCATGGGACTGCCGCGCTCGAACACGATCACGTTGGCCTGCGCGATGTTGGAGGTGCGTTGCAGCGTGAAGCGATCGCCATCCGGCACGTCGTTCCAGCGGGTGATCGCGCTGTTCACGGCTGCCGACAGATCGTATGGCCCGGTGCTGGTGGGGACCACGTACACGTTCACGCGGCGGCCAGTGCTCCAGCGGTAGAGCTGTCCCGCCGTGAGCGAGGTGGGGTCGTAGGCAAAGGCACTGGGGGCGGTGCTGGGCGTGTCGCACCCCGCGGCAAGCCACACGCACGCGACGGCCAATGCGGCCGCCGCGACCCGCGTCGTGACGGGACGCAGGTCAGGCCGCACGGTAGCCGCGCAGAGTGCGCAGCATGCGACCGTCGAGCTCTGCCGGCGTGTCACCCTTTGGCGTTTCGATGATGCGCGGAACGTGCGCCATGCGCGCATCGGTCATGATGCGCCGGAACGCCTCGCCGCCGATCGTTCCCTCGCCGATCAGTTCGTGGCGATCGAGATGCGAGCCAAGCTTGGCCTTCGAGTCGTTGAGGTGCAGACACCCGAGCTGCTCGAATCCCAGCACGTCGCCAAAGCGCTGCCACACACCGTCGTAGTCGGTCACGAGGTCGTAGCCGGCGGCCCAGATGTGCGCGGTGTCGAGGCACACCCCAACCCGCGCGCGCAGCGACGTCGGAATGCGCGACAGCAGATCGGCCATCTCCTCGAAGGTGGAGCCCAGCACCGTGCCCTGGCCGGCGGTCAGCTCCATCAGCAGACGGGTGGGGCCCACTTCCGTCTCGAGCGCCTGCACGATGCCGTCGGCGTTGCGCGCAATGCCGCTGGCGCGATCGTCCATGAAGTTGCCGGGGTGCGACACGACCGCATCGAGCCCCAGCGCGTGGCAGCGGCGCAGCTCCGCGCGGAAGCTGTCGATCGAGCGGGCACGCAGCTCCGGATCCGGCGACGCGAGGTTGATGAGGTAGGAATCGTGTGCGCAGATCCAGCGCACGTTCGTTTCCGTCATCGCTGCGCGGAAGCGCGCGGCTTCGTCGGCCTCGATCTCGCGCTCCGCCCAGCGGTTGGCCTGCTTGGTGAACACCTGCGCCGCCGTGGCGCTGATTTCGCGCGCGCGCGCGGCGGCCTCCCAGGTACCACCGGCGATCGACACATGCGCGCCGAGGGGGGCGATGTCGGCCGTCCAGTCGCCGGCATCCACGGTGATGGGGGCACTGATCGACGGTGCCGGTGGCGACGCGGCCTTGCGGGTACTCGGCTTCGGCGCCTTGGCCGGTGCGGCGGGCGTCGACGACGTCGAGACAGCGGGCGCGGTCTTCTTGGCAGGCATGAACGATGGAGTGAAAGCGATCAGCGCTTGGCGCGCAGGTACTCGAGCGGGTCGATGGCGCGCCCCTTGGGGCGGATCTCGAAGTGCAGATGGGGCGGCAGCTCCGGGTCGGTGTCGCCGACGGTGCCCAGCACCTGGCTCTTGGTCACCTGCTGGCCACGACGCACATCGATGCGCTGCAACGAGCCGTACACGGAGTAATCGCCGCCACCATGCTGAACGATCACCGTGGGGCCGTACGTGCCCACGTTGTCGGCCAGTACGACTTCCCCCGCCGCGATCGATCGCACCGCGGTGCCCACATTCGCGCCGATGCCGATCCCGTTCCAGCGGGTGGTGGTGTTGTTGGGGTTCACCACGCGACCGAAGCGGTAGAGAATCGTGCCGTCCACGGGCCAGTCCAACTTGCCCAGATCCGAGGTGCGGATGGTGGACGGAGCGGCCGGCCGTGCGTTGGGCGACATTTCCGCGCGCCGACGCGCGGTCTCGAGGGTGGCGATGGCGTTGGCGATGCGTGACTCGTCGCGGGCAAGCTGCTGGATGCGCTCACGTGTCTTCTGCGCGGAGAGCTGTACTGCCGTGAGGTTCTTCTGCCGCCGCGATTCGAGTTCGGCGAGGCGCCGCGCCTCGCGGTCCTTTTCCTGCCGATTGCGCTGCACCTCGTCCTGCAGCCGCACCAGCAGCATGCGCTGGCTGATGATCTGGTCGCGGAGCCCTTCCACCCGCCGCACGAGCTTGCGGTCGTTGAGCGCGAGCTCATGCAGATACTTGTAGCGTGCCACGAGCCCGGCGAACGATTGCGCCGACAGCATCGCCTCCACGTCGTAGAGGCTGCCGCGCTTGTAGATCTTCACCATGCGCCGCTGCAATGCGTTGCGCTTGCTGCTGAGCTCATTCTCCGCCTTGATGAGCCCCGTGCCGGCCTTGATGACCTCTTCGTTGATCGTCTCGAGCTGCTGGTCGAGCGCCTCCACGAGCCGCTTGGTGGTGCGGCGCTGCGCCTCGAGGTTGTTCACTTCGTCGGCGAGGGTGCGCGCACTGCGCTGCAGTTCGTTCATGCGCGCCTCGAGATCACTGCGCTCGCGGCGGAGTTTGTCCAGTTCATCCTGCTGCTGGCGCAGGCGCTGCTCGGAGGTGGGGGGCTGCTGCGCGCCCGCTACCGCCACCATCGACCAGCGGCTGTGCCCCACGGGCGCGGCGAACGTCAGCGCAGCGAACGTCAGCGCAACGAGGGCTGCGCCACGGCATGCGCCACGGCAGACGCCAAGGGACAGGAGCCGGGCCCGCACGTGCCGTTCCGGCGTCAGTCGCGCCAGACCTGACGCAGGTGCCGGCCCACGGAGAACCAGCTCCCCAACAGACCGAGCACGCCGCCGGCGGCCACACCGAGCAGCATCTGCTGACCGGTGAAGAACTGGGTGCGCATGAGCGACGCGGTGAGCAGCGACGTGGTGCCCCAGGCCATGGTGAGGGCCAGCGCGCCACCGGCCACACCCTTGAGGGTGCCGTCGATGAGATAGGGCAGGCGCACGAAACCGTTGGTGGCCCCCACGAGGCGCATGATCTCGATCTCTCGCGTGCGCGCCAGGATCGCCATGCGAATGGTGCTGCCGATGATGATCACGGCGACCATGGCGAACACCGCGCCCAGCACCGTGCCGGCGAGCGCCGCGATATTGCGGATGCGATACAGCTTCTCCACCCACTCGCGACCATAGCGCACGTCTTCCACCACCGGATACGTGCGGAGCCGGCGGGAGATTTCCTCGACGGTGGCCGGGTCGCGCTGTCCTTCCTTGAGGCGCAGCTCGACCGAGCCGGGGAGGAACGCGCCGTCCATCACGTCACGGAACTCCTCGAGCTCCGCACGCGCGCGCGCCAGCGCCGAGTCGGGCGACACATAGCCCACATCGGCGACCGCCGGATTGCGTTGCATGCGCTGGATGAGTTCATCGATCTGCGCGTCGCGTGCGCCCTCCACGAGGAAGGCGCGGATCTCCACGCGGTCCTCCACCTCACGCAGCGCCGTGCGGATGTTGATCGCCACGAGACCGAACAAGCCGAACGCGAAGAGCGAGAAGGCGATCGTCACCACGCCCAGCACACCGAGCAGCGGGGCGCGACGGAACGCGAGGGCCACCTCGCGGAGGGCCAGTCGCATCAGCGGCGTCCCCGCATGTTGGCCACCAGCGTGCCGATGTCGGTGCCGTCGAAGATGAGCTGGCCGTGATCGAGTTCGATGCACCGCTGCTGCGCGCGCTGGAGCATCGCCACGTCGTGGGTGGCCATGAGGACGGCGGTGCCGCGCGCATTGATCTCGCGAAGCAGCAGGTAGATCGCGTGCGTGGCGCGGTCGTCGAGGTTGCCGGTCGGTTCGTCGGCCAGCAGCAGGAACGGATCGTTGGCGAGCGCACGCGCGATCGCCACGCGCTGCTGCTCACCGCCGCTCAACTCGTGCGGGTACGCCGTGGCCCGTGAGGCAAGCCCAACTTGAGTGAGCAGGCGCGCGACCTTGGGCCCGATCTGCGATTGCGGCACGCCGGTCACTTCGAGCGCGAACGCCACATTCTGCTCGGCGGTACGGTCGGGGAGCAGGCGGAAATCCTGAAACACGATCCCCAGCCGGCGGCGCAGCTGCGGAATCTCGCGTGGCTTGATCGAGAAGCTCGAATACCCCGAGACGCGCACTTCGCCCGCCGTGGGACGTTCGGCCATCGTGAGCAGCTTGAGCAGCGTGCTCTTGCCTGCACCGGAGTGGCCCACGAGGAAGACGAACTCCCCCTTCTGCATCTCGAACGACACGTCGCGCAGGGCCATCCCCGAACGGGGATACTCCTTCGACACGTTCGCCACACGGAGAATGCCCGACATCGATTAGGCCCCGGTGGAAGTGGCCGTGCGCGTGAACGCCGCGGAGAGGGCCGCGGTAATCGCCTCGAGCGGTTCGAGCCCCACGTGGATGCGCACCCATCCCGGCATGGCACCGGGCGTGACCTGCGTGATCATGGAACCCATGCGGGCGTCAGCGGCCAGTTGCGACGACGCGATCGCGGCGACGTGCTCCATGTCGGGAGCCCCGCTCAGCTGCAGCTGCAGCATGGCGCCGGCACCCGTCATGTAGTCGTCCAGCACGGCATGGTCCGGATGCGAGGGGAGCCCTGCGTAGGAGACGTCGAGGACGGCAGGATGCTGCTGGGCCCAGCGGGCGAGCTGTCCCGCGGTGGCGGTCTGGCGTTCCACGCGCACCTGCAGGGTGGCGAGGCTGCGCTCGAGCTGGGCGCACGCGAGGGCATGCGGCACACCGCCCCACATCTCCATCTTGAGACGTACCTCTTCGACCAGCCCGTCGGTCCCGGCCACCACGCCGGTGTTGCCGTCGGGCTGTCCGTCGAGGAAGATCGAGGCGTCGTGCAACACGATGTCGGCGCCGTGGGCGATCGGCGTGAAGTGCACGGGCGATGCCGCGCTGGCATCGACGATCAGGGCCAGCCCGAGCTCCTGGGCGAGCGTCCGCGGTGCCTTGAGGTCCACGAGGCGCCCCGACTCGAGCACCGGCGACTCCACATAGAGCACCCGCGTGGTGCGGGTCAGCCCGCGCCGCCAGCTGCGGGTCTCGCGTGGATCCACGTAGCTGACCTGTACGCCAAGCGCCGGCAACTCCTGCTCGAAGAAGCGGCGGGTGTCGGTTCGGAGCCAGCTGCAGGCCAGCAGGTGATCACCCGGGCGCAGCAGGGCCAGCGCGGTGCACGCCACGGCGGCACGGCCGCTGGCGAGCACCAGCGCCGACTCGGCCCCTTCGAGATCGGCCAGACGACGATGGAGCAGTTCGGGCACTCAGGGAGCGGGGGAAGGGTCCTGGGGTTTGCGCGGCTGGTTATCCACCCGGAGCACCCGGATGACTTCCGAGGGAGACGCCCCCGCCACGTCACGGAGGACGACGCCCCCGCGTGGGAGGTTCTCGTCCACTTCGAGCACTGCCAGTTCCGAGCGGCGTTCCGATACCACACGCACCAGTTCGCCCGCCGTCACGAGGCGCACGAGCGCATCGTCGGGGCGCATGCGGACCATGGGGCCCCGATCGGGATCCCCCTTCCGCGTGGCGATGAACCCCACCACCTGCAACGGCGGGGCAAACCCGCTGAAGATCCCCAGCTTGCGGGCGCCCGCGCCCGGTCCGCCCAACGGCTTCTTGTCGTCGCTCATTGCACTCCCGTGCCGGGTCCCGGGAGATGGCCATGCACCACGCCCGGCACCAGATATCCGTCATCGCGTCGCATCACGAGGCGCCGCTGGACCAGCCGCTCGAGCAGCCCCACGGCCACCGCCTCCGCCACACCCGACAGGGCTGCCACCTGCGCCGCATGTACCGGCCCATGATCACGCACGATGAACCAGTGCTCGCGCTCGTCATCGTCCACGTAGCCGAACAGCTCCGCCTCCCCTTCGTGCCACGAGACCAGCGCCAGGGCATGACGCTCGAGCACGGTCTCGATGGGGTCGATGTGCCCTTCGTGGATGCCGCGGAAGGTGAGGTAGCCGCCCGGGCCGCCGTCGGCGGTGTAACGCAGCAGCAGCTTGGCGACGATCTCGTCGGCGCAGGAGAAGTCGAGGAGGTTGACTTGCGAGAAGTCGATGGTGGTGACGACCGGCGCCCCCACCTCGCTCACCTGCTGCTCGATCGCGGTACGCACCGCCGCCCCGGTGGGGCGGGTCACGAGATTCGAATACAGGTCACACACCGTGCCGCGCAGCACCGTGCCCACGTCGATGTGCATCAGAAGCGGCTCCTCGAACGCGGCGACGAGCCAGCACCCCGCGGGCGTGCCGGCGCCTCGCCGATCCGCTCGGGGATGATGATCTGCATCTGGGCGCCGGGGAAATACGGCAGCTGCTCCGTCATGGGCACATCCTCGTCCCAGTCGGGGGTGATGGCAATGCGCGCGGTGCCGCTGCGTACGGTGAGCTTGCCGTTCCAGCGCCCCACGAAGCGGCGGATACCAGCCAGCCCCTGACCGCGCCCGGCGTCTCCGTGGCGGAAGCGCGAGATGGCGCGCAGCACCGCGTCTTCGAGGGCCATGGCATCGTCCCAGCGATCGCTCTTGCGATGATTGGGCGCGCTCTCGAGCGACTTGCGGAAGCCCACGCCGGCATCGCACACGGCAATCACCACCACGCGGCGGCCGAGGCGACGCGTGTACTTGTACGTCTGCACCGCCACCCATCCGCCCTGCCCGGCATGCTCGACGATGTTCTGGCACGCCTCGCTCAACGTCATACCGAACACGCCGGTGACGGCGGTGTCGAGATTGAGCTGACCGTGCAGGATATCGGCGGCCTTGCTCTGGATGCGCCCCACCACGCCGTGTACGTCGTCGCTCTTGGTGATGGGGGTGATCTCGAGCAGCACATCGCTCTCGTGCGCCTCACGGGCACGCGGCACACTGCCATGCAGTTCGTACAGCTCGGCGGCATGCCGGAAGAACCCGGTGCGCGACCAGTACGACACCGTGTCCGGGTTCTCGGGCACCGCGAAGGCGAGCTTCTCGGGACGCGCCTGCGGCACGC
>CAZNZG010000153.1:0-8491 GCA_964577455.1 uncultured Gemmatimonas sp. | reverse complement strand
TTTTTTTGCAGCTCCCGGGGAGGGACTCGAACCCCCGACAGGGTGATTAACAGTCACCTGCTCTACCACCTGAGCTACCCGGGAATACTCGGGTGCTGCACTCCGGCAGACCGGCCAACGGCCGCGCCAGAGCCTCATATAATCACCGACCGAAGCCTCCCCGTCAAGCGGGGTGGGGCATCGATTCTCAGGCGCTCGTCAGCACCGTCTGCAGCCACCGTCCGGTATGCGAGGCGGGCTCGCGTACGATCTCCTCGGGGCGCCCCATGGCCACCACCCGACCGCCCCCGTCGCCGCCGTCCGGGCCCATGTCCACGATCCAGTCGGCCAGCTTCACGACGTCGAGGTTGTGCTCGATGAGCAGCAGGGTGTGCCCCTGATCGAGCAACCGATCGAAGACCTGTGCCAGCTTCCGGATGTCCTCCAGATGCAGGCCGGTGGTCGGCTCGTCGAGCACGTACAGCTTGCGGGCGCCGCCGCGCGCCGTGAGCGCAAGCTCCCGGGCGATCTTGAGGCGCTGGGCCTCACCGCCGGAGAGGGTGGTGGCCGGCTGCCCCAGACGCAGGTAGCCGAGTCCCACCTGCTGCACATGCCAGAGCGCCTGCGCCAGTTTGTCCTCGCGCGGGAAGAACTTGATCGCTTCGTCGACGGTGAGTTCCAGCACGTCGGCGATGTTGCGCCCCTTGAGGCGCACCTCGAGGACCTCGGGCTTGAAGCGCTTGCCGCCGCAGGCGTCGCAGGGCACGAACACATCGGCCATGAAGACCATTTCCACTTCGAGCGCGCCGGCGCCTTCGCAGTGTTCACAGCGCCCACCGGCCACGTTGAACGAGAAATGCCCCGCACCGTAGCCGCGGGTCCGTGCGAGCGGCACCTCGCTGAACAGCCGGCGGATTTCATCGTACGCCTTCACGTAGGTCACCGGGTTCGAGCGCGGCGACTTGCCGATCGGGCTCTGGTCCACCAGCACCACGTCATCCAGATGCTCGTCGCCGCTGAGCGACGTGAACTTGCCCACGGTTTCTCCCAGATGCTCCTTGGCGGAGTGCTCGCCGTGCAGGCGCGCCTCGATCGCATGGAACAGCACATCGTGCACCAGGGTGGACTTGCCGGATCCGCTCACCCCGGTCACGACGGTCATGGCGCCGAGCGGGAGGCGGATGTCCACCCCCTGCACGTTGTGCGCGCGCGCGCCGCGCAGTTCGAGCCAACGCGAGCCCAGCGGGCGGCGCGAGGCCGGCACCTCGATGCGCTTCGCACCGGTCAGATACTGACCGGTGAGCGGGCTCTGCTCCACATCACGCATCGGACCGGCGAAGACCACACGGCCGCCGTGCTCGCCGGCGGCAGGCCCCATCTCCACCATGTAGTCGGCGATGCGCATGGCTTCGAGATCGTGCTCGACCATCACCACGGTGTTGCCGAGATCGCGCAGCCGTACGAGCAGGGAGAGCAGTCGGTCGAGGTCACGCGGGTGCAACCCGATGCTGGGTTCATCGAGTACGTAGGTGGCGTCCACGAGCGCGGCGCCCAGTGCGTTGGCGAGCGTGATGCGCTGGGCCTCGCCGCCGCTGAGCGTGCGCGTGGCGCGATCGAGCGTGAGGTAGGTGAGCCCCACATCGGCCAGGAAGCGCGTGCGCGCGCGCGCCTCCCGCAGGACGGTGTCGGCGATCTGGGCCTCACTCCCCCGCAGGCTGAGCTCATCGAGCCACGTGCGGAGGTCGCGCACCGGCAACTGCGCCACCTCGGCGATCGTGCGATTCGCGATGCGCACCTGCAGCGCGTCCGGCTGCAGCTTGCTGCCGCCACAGTCGCGACAGGACCGCGCGCTCTGGTACTTCCGAAGGAAGATGCGGATGTACTGCTTGTAGCGCTTCTCTTCGAGCGCCTGCAGGAACGGATAGATCCCCGTGTACTGTCGCGTGCGGGCGTGCAGCAGGTCGTGGCGGGCCTTGGCGGGGAGCTGCTTCCACGGCGTGTCGGGAGATACCCCCAGCGCGCGGGCGTGGTCTACCACGAGCCGTCGCTGCTTCTCATAGCGCGGCGCCGTCCACGGATCGATGGCCCCGTCACGCACCGAGCGATTGTGATTGGGGACGATCAGCGCCTCGTCGTAATCGAGCGTGGCCCCGAACCCGTTGCAGGTGGCACAGGCGCCGCGGGGATTGTTGAACGAGAAGAGCTGCGGCGTGGGGGTGGGCGCACGGGTGCCGTCGTTGGGGCACTCGAAGCGTTCGGTGAAGAAGAGGCGCGTGACGGGGGTACCTTCCGGCGCGGCGGCCAGCCCAGGGGGCGGCACCACCGGCTCCGGAAAGAGCAGGGTGGCGTCACCATCGCCTTCGGTAAAGGCGGTCTGCACGGCATCGGCAATGCGCCCCCGGCCCGCCGCCTCCACGCGCAAGCGATCCACCACGATGAAAACGTCGGGCGTCTTCGCCAGATCGAGCGTCTGCTCGGTGACGTCGTCCAGATGATGCACCGTATCACCCACGGCCACGCGCACGAACCCGCGGGCACGCAGGTTCTCGGCGATTACCGCGTGTGTGACTTCGCTGGAACGCACCAGGGGGCAGGCCACCATGAAGCGCGTGCCGTCGGGGAGCGCAAGCGCCACATCCGTGACCGACTGCACGGTGTCCGGGCGCAGTTCACGTGCGCATACCCGGCAGTAGGTACGCCCAACCCGGGCCCAGAGCAGACGCAGGTAGTCGTAGATCTCGGTGGCGGTGCCGACCGTGGAGCGTGAGGTGCGCGTGGGGTTCTTCTGCTCGATGGCCACCGCCGGCGACATCCCTTCGATCGCGTCGACGGCGGGCTTTTCCATCCGCTCGAGGAACTGCCGGGCGTAGGCCGACAGCGATTCCACGTAGCGGCGCTGCCCCTCGGCGTAGAGGGTGTCGAAGGCGAGCGAGGATTTCCCCGAGCCCGACACCCCGGTCACCACGGTGATGGCCCGGCGCGGCAGGTCGAGGTCGAACCCCTTCAGGTTGTGCTGTCGGGCACCCAGGATGCGGATCTTGTCCTTCATGCGGGGAAAACTATCGGGACCGCCAAACGGATTCCGTTTTTAGATTTCCCGGCTCAATGGTCGCCTCCGCAGCATCCGCCCCCCCCGAAGACGACGCGCTCGGGAAAGCCTACGACGCGCGTCTCGTGCGGCGCCTGCTTGCGTACGTGCGTCCCTATAGCGCGCTGGTCGTGGCGGCGCTCGGCTGCATCGCCGTGGCCGCCGGCATGCAATTGGCCGGGCCGCTGCTGACCCGCTGGGTCATCGACGAGGCGCTCCCGGCGCGGGATCCCGCCCTGGTGACGCAGGTGGCGCTGGGCTATGCCGCGCTGCTGCTCGTGCAGTTCTGTGCCTCGTACGGCGAAACGCTCCTCACCTCGCTGCTCGGTCAGCGCGTGATGCGCGATCTCCGGGGCGAGCTGTTCACGCGGCTCCAGCAGCTGCCGATCGCGTGGTTCGATCGTACCCCCGTGGGGCGTCTGGTGACCCGCGTGACGAGCGATGTCGAAGCCCTCAACGAGCTCTTCACCTCCGGCGTCGTCTCGGGGCTGGGTGATCTCTTCACGCTCGCGGCGATCGGCGTGGTGATGGTGGTGATCGACTGGCGGCTCGCCCTCGCGGCATTCGTGGCGATCCCCTTCGTGCTCCTTGCCTCCCGCCTGTTCCAGCAGCGCGTGCGGTCGTCGTACCGTGACATCCGGACGCGCCTGGCGCGCCTCAACGCGTTCGTCGGCGAACGGCTCGCCGGTATGCGCATCGTGCAGCTGTTCGGGCAGGAGCACCGCGAAGCCGAGCGCTTTGCCCGTCTCAACGACGCACACCTCGACTCCCAGCTGCGCTCGATCACCGTGTACGCGTTGTACTTCCCCGTGATCGAACTGCTCACGACGCTCGCGCTGGCCAGCCTGCTCGTGACGGCCGGGGTGGAGGTGGCGGGGGGCGCACTCTCGGTGGGTACGGTGGCCGCGTTTCTCCAGCTCGTGCGTCGCTTCTTTCAACCGCTGCAGGATCTGTCGGAGAAGTACAACATCCTGCAGGCGGCGATGGCCGCGTCCGAGCGCATCTTCGGCCTGCTCGACACCCCGGTCGCCCCGGGAGTGGCTCCCACCCCGGACCGTGAGGCACGGGTGGCCGCCCTGCGCGCGGCCGGTGTGACCGTGGAGTTCGACGGGGTCTGGTTCGCCTACGACAGCCCCCCCGAGGCCACGGAGGCGACCTCCGGCGCCCCCCGCTGGGTGCTCAAGGACATCACCTTCCGGGTGGCGCCCGGGCAGTCCGTGGCGCTCGTGGGACACACCGGGGCGGGCAAGAGTACGATCGTCAACCTGCTGCTGCGCTTTTACGAGCCTCAGCGCGGACGGATTCTGGTGAACGGGACCGACGTCCGGGATATCCCCGTGGACGTGTTGCGGGCGGTCGTCGGGTACGTGCAGCAGGACATCTTTCTCTTTGCCGGCGACGTTTCGGCCAATGTACGGCTGACGGCGCCCCTCTCCGATGAGGAGGTGGCCGCCGCCGCCGCCCGGGTCGGTGCCGACCGGGTGGTGGCCCGGCTGCCCGGCGGCTGGCAGCATGTGCTTGGAGAGCGCGGTGGGGGCGTCAGCGTTGGGGAGCGCCAATTGCTCGCTTTCGCCCGCGCCATTGCGGCTGATCCCGCCTTGCTGGTGTTGGACGAGGCGACGAGCGCCGTGGACTCGCAGATCGAGGCGCAGATCCAGCAGGCGCTGGCCACGTTGATGGCCGGACGAACGAGCATCGCCATCGCGCACCGGCTGAGCACGATCGTGGGGGCCGACGAGATCCTGGTGCTGCACCACGGCGAGGTGATCGAGCGCGGCACGCATCGCGCGCTCGTTGGCGCCGGGGGGATGTACGAACGACTGTTCCGCCTGCAGGCCGGGGGCGCGGGGCTCGGCGAATTGTCGCCAGCCTCGGCGACACGCTTGCCAACCGATGCGACTGTCGGGTAGCTTCGCTCCTACTCTGTAGTGTGTCTTGGAGTTCCCTGCGTTTCCCCTGAGACGAAACCCCACCCACGTGCAGCTATCTGTCGCCGCCGGCACCGACGTCGGACGCATTCGGGCAGGCAATGAAGACAGCCTCTATGCGGACGCCGATCAGGAGCGCGGGCTCTTTATCGTTGCGGACGGCATGGGTGGACATGCCGCTGGTGAAGTCGCCAGTGAAATGGCGGTGCAGATCGTGGCTCGCGATCTCACCGACGTGCGCGACCTGACGACGGCGGCTGCCGGTCAGCGCATGGCCGACGCGCTCAAGTCTGCCAATCGCGCGATCTACGAGCGCACGATTCAGGAAGCGGACAAGCAGGGCATGGGGACCACGGCATCGTGCCTCATGATGGGCCAGGGGCGCTACCTCATCGGCCACATCGGTGATTCGCGCGTGTACCTCCTGCGCGATGGCGTGTTCCGCCAGATCACCAAGGATCACTCCTACGTGCAGGAACAGGTCGATGCCGGCTTCCTCACGCCGGAGCAGGCGCGCTATCACCCCTACAGCAACGTGATCACCCGTTGCGTGGGCGCCAATGCCGCCGTCGAAGCCGACGTGCTGGCCGGTGAGATTCAGGTGGGTGATCTGTACCTGGTGGCATCCGACGGGCTCACGGGCATGGTGGAAGACCCCCAGCTCAAGAAGATCCTCGAGTCGAAGCAGACGCCGGGGCGCATGGTCGACACGATGATCACCGAGGCCAACCGTCGGGGCGGCCTCGACAACATCACGGCCATCGTGGTGCAGGTCGTGAAGGTGACCGGTGTGGCCACCGGTGAAATGCCGGCGATTCTCGCGCCCTGAGCGACGGCGCGCGGCGGGCGGGAGTCGTCCCGTCTGCACTTTTGTGAGGTGAAGCATGGCCGATGAATCGGTGGGCGCGGTCGCCGAGTTGTATCTGGGCAACCTGCTCTACGCGCTGGAGCGTTGCGCGCTGTCGCTCGACGCCGAAGGGAAGCCGCTCGATGCCGCGTTCTACCGGGGCATCGGGCGCAAGATGGCCGACGCCCATGGCCGCGCCCGCGGGGCGGCCGGTTCGCCCCAGCCCACAGACCCTGATCCGGGACCCCACGCATGACCGCCCCCCTCCGTTCGCTCGTGGCCCTCATTGGACTCGCCGGCGCCGTTCCTGCCCGTGCCGCCACGATGCACGGGGAGGTGCCCCGCAGCGTACGCTGTGTGGTGGCCACCGACAGCACGCTGGCCGCGCTCCACGCAGCGGGGGTGAGCTTCCCCGACTTCGTGGCCGCGGCCAAGGCCCGTAGGGAAGGGTGGGTTCGCCTCGCCGACAGCGGCACGGTGTCCGATGCCGTGACGGTGCGGGCGCGAGCGCTGGCGGCGGCCGGGGGTGGTGCCTGGCGCCTCCTCGTGGTGGCCGTGGACTCCTGCGGGGATTCCATGAACACCGTCCCGTTCGCGGCCAAGGTGGCGGCGCTGGCGGGCGTATCGCTTCGCATCATCCACCCCCGTGAGGGGCGCGCCATCCAGGAAAGCCACCGTTCACTCGATGGACGGACCGCCACTCCTACTTACGTGCTGCTCGACGCGGCTGGCAATGAGCGTGGCTGCATCGTGGAGCAGCCGCGGGCCCTCCGGGAGTGGTCGACGGCGGAACGTAGCCGGGCCTCGCTCGACTCGGTTCACGCCGGCATCCGGGCGTTTTATGCCAAGGACCAGGGGGCCTCGATGGCGCTTGAGGTCGTGGAGCTGCTGGAAGCCGCCATGGCCGGCCGAACGGTCTGCGACCGCGGCACGGCCAAGTAGCCGGCCAGCTCAGCCCAGCAGCGGCGCTCCGCGGTCGAGGCGGTCTCGCACCGCATCGGCTTCCATGCGCAGGGTGCGCAGGACCTCTGCCGCCGGGACCGGAGCCCGGTTGGCGGTGAACACGCGCAGCCGTCTGGCACTGTGGTAGAGCTCGTCACTGAGCCGCGGCAGGTTGATCGCCCCTTCCCACCCATCGGCGGTCAGGTGCACCACACGCCCGTCGCGACGCAGGAGCGGGATGTCGACACCCAGCATCTGGGTCTTGGCCGGATAATCGAGAAGGACGGCTCCTGCGGGGAGCCCAAGCTCGGCGGCGAACGCGTTCTCCACGCGCCGCGTGAGCGCGTAATCGCTGGCGATCCATTCCCCCACGTTCTCGCCCAGCGTGGCGGCCGGACACTAGTACGCGCGCTTGTGCAGTCGCCGCACCCGAATGGCGTCGAGGAGGGTGCGTGCCTCGGGGACGAGTGACGGCGTGTCGAGATGCACCAGCAGCCCTTCGTCGGTGAAGCGTGCCACGCGGTCCGCGGCGACCGCACCCGTATCGAGCGCCACGGCCACCAGCCGCTCGTACATCGCCGTTGCACTGCGCACGGCATGATGCCAGTACACGTTGCGGTACATCTGGTACTTGGCGAAGAGGAGCGACTCGAGCGCCGAAAGCCCCTTCTCGTGCACGCCGACCGCCGGTCCATGCGCGGGGAGCGTCACCACGACGAGGGAGTTGAGCAGCCGGTCCACGTCGATCTCGCCGTAGGGCACACCGCACATCGTGGCATCGCGCTTGAGATACTCGATCTTGTCGAGATCAATGGAACCGGAGATCAACCCCTGCAGCGGATGCACGCTCCGGCCGGTGATCAGCGCGAACACTTCGTCGGGGGCCGTATCGCCGAGCTGCGTGCGCAGGCACTGGCCGATCTCGCCCTCGGTGATGAGCGGCCGTGCGACCTCTTCATGATCGGTGACACCGATCTCCTCGAGTGCATGCGAGAAGGGATAGTGCCCGACGTCATGCAGCAGGGCCGCTGCACGCACGATCTGCTGGTCGCGGTGCGGGATGTCGCGCAACGCGCCGCGTTCGTCGAGGAGGCGCAGCGCCATCCCCGCCAGATGCCAGGCGCCGAGCGCATGTTCGAAGCGCGAATGCGTGGCGCCGGGATACACGAGAAACGCCAGCCCCAGCTGTCGCACGTAGCGCAGCCGCTGCATGACGGGGGTTTCGAGCAGCGACAGCGCCAGGGCGTCGAGGCGGATGTTGTTCCAGAGAGGATCGCGCAGAATTTCCATGCCGAAAGATATGCCCTCGTGCCGTCATTTGGCCGTCAGCGGTGAGTCGTGGCGCCGTCCGTATGACCGTTGAGGCGGCTACCACCTCAGGGGCCCCCCGCCACCTTCACGGCCTGTGCCACGACGGGGCCGCAACGAAACACCACAGCGCCGCATTAAAGAGCACAGACAGTACGGCCCGCGAGTCAGGGGCCGTACCGGCGCGGTCGGCGCCCGTCTTAACGAATGCCGACCTACACTCGTCTCAATCGTCGTGACTACTTCATCGCCCTTATTTCGCCGCCTGGCGTGCGCGCTCATGTTCTGTCTGGCGCTGGTGGCCAGCAGTTCGTCGGCTTTGGCGCAGCAGGTGGATATCATCCGCGGACGGGTCGTCGGCGCGGATTCGCTGCCCATCCCCAATGTGCTCGTCACGGC
>CAZNZG010000152.1:0-8562 GCA_964577455.1 uncultured Gemmatimonas sp. | reverse complement strand
GTAGCGCGGTCGGGTTACCCGACCGCGTTACCCGACCGCGCGCACTTCGTACCGGGCCTCTCCCGCCAGGCCGATCAGGAGATCGGCTTGGCGGCAGACACCTGCTTCACGAGCTGGTACAGGAAATCGAGGCCGTCGTAGAACGCCTTGATGCGGAGCTTCTCGTCGCGCCCATGGGCATTGGTCTCGCCGGGCGCCGAGAAGATTCCGCTCACGCCGTAGGTGGGGATCCCGGCGTTTCGCAGCCGATAGCCGTCGGTGGCCCCGGTGCTCATCGTGGGAATCACCGGCACGCCCCCGAACATCTTCTTCGTCAGTTCGGTCGTGGCCTGCAGCAGGGTGGCGTTGATGGCGGCAGGCGCGCCATCCGTTCGATCGCTTGCCTCCGCCGTGATCTTGACCGCCGTATCGTTCACCACGCGCTCCAGTACGGCCTTCACCTGCGACGTCCTGCTGGTGGGGGCAATGCGGCAATTCACGTTGGCTTTCACGAACTGCGGGAGCGCGTTGGGCGCATGACCGCCCTCGAGCATCGTGGCCACGCAGGTGGTGCGCAGCATGCTGGCGTAGCGCGGATCGGTGCTGATGATGCGAGCGGCCGCCGTGTCGCCGGGGTTGGCCGACAGCGCGCGCATCGCCGCGCCGAGTGAGGGCATCTCCACCTTCGCAGTCTGCTCGAAGAACGGCCGGGTCACATCGTTCAGCTCGACCGGGAAGGTGTAGTTCTGGATTTTGAGCAGTGCGGCGGCGAGCGAATAGATCGCGTTGTCGCGTCGCGGGACACTCGAATGGCCGCCAGTGTTGCGTACCGTGAGCGTGAAGTCGGTGTAGACCTTTTCGGCCGCCTGAATGCTGTGAAAGAGCGGCTTGTCGTCGGGGCCCAGCGTACCGCCGCCGCCCTCGTTGATTGCGTACTCGGCGTCGATCAGGTCGCGGTGATGCTCGATCAGCCAGCTCACCCCGTTGGAGCGGCCGCCCTCTTCGTCGGCGGTGAGAGCGAGAATGAGGTCACGGTCGGGCACCCACCCCTCCTGCTTGTAGCGCAGCAGGTTGGCGGTGAGGATCGCGGCCATGCTCTTGTCGTCGGCCACGCCGCGGCCAAGGAAATACCCATTCTCCTCACGCATCACGAAAGGGTCGTTGGCCCAGTCGCTGCGCTTGGCCTGCACCACGTCGAGGTGCGCGAGCAGCAGGATCGCCTTGCCGCGTGTCTTGCCCCGGTAGCGCACCACCAGGTTCTTCTTGGTGGGGGCGTTGTCCGGACCCAGAAGGTGGATGTCGCTCGCCGGGAAGCCGGCCGCACGGAAACGGGCCGCGACGGCCTCGGCGGACTTGGTCACCGAGCCCACGGAGTCGGCGGTGTTGATCTCCACCATCTCCCTGTAAACCTCGCGCGCCCCGGCCTGGTGCGGCGTAAGCGTGGTGGGCGCACCCGGCGCTGGCCGGATGATGGGCTGGGCAGCTGCAGGCGCACCGGCAGCGGCGGCGAGAGCAAGAGCGAGGGGGAGCGTGTGGCGCATGGACGGCGAGGTCAGGGTGGAACGGCAGGTCGCTGAACGTTACGCGCTGGCGGCGTGTGCTGCTGAGCGGTCCGCCACGGTCTCTGCCTCAGCACGAGTCGTGTCCGCGGCGTACGTTACCGGGTGCAGCGCCGGTGCGGCCGGTGGTGCCGTTGTGCCCTTCCCGCATGTCCCCGTGGTTCTCCCTCCGGGTCCCAAGCCCCATGTCCAGATCATGACACGCTCCCGTCGTGACTTTCTCAAGGCGGGCGCGACCGTCGCCGCCGGCTCCCTCGTGGCGACGAGCCCACTGCTGGCCGATCCCGGCCGCGTGCTTCTGCCATCCGACGACCTCCCCCGCGCCGATGATCCGGTCATCAAGGCGCTCATGCAGGTGGCCATCGACACGGCGAAAAGTGGCGGCGCATCGTACGCCGACGTGCGCGTGGCGGCGCGCCGCCAGCAGAACGTGAACACCCGTGATCGTATCGTGCAGGGGGTGAGCGACACCGACACCTACGGCCTCGGGGTGCGCACCCTCGTGGACGGTGCGTGGGGCTTCGCCGCCACCAGCCGTCTCGACAAGGACAGCGTGGCCAATGCCGCGAAGGCGGCGCTGGAGCAGGCGCGTGCCAACCGGGCGTCGCAGCTGCGCCCCGTGGTGCTCGCGCCCACGCCGGGCAATCAGGTGGGGGAGTGGAAGAGCCCCATCGAGATCGACCCGTTCACCGTGGCGATCACCGACAAGGTGGGGTATCTGCTCGCGGCCAACGAAGCGGCGCTCAAGGTGAAGGGTATCCGCAATGTGAACTCGAGCATGTTCTTCCTGCGCGAAGAGAAGTCGCTCATGACGAGCGACGGGTCGTACATCGTGCAGACGATCTATCGCACGTCGCCGAGCATGACGGTGACGGCGGTAAGCCCCGACTTCCGCGACTTCCAGTCGGTGCAAGGGAACGAGATCGCGCCCATGGGGCTCGGCTACGAGCACGTGGTGAACAGCAAGCTGGCGGAGCACGCCCCGCGCTGGGCGGAGCTGGCCGTGCAGAAGCTCAGCGCCAAGCCGGTGGAGCCGGGGCGCTACGACCTGCTGCTGCACCCGAGCAATCTGTGGCTCACGGTGCACGAAGTGATCGCGCACCCCACCGAGCTCGATCGTGCACTTGGCTTCGAGGCCAACTACGCCGGCACCAGCTTCATCGCGCCGCCCAAGGATGTGCTGGGCAAGCTGCGCATCGGTACCGACCTGCTCAACATCGTGGGCGACCGTGAGCAGAAGGGCTCACTCGGCGCGATCGGCTGGGACGACGAAGCGGTGAAGCCGGTCAAGTTCGACATCATCAAGAACGGCGTATTCGTGGACTACCAGACCACGCGCGAGCAGGCCACGCTCATGAGCGACTACTACCAGAGCGTGGGCAAGCCCGTGCGGAGCTACGGCTGCTCGTACGCACAGAGCTGGGCCGACGTGCAGTTCCAGCGCATGCCCAACGTGAGCATGGTGCCAGGCAACAACGACGACACGTGGGAGAGCATGATCGCGAAGATGGACAAGGGGATCGCGATCGTGGGCGACGGCTCCTTCTCCATCGACCAGCAGCGCTACAACGGCCAGTTCGCGGGGCAGGTGTTCTACGAGGTGAAGGGCGGCAAGATCGTGGGCCAGCTCAAGGACGTGGCGTATCAGTTCCGCACGCCGGAGTTCTGGAAGTCGCTCAAGGCGATCGGTGGCCCGCGCAGCTATCACCTCGGCGGCGCCTTCGGCGATGCCAAGGGGCAGCCGGGTCAGTCCAATTCCGTCAGCCACGGCTGCGTGCCGTCGCTCTTTCAGCAGGTCAACATCATCAACACCGGGAGGACGGCATGAGCGCGTACGATTCCCGCGCCCCCCGTTCGCTCTTCGCGCCGGCCGCGATTCTGTCTCGTGCCGAGGCGCAGGACATCGCACAGCGCGCGCTGCGCAACTCGCCGGCGCCCGAGACGCGCGTCACGATCAACAGTGCCGCGCGTGCCGACACGCGCTTTGCGCTCAATCAGGTCACCACGTCGGGTGAGAATCAGGACACGCAGGTCACCATCACCGCGTTCGACGGCAACCGCGCGGCGAGCGTGAACACGAACCGTCTCGACGAAGCCTCGCTGGCAGCTGCGGCGAAGCAGGCGTACGAGATCGCGAAGCTCGTGCCTCCCAACCCGGAGCGCATGCCGGAGCTCGAGGCCCAGAGTTATCCGCCTCTCCGGGAGCGTGTGCTGTCGCTCCCCACGCCGAGTGAGCGTGCAGCGGCGGCGAAGATCGTGACCGAGCTGGCGCGGCAGAACGAGCTGATCGCCACCGGCTTCATCGAATGCCGCGCCGGCGCATCGGCGCTGGCCAACAGCAAGGGGCTGTTCGCGTACGACTCGAGCTCGTCGGTGACCATGACGAGCACCGTGCGTTCCCCCGACGGTACCGGGTCGGGATGGGCGTGCAGCGACGGCAACACGTTTGCGGACCTCGATCCCGCCACGCTGGCCGCCACCGCGGTGCAGAAGGCGCGTGACTCGCGCAATCCGGTGGCGATCGAACCGGGGCGCTACACCACGATCCTCGAGCCCACCGCCACGGGCAATCTCGTGCAGCTGATCGCCGGTGCCATGCAGGCGCGTGCGGCCGACGAAGGTCGGTCATTCTTCACGAAGCCCGGCGGTGGCAACAAGATCGGGCTCAAGGTGGTCGACGAGCGGGTCACGTTGCTCACCGATCCCAACGACAGCCCCAGCACCGGCGGTGGCTACGATGACGACGGCCTGCCGCTCGACAAGGTCGTCTGGATCGAGAACGGCGTGGTGAAGAACCTCAACTACGATCGGTACTGGGCGCAGAAGCAGGGCGTTCAGCCCACGCGTTCCGGTGGTGGCGGGTTCCGCGGTGCCGGTCGTGCGCTGCGCATGCTGGGTGGGTCGTCCAGCATTGCCGACATGGTCAAGGGCACCGAGCGCGGTGTGCTGGTCACGCGCTTCTGGTACATCCGCCCGGTCGATGCGCGCACGATTCTCTACACGGGACTCACGCGCGACGGCACGTTCCTGATCGAGAACGGCAAGGTCACGCGACCGATCAAGAACTTCCGCTTCAATGAGAGCCCGATCTTCTTCCTGAACAATCTGGAAGCCATGGGCCCCTCGATCCGTATCAACGCGAGTGAGAATCTCGGTGCCGGCGGTGCGGTATTCATGCCGGCGATCAAGGTGCGCGACTTCACCTTCTCGAGTCTGTCGGACGCGGTGTAAGGGAACGCTGTTTCGACGTCCAGGAACTCAGCGAGGCAGAAAAGACAGCGGAGGCAGCAGGGCAATCGATTGCTCCACTGCCTCCGCTGTCTTCTCTGCCTCACTGTACTCTTGGACGTTTCCTGCTCGTACTCACACGGCGTACACGAACACGCACCCCGCTTCTTCAGCCAATACGTTGGCGAAGATGCCGCTTGGCTGCATGATCACACCGGGCACCAGCATGCTGTTGGCCTTCTTGCGGGCTTCGGTGGCGTCGAGCTTGTCCTTTTTCTGAATCATGGACACGACCGAGCGATACGCGAGGCCGCAGCCAAGGGCGATGGCGCCGTTCTCGATCTGCTTGTCGAGCATGAGCGGGCGGAACGATGCCGGTGCGTCCTGCCCTGGTGTCGGCAGCACGGGGTTGTACTTCATCGTCTTGCCGTCGTCGCCCTTGAGCTTCTCGGCCTTCCCTACCTCGTAGGTGGTCCAGAATTCCTGATTCATGGCGAGCATGATGCCGTTGTGTCGCAGCACCATCACGCTGGTCAGCTCGCCAGGCTGCGTCTTGAGTACGTCGTTGAACTGCCGCTGCCAGATTCCCGAACGGAGTACCCCCACCCCACCCTCGACTTCGGGGATGTCGAACATCGCCTTGTGCTTTCCGGTGATGCGTTTGGTCCATGAGACATCCCACTGCTCGCCCTGCTGCTGATCGTCCCATTCACTGGCAGCGGTGCGCAGTGCTTCCGCCGATGCGCCGTGCCGTGGTGCCGGCTCGCTCCGTGCCACTGCCGGTAGCACCATGAGCGATGCCGCACCGAGGCCTGCCTGCTTCAGGAATAGACGACGTGCGTCGGACGACATGGGCAGCTCCGGACAAGAGAAGTGAAGGGACGAACCGCGCTGAGCATGAAGATCGCATGGTGGGCGCATTATCGCATCATGAATACCGGATGAGGTGTCGGACAACCTTCTGGTAGGGTTGTGCTGTCGGAACACATCGTGGGCGCGCTGCTGCCGCTCCGCGATAGTTCGTCGGTCAATCCTTCCTCCCTCGACGGCCAATGCCCTTCATTCCCGCGCTGGTGCTTGCCGCTGTGCTCGCCGTGTCAGCCCCGACGCTCGCCTCGGCGCAGGCCGTGCCACCCGGTCCCACGCCCGCCACGAGTGGAGCCGGCACCGCGGGGGACGATACGCTTCAGGCCGGCGCCGTTCGCGTCTTCGTGGACTGCCAAAGCGGGAACTGCGATTTCGACTTTTTCCGCGACCAGATGCGGTGGGTGAACTTCGTGCGCGATCGGCTCTTCTCCGACGTCCTGCTGCTGGTGACCACATTGCGGACCGGGGCGGGCGGCCTCGAGTACACCATCAGCGCAATCGGGAACGATCGGTACAAGGGGCGCGCCGACACCGCGGTCGTGATTGCGGCGCCCAACGATGCGCAGGACGTGGTCCGCCGCAACCTTGCCCGCACCTTTGCCCTGTTGCTCGCTCCCTACGCAGCGAAGACGCCGCTGGCGTCGCGCATCGATCTTACGTACCGCGCCCCCTCGAATGCGCCGGCCAACCCGCAATCGGTCAAGGATCCCTGGAACTTCTGGGTCTATCGCGTATCGGCCAATGGGTTCGGCAGCGGCGAGAAGCGGCAACAGTTCTTCGATGGATTTCTCAGCACGAGTGCCAACCGGGTCACGGCAGCGTGGAAGATCAACCTGGGGGCCAACTTCGGATACGACCAGAGCCGCTTCGAGCTCAGCAATGGCACCACCTTCACCAATCTGCTGCGCAACTATGGCGGCAACGCGCTCATCGCACGAAGCATCGGCGGGCACTTCGCGGTTGGAGGAAACGTCACTGGCAGCTACTCGGACTTCAGCAACTACCGACTCAATCTGCGGGTGATGCCGGCCGTCGAGTGGAATCTCTTCGACTACAAGGAGTTCACACGGCGGCAGCTCACCGCATTCTATGCCGTTGGAGTGGGAACGTATCAGTACAAGGAGACGACGATCTTCGATCGTCAGGCCGAGACACGACCGCTGCACTCCCTGACGGTGGCATGGAATGCGAGGCAGCCGTGGGGCTCGGTGAACTGGTCGCTGTTCGGCTCGCAGTACCTGCACAACACGAGCTTCAACAGCTACGGCACCAGCGGCTTCGTGGATCTGCGGATCTCCAAGGGTCTCTCGATCAACGTGGGAGGCAATTACTCACGCGTGAACGATCAGCTCTATCTCGTGCGCGGCACGCTGACCGACAATCAGGTGATTGCGAGGCAGCAGGCCCTTGCCACGAACTACCGCTTCTTCCTCAACTTCGGTCTGAGCTACACGTTCGGCTCGATCTACAACACCGTCGTGAATCCGCGGTTCGGCGGCACGCGCGGCAATCAGATGATGTTCTCGTTTTGAGTCTGCGTGCATTCCGTGGCGCCTTCCGTGGTGCTGCTTTGGGCCTTGCCGTGGTACACCCACTGTGCCCGGGCGCATAGTGCGTCAGCAGATCACGACGATGTCTGCACAAGCCACATGATACCCACGCCCACCGATACCGCGCCGGCGGTGCCCACCACCAGTCGCATGGCGCGAACCGACTTCTGAGCGGAGAAGCGGAGTGACCACCCCGCGGCCGCGGCAATGACCGCCATCGCCGCGATCGTCCCCGCGCCGAACAGTGAGAGCCAAAGTGCCGCCTGCCACGGATGCTGCCCCGTGCTGAGCGGCACGATCGCCGCCATGGCGCCGGAGCCTGCCAGACCGTGCAACATGCCGATGCCGATCAGCGGGTGACGGTGGGGCTTGCCCTCGGCATGTGTGTGCACGGTGCCATCTGCGTGCGTGTGCACCACGTCCTGCGGTCGTAGCGCGGTATCCCACCGCCATGCGCGCCAACAGCTGCGCGCGCCGAGCACCACGAGCACGACCCCGACCAGCCACTCCGCACGAAGGCTCAGGAGTTCCGGCCACTCTGCGGATACGAACAGCACCGCGAACCCTGCCATGGTGAGCGTGAGCGCATGACCCACGCCCCATCGCGCGCCATGCGCAAAGGCTTCACGCGTCGATCGTGACTTGGACACGAACACGCCAACGGCCGCCAGATGATCAGGTGCCACGGCATGAGCTGCGCCCAGGACGAACGCGGTGAGCAAAAGCAGGAGCATGGCGGATGCTGGTGTGAGTAATGTGCGACGTGTGACATGCAGGAACATGCCTGGGACCGTGTCGGCCCAAGCATCAGGGACGCCCTTTGTGAAACGTCTGCTTTGTACCGCGGACGTGCTTCCGGACCGGAGGCTCCTGCGGATCTTCCGTGATGTCGCAATATTCACCACATGCACTTCTTTCGCGCGCTCCAGAACGCCGAGCCGGCGTTCCGTTACACCGGTGGCGGTATCCCGAAGGGGATCGTGATCGGGATCGGGTTGGTCCTGCTCTATCTCCTGCCCACCATGCTGGCGTGGGCGGGTGGCAAGCGCCGCAAGGTGAAGGTGACGCTGGTGAACGTTCTGGCCGGATGGACGATCATCGGCTGGATCGCGGCGATGCTCATGGTGTGGGCATATGAGGCACCTGAGGACGAATAGGCTCCCATGTCGATCGAGGCATCAAGGCGTCCAAGAGAGCTCGGATACCCTGATGCCTCGAATGCCGTGATGTACTCGTGGACGTTCAGCGCGGCACGATTACACAGCTGCTGCGCGCAGGAATGTTGAGTGTTGTCCCGGCAACCGCAGCACAGCTGTTCAGTACATCGCGCCCGCCGACTGCCACGGCTCTGCCCGCTCGTCGACCACCGCCATAAGGCG
>CAZNZG010000151.1:1665-8583 GCA_964577455.1 uncultured Gemmatimonas sp. | reverse complement strand
CCGAACCTCTTCGATTTTCCGATGGTGCAGTTCACGCGTGACGTGTCGGAGTCGAAGCGGCTCAACACCATGCACGGGCCGATGATCATCATCGCGGCGTCGGGGATGGTCGAGTCGGGGCGCATCCTTCACCATTTGCGCTACGGCGCCGCGGATCCGCGCAACACCATCCTCATCGTGGGCTTTCAGGCGGAGCACACCTTGGGGCGGCGCATCGTGGAGCAGCGGCCGTCGCTGCGCATTTTCGGGGACGAGGTGCCGCTGGCGGCGAGCGTGGAGGTGTTGAACGGCTACAGCGCCCACGCCGACCGGACAGAACTGCATCAGTGGTTGCGAAGCGTACGGAGCGATGGGGTGCAGGAGGGGCGTGGCACCCCGACGGTGTATCTCGTGCACGGAGAAGGTGCGGCACAGGACGCGTTTGCCGGTCAGCTGCGCGACGATGGCTTTGCGGTACAGATCCCGGCGCCCGGCACGCGGGTCACGCTCTGAGGCAGATCCGGATGCGATTTGTCGTCGATTTGTCGGGGGCGCTCAGGTGCCGCAGGGGCGCGTGATGGCGTAGTTTGGCGGGGTCATGGCTCGAACGGCCCCACGTGCCCCCCGCCCCCGCTTCGTTCGCTTCGTCAGTCGCACGGTCGTCGTGTTGGCTGCGGGGTGGTTCGTAACCCTGCTCTGCATCGCCGGCTGGTCGCGCCGTTCGTCAACGGAATCGGCCGATGCAATCGTGGTGCTCGGGGCGGCGCAGTACGGAGGGCGGCCATCACCGGTGCTGAGGTCGCGCCTCGATCACGCCCTGGGGCTCTGGCAGGCTGATCGCGCGCCGCATGTGGTGCTCACCGGCGGTCGCCGTCCGGGAGACCTGATCAGCGAAGCCGCCGCGGGCCGGCGCTATCTGGTGCGTCGCGGCATCCCCAACGATTCGATGCTGCTGGAGCCCGCGGGGCGCACGTCGCTGGCGTCGATTCGCGGCGCCGCGCAGCTCCTCACCGAAAACCACACCCACCGCGGCAGCGCGGCGACGGTGCCGGCGGACGGCACGGCGCGCTCGAGGCCTCGGGTGCTGCTGGTGAGCGACCCCTTTCACATGCTGCGACTCGAAGTGCTGGCGCGGCTGAACGGGCTCACACCGCTCCCCTCTCCCACTCGCACCAGTCCCATCTCGGCCAATCGCGCCATTCTCGAATACATGCTGCGCGAGTCGGTGGCGCTTCCCACCGATCTCGCGCTCATGCTGTGGCTCAAGATGACGGGGCGCAGCGTGGACGAGGCTCCCCCCAGTTCCGCCCCCTCCTCGAGCTGAACGCTCCGGCGCGTACCGCGTTGCCGCGGTGATTCCCGGGTGCTCAGCGCTTCATGCGTCCCACGGTGCGGCCGTTCCCGTCGATCAGCTCGATGTCGCCGTGCAGTACGTCGTTGTGCATGCGCTTCGTATAGGCGCCGTCGTTGAACGGGAAGGTGTAGCGCAGCTGCGCCGTGAGCGAGTACGCGTCGCCGGCGTTCAGGTTCACGGTGTAGCCCATGTCCTGCAGTGAGCCGATGGAAATGCGGCTGAGCGGATTGGCACCGCGATTGAGGAAGCCGGTCATGAGCTCGTTGCGCAGGATCGATTCGCGCCAATGGGAATCGCGCGTGCCCGGGCCGAACTGGTTCTCCACGGGCACGGGATTGCCGCTGTAGGTGACGGTGTTGAGGGCGGCAAACTGCGTGCGCGCGACCGGACCCACGAAGTAGGGATCCGCGCTGCCGGGGCCCACCAGCAGGGAGCGCTCGAAGTTCCAGAGGGTGCCGATCCCGAGCACATGTCCCATTTCGTGAACGATCACGTCCGTGAGCGAACCATCGGCCACGAGATCACCGATGTCGAGGCTGTCGAACTCCATGATTCCCGCTGCCGGCAGCCGGGTGTTCACGTTGGCAAGGCAGGGCGCCGCCCGCCCCAGCACATTGCCGGTGCTGTCACCGCGGTGATCGATGGAGTCGATGCGGGCATAGATCACCACATCGTTGATCGTTTCGTTGACGGCGGGGAGCCAGCTGAGGCCGCACCACCCGCTGCCGCGGTTCACGGTCGTACGCTGCAGGTCGCCGACGATCACCGTCTTCCAGCGGGCCACGGCAGAGGCGAAGGCCTGTTGGACAGCCGCACGCGGCGTGGCTCCCACGAAGCGGATCTCGACGTCGAATGCCGAGGCCGACGCGGAAGCCGTGAAGGTCACGGACCGACCGGGCAGCGCACTGCTGCTGGCCGTGAGCGTCTGCGAGGTGGCGGTGGGGCCAAGGGTCCAGCTGCCCACGAATGCGGTGCCGTTGGCCGGATCGGAGAAGGCGGACGGGAACGTGACGGTGCCGGAGTTGGGGCCTGGCGCGAAGGTCACGGGGACGTTGCCCACACCGTTGCCGAACTGGTCGACCAGACGCACGCCAGGGGCGATGGGCACGACCGCGCCGAAGGCGCCGATCTGGTTGTCGCCGGCGATCTTCACGAGGTTCACCGGCGCGCCGGGCTGCGCGATGGCGGTGAAGTCGACCGCGGTGGCACCGGTGGCAATGGCGCGCAGCAGCTGCAGCCCGGACTGCGTGCCGAGCGTCCACGAGATGGCCGTGGCGACACCCGAGGCGTTGGTGGTCTGCTGGGCGCCATCCACGCTCCCGGTGCCCTGCACCACGCCGAAGAGCACGGCGACGCCCGGGACGGCGTTGCCATACTGGTCTTCGGCGCGCACCGAGGGGGCGACCGCCACCGGTGTGGCGACCGGAGCGAGCTGATTGTTCGCACTCAAACGGACGAGCTGCGAGACGGGCCCCGGAAGCGCCGTAGCGGTGAAGGTCGTGGTGAGGGAGCCGGCCGTTGCCTCGAGTGTCTGCGTGCCCGCGGTCGTCCCAAGCACCCAGCCACCAGACGAGGCCTGTCCGCTGCCATCGGTCCGCACCGTGTCACTCGAGACGCGGCCACCGCCACTGGCCACGCGGAAGCGCACCAGCAGTCCTCTGATGGCGCGCCCCTTCTGGTCGGTGATGCGCACCGACGGCGGTTGCTGCAGCACGGTCCCCACGACGCCACTGAACGTGGTGCCGGTCACGGATGCGGCGGCGGTGGGGACCTGCGGATCATCACCGCAGGCAGCAAGGACCGACAATGCGCAAGTGGCAACCGCGACAAGCGCACGCGAGAAATAGGACCGAGCGGACATAACGAAGCGGGCGCGGGAATGTGCAAGGAACACGCGACACACGAACAATGCACCAGAACGTGTGAGAAAATGAACGTCAGTGCGGAAAGCCGGGGTTTCGGGTTTCTGGTACACGCCCCAACATTGACCCATGCACATCCCTGTCGAGAGTTACCACCTCCCGAACGGCCTGCACGTGGTGCTCTCCGAGGACCATACGGCGCCGATCGTGGCGGTGAATCTGTGGTACCATGTCGGCTCGGCGAACGAGCGGCTGGATCGTACCGGCTTTGCCCACCTGTTCGAGCACATGCTCTTTCAGGGATCGGCCAACGTGGAAGCCAACGAGCACTTCGAGCTGGTACAGCGGGCCGGTGGCACCCTCAACGGGTCCACCTGGCTGGATCGCACCAACTACTACGAGACGATGCCGTCGCACCAGCTCGCGCTGGCGCTGTGGCTCGAAGCCGATCGCATGGGGCGCATGCTGCCGGCGATGACGCAACAGAAGCTGGACACGCAACGCGACGTGGTGAAGAACGAACGCCGCTGGTCGGTGGACAATCAGCCGTACGGCACGTGGTGGGAGCGCCTGCCATCACTGGCGTTTCCGGAAGGGCATCCGTTCAATCACTCGCTGATCGGGTCGATGGAACATCTCACCGACGCGTCGCTGGACGACGTGGCGGACTTCTTCCGGACCTACTACACCCCAGACAATGCGGTGCTGACGGTCGCCGGTGATTTCGACCGGACGGAGACGATCCGTCTGATCGAGGCGTACTTCGGCCCCATTCCGCGCGGCACCGGACGTCCGCCACTGCGCGACATGGAGCTCCCACCCACCTTCGGCAACACGCGAAAGGAAGTGGTACCCGATGCGGTGGCGCTCCCTCGCCTCTTCGTGGCGTGCCGTACGCCGGTGTTCGGCACCGACGGCTACTACGCCGCCAGCCTCGCCTCGGCGGTGCTGGGGCTGCGTACCGGGTGCCGCCTCGAGCAGTCGCTCGTGCGCCGGCAGCGGGTGGCGTCGCAGGCGAGTGCGTTCACGTACGATCTGGCCAAGGGCAGTGACCTGTTGGTGGTGGACGTGACCGCCCTCCCCGGCGTGGCGCCGGAGCAGCTCGAGGCGGCCGTGCTCGCCGAACTGGACACGATGGCCCAGCACGGCGTGACCGACGATGAAGTCACGCGCGCGCTGGCCCTCATCGAGACCAGCTTCACGATGAGTCTCCAGTCGGCGGCCGAACGCGCCGACCAGCTGTCACGCTTCGCCACCTACTTCGGTGACGCGAGCCTCGTGAACACGCAGGTGGATCGCTATCACGCCACCACGGCGGCGGATGTGTCGGCCTTTGCACGTACGTACCTCGGTCCCGACAACCGCGTGCTGCTCCTGTTCGTACCGGCGGACGAGCCGCCCGCCGAAACGGCGCGCGAACTCGAGGAGGCCACGGCATGACCGCGACCACGACTGAGGCAGGACCCGCCGAGGCATCGGCCGTGAAGGCACCCACCCACGGTGCCCCGCCCCGCCCTGCTCCGGGCGAGCCGCGTCCGTACCGATTCCCGGGTTTCGAAACGCGCATCCTCTCGAACGGCCTGCGCATCATGGTGGCGCGGATGCCGGCCATTCCGGTGGTCACCACCCTCGCGGTGATCGAAGCCGGGGCCACCCGTGACCCGCGCGACTTCGAGGGGCTCGCGCAGCTGGTCACGCGTGCCCTGACCGAAGGCACGCGCCACATGAATGCGCTCGAGCTCACCACGCGCCTCGAGATGCTGGGTACCACCCTCGACACCGGCGCCGACTGGGACTCGGCGATCGTCCAGCTCACCGCCCTGTCGTCGCGGGTGGACGATGCACTCGCGGTGCTGTCGGAGGTGCTGCAGCATCCGTCCTTCCCGGAACACGAGCTGGAGCGGCTGCGCGCCGAGCGACGCGCCGACCTGGCGCAGCTGCGGGCGGAACCGCGTGGATTGAGCGATGTGTTCTTCACCCGGCTGCTGTACGAACCGTCGTCGCGTTTCGCGCGTCTCGCCGGTGGCGACGAGCGCAGCATCGAGCGGCTTTCGCGTGAGCAGGTCGTGTCGTACCACGCCACCTACTTCCGGCCGGACTCCACGGCGCTGATGCTGGTGGGCGACATCGACATCGATCAGGCGGTCAGGATGGCGAGCACGCACTTCGGCAGCTGGGAGGGGAAGGCGCCGCCGGTGACGGAACCCCCGGCGGCCCAGCGTCATCTCGAGCCCCGCGTGCATCTCGTGCACAAGGCCGATGCGCCGCAGAGCGAAGTCCGCGTGGGACACGTGGCCATTCCGCGGTTGCACGAGGATTACTTCGCGGTGGTGGTGATGAACGCGATCCTCGGCGGACTCTTCTCCTCGCGCCTCAATCTCAACCTGCGCGAGGAGCACGCGTACACCTACGGGGCGCACTCCACATTCGATTGGCGTCGTGCTGCCAGTCCGTTCGAGGTGAGTACCGCGGTCGAGACGGCGGTCACGGCCGATGCCCTCCGGGAGATCGTGCACGAGTTCACGCGCATCCGCGAAGCGCCGGTTTCCGAGGCGGAGCTGTCGCTGGCGGTATCCTACCTGGTGGGCGTGTTTCCCATCCGGTTCGAGACGACGGCCGAAGTGGCCGGCGGTCTGGCCAACGTGGAAATCTTCCGTCTACCCAGCACGTACTTCGATACGTACCGGGAGCGCGTGGCGGCAGTCACGGTGGACGATGTGCTGCGCGTGGCGCGCACGCATCTCGATCCGACACGGTTGCAGGTAGTGGTGGTGGGCGATGCCGATGCGATCCGCGAACCGATCTCGGCGCTGGGGCTTGGCGCGATCAGCGTGTACGATCCCCTCGACGACGACCTCGCGTAACCGCGCCGTGCTTCTGGGGCGGCGCCGGCGCCCACCGCCGCGTCGACGATGCCGTCGGCACATTGTTGCCGGCGGCATTATCGTTGTGTGTTCCGTGACGAGGCCCCCTTTCATCTCCCCGACGTGACTCCAGCCAAGAAGTCGTCCCGCAAGTCGTCCACGAAAACCGGCACGTCGTCGAAGACGGTCGCGACCAAGGCCGTGAAGCCGGCGAAGCCGCTGTCGGCGAAAGCCACGAAGCTGGCAGGCCCACCCAAGTCGGAGCTGTACGAGGTGCGTCGCTCGCGCATTCAGGGACGCGGCGCGTTCGCGACGAAGAACATCCGGAAGGGGCAGCGGATCGACGAGTATTGGGGGCAGCGCATCTCGCACGAAGAGGCGGACCGCCGCTACGACGACAACGAGGGGCGTCACCACACGTTCCTCTTCGTGCTGAATGAGGACGTGGTGCTCGACGCGCGGTTCGGTGGCAACGACGCGCGGTTCATCAACCACTCGTGCGATCCGAACTGTGAAACGGAGATCGTGCGCGGCCACATCTACATCAAGGCGATCAAGCCGATCGCGGCCGGCACGGAACTCGTGTACGACTATCGCTTCGACTGGCAGGATGAGTACGAGCCGGAGGATGTGCGCTACTACGCGTGCCGCTGTGGTTCGAAGAAGTGCCGCGGCACGATCCTCATGGTGCCCCGTTACCTCAAAGAGACGATCCGTGCCTGGCTGGCGGGGAACGACGTGAAGAAGCCGGCCAAGCCGACTCGGGCCAAGTCGTCCCGCAGCAAGCAGGCGGCCGGTCCGTCTCACAAGCATGTGGCGGAACGGCACGCGACACGGGTGAAGCGGTGAGCGACGGCAG
>CAZNZG010000151.1:0-1565 GCA_964577455.1 uncultured Gemmatimonas sp. | reverse complement strand
CACAAGCATGTGGCGGAACGGCACGCGACACGGGTGAAGCGGTGAGCGACGGCAGCGGCACGCAGGACGGGTTGCCTCCTCTGGGGAAGGCGGGGGGCGAGCGCGTGTACCACGGGCGAATCATCTCGGTCGATCTCGACCAGGTCCGCTTTCCGGACGGATCGGTGGGAACGCTGGAGATGATCCGGCACCCCGGGGCAAGCGCTGTGGTGCCGCTGCTGGGCGAGGGGGACGACCCGGAGGTGCTGCTGATCCGTCAGTACCGGTACGCGGCAGACGGCTTCCTGTACGAGATCCCCGCCGGGCGTCTCGACCCGGGGGAGACGCCGTCCGACTGCGCCCGTCGCGAACTGCACGAGGAAACCGGATACTCGGCCGAGCGTGTCGAACATCTGTTCACCATGTACACGACCCCCGGATTCACGGACGAGAAGATCCACCTCTTCCTGGCCACGGGGCTCGTGCCAGGAGAGGCGAAGCGGGAGGCTGACGAGTTCATGGAGCTGGTGCCCACGAAGCTGTCGCGGGCGCTGACCATGGTACAGCAGGGGGAAATCACGGACGCCAAAACGGCGCTCGCCCTGCTGTATGCGGCAGGATTCCGGATTGGCTGAGCCTAATTGACGCAATTGATGTCCTCTTTTCCGGACAGATATAGTCGGAAAAGGGACGCCCGAGCGGACATTCTCTCCACGGTGACAGCGGCCACAGAACGGCAAAGTGTTGTTCTGTAAGGATTTGCAACGGAAGGTTCCATTTGGTTCCATCCGGCACGGCATCTGCACTTGTAGGGTCTGAGCGCGCCAGCATGGTATGCCGGATCGTCCGGCCACATCTGGCTGGTGCGCCGTGGGGGAGACCCCATGTCACCGTTGTGAGGAGGGCTCGCTCCATGGCCGAACTGGCTCGCACGAAGCTGACCGCCACCAATACCCCCGCCGTGCCGGTGCGTGAGCACCTGCGCACGCTCGAGGATGGGGATGTGGTCTCAGCGTTCCTTGGTGGCGAGGAACGCGCGTTCGAGGAGCTGGTGGACCGCTACCAGGGCCGGCTCCTGAACTTCGTGTACCGGACGATCGGTGACCGTGACCGCGCCGAAGATCTGGTGCAGGAAGTGTTCATCCGCGTGTATCGCCACATCGGGCGCTTCGACCGTTCGAAGAAGTTCAGCACGTGGATCTATACGATCGCCAGCAACCTGGCAAAGAACGAGCTGCGCAACCGGTCGCGCAACCCATTGGTTCTGTTCCAAACCATCAAGGCCAAGTTCGAGGACGAGGAGCGTCCGCTCCAGTTCGAGGACATGCACACGCGTCCCGACGACCTGTTCCGCAAGCGTCACCTGCGGGAGATGGTGGAGCAGAGCGTGGGGCAGCTGCCGGCGCACCACCGCGAGGTGTTCGTGCTGCGTGAGCTGGAGGGGAAGTCGTACGAGGAGATCGCCGAGATCACCGGTGTGAACCTTGGCACGGTGAAGTCGCGACTGAACCGGGCGCGGACGGCGTTTGCGGAGATCATCGCTCCGCTCGTGAGGTAGGGGGCTGCGCCCCCTTTGATGACAAGGG
>CAZNZG010000150.1:0-8583 GCA_964577455.1 uncultured Gemmatimonas sp. | reverse complement strand
ACGGCCACCGCAGGCGGGGCCCTGCCACAACGGTCGGGGTATCCCGACGGTCGGGTGTTGGGATCGGGGTCGCGGCGCTTCGCTGGCGCGGTCGGGGGCTGACCAGCGCCCAAACCAAGACCGGTTTGAGACTCCGACCGCCGTGGCGGTACCCCGACCGTTGTGGCAGGGCCCCGACCGCGGTGGCCGTACCGCGACCAAAACTCCAGACCGCCGTGGCAGGTCCCCCGACCGTCGTGGCAGTCCCGACCCACCCCCCGGACCCAAACCCTGACCCAAACCCAAAGGAAAAAGCGGCGCCCCGCTCAGCTCAGCTGTGCAGCGAGAACTCCCGCCGCGTCTCCTCATGCGTGAGCACCCAGATCGAGTACGCCCCGAACGCCGTGCCCCACGGCCACTTGAACAGCCGGAACGCCGACACCACCAGAATCACGTAGCGCGCCCAGTTCTGATGATTGAGCAGTGCGAAACCCGCGATGAGCCCGAAGAGGCTGAACACCCCCATGACCGACGCCGCGATCGCCCCCGTTACCGTGCCCACCAGCATCGCGATCGGGTTGAGTGTGGCGATCGATCCGAAGATGCTGGCGAAGAGCACCCCCAGCGCGGCCAGCATGCCCAGCGCGCTGTAGAGCAGGTTGACGAGACCGACGACCTTGATGTGTGTGCGCACCTGCAGACTCCCTGAGGATTGAGGACGCTCCTCCGTACGGTGCCCGCGCCGGCAGGATTCACGGCGCCCCGACCGGGTGGTTTCGACACAGCGACCGGCACGCAGGCCGACCGCGGGCCTTCCTCACCCCGCCGCTGCCCGCCGCCGCGCGTCCACGAGGCTCACCAGCGCCACGCCGCCCACGATCACCGTCATCGCCACCCACGCCAAGCGGGGCAGTCGCTCCCCGCCCAGCAGCACCCCCAGCAGCACCGCCACCACCGGATTCACGTAGGCGTAGGTCCCCACGGCGGCGGGGCTGGCCACCTTGAGCAGCCACATATACGTACTGAACCCAATCAGTGATCCGAAGGTGATCAGATAGAGTAGCGACATGACACTCGTTAGTGACACCTCGCTCGGGTGCACTCGCCCCCACTCGCCCATGCTCAGCGACAGCATCGACAGCAGCACGCCCCCCGTCAGCATCTGCATCGCGATCGCGAGCCCCGCCGGCGTGGCCTGTTTCGCCGTCCGCGAGTAGAGCGACCCCACCGTCCACGACAGCGACCCCAGCGCCAGCACCACCGCGCCGATCGGGTCGACCGCCGTGACCCGCGCGCCGGCCGCGCCGCCGGCGGGGAGCACCAGCAGCGCCACCCCCACCAGCCCGATCGCCACCCCCACCACCTGCATCGCCCGCGGCCGCTTGCCTTGGTAGGCCTCGCACAGCACCAACCACAGCGGCACCGTCGCCACCAGGACCGACGTGAGCCCCGAGCTCACCCGCTGGCTCGCCCAGCTCACGGCGCCGTTCCCCACGAATAGCAGCAGCGCCCCCACGATCGCCGAATCCCGCCACTCCCGGCGGGTGGGCGCCGCGGCGCCGCGCAGCCGCGTCCACGCGTACAGCGCCGACCCCGCCAGCAGAAAGCGCACCGCCCCCATGAAGAAGGGCGGGATCGTCTGCACCCCCCACTTGATCGCCAGATACGTGGAGCCCCACACCACGTAGATGATCAGGAAGCCGCCAACCAGCTGCCATCGCGGAACGGTGGGAGCGGCAGCGGTACCGGAGGTTGGGCTCAACGACGGTCCTTGGCGCGCATGGCGGCGCCGGCGGCAGACGGCTGATCGGCCTCGCCCTCGGCGTCTGCCTCGACGCCGGAACGCGGGCGCAACGCCCGCAACGCGGCATCGCCAGCCGCGAGTCCACCGATCAGGATATAGAGATAAAACGTATAGAAGCGCCACCACAGCAACGACGCAGCGAAGATTCCCGGGGGGATGGCATCGGCGAGCGTGGCGGCGAACGCCCCCTCGATGAAGCCGCCGCCCCCCGGGGCCGGCACCACCACGCCACCGTAAAACAGCGCCAGCGGCCACAGCACCAGCGGCGCCAGCGTGTCCATGCTCACCGGGAACGACGGATCGGCGAGATACACGAGCAGCGGCAGCGTGGCCACCTTGAACAGCACATGCAGCACGGAACCGCCGAAGGCGAGCCCCATGCGCAACGGATTCGCGTGCCGAAGGGAATCCACCGCCCCGCGCAGGGAGCGCAGCGTGCGCTGCACCGCGCGCCAGCGGCCGCTCTCCATGCCGACACGCCGCGCCCACGACGGCACTGGCCCGTTGGCATTGCGCCGTGAGAGGAACCAGCCGATCGCCCCGACACCAAGAACCAACGTGCTGTACCCACCCACCAACGCCAGCAACCCACTCACACTCGCACCACGCCCCCGGAAGGCGATCGCCAGCACCGTGCACACCAGCACCAGCGACCACATCTCGAGAAAAAGCTCGAGAAAGAGCACCAGCACACGCCCGGCCGCACTCGTGCCACTCTCCGCCAGCACCAGGAAGCGCGACGGCTCCGCCCCCGAACGCGCCGGTGTGATGGCGGCAGCAAAATCGCCCGCAAGGCACACGCGCAGGGCCGTACCGAAACGCAATGGGATGCCACAGGCGCGCGCCGACGCCTGGATCTTGAAGGCGCGGGTACAGATCTCCGCCGTCACCGTGGCCAGCGCCGCCGCATGTACGGGCCACTCAAGCCACGGCATGCCCGTGCTCGGCCAGTGGCTCGACACCACCCACGCGGAGGTGCCGAACATGAGCGCGAACGAGAGAGCCGTGACCAGCCAGCGTTGCCAGGACATGGCGCGCAAGATAGCCGCGTCTGCTGGCGAAGCGGACAATCCGGGTGTCGATTATGCCCGTCGTCCCCCTCTCCAACCTTTCGTCACGTCGAGGTGCCCGTGAGCTCCGTGTCCCGTCGTCAATGGCTTCGCACAACCGGCCTCGGACTCGGCGCCAGTGTGGCGCTCCCCGGGCTCCTGCCCGCGTCGGAGATGTCACGCGTACTGGGCGGCGGCGTGTCGTATGCCACCATGCTCGACCAGATGGAGCGCGACGTGACCTCGGCGCGGCGCGCGGCCGGTCCCATCCGCCTCAACTTCAACGAGAACCCCTTCGGCATGTCGCCGAAGGCGAAGGACGCGCTCATGGGGAGCTGGGCGCAACACACCTGGTACATGCCGCCCATTCGCGAAGAGATCCGCGAAACCTTCGCGAAGCATGTGGGAGTGCCCGCCGATCATGTGCTCGTCACGCAGGGCTCGAGCGAAGTGCTCTCGATTCTCGCACTCGCGTACAACATGCACGGCGGCGAGATCGTGGCGCCCTGGCCCACCTTCGAAGACCTGCCGCGCTGGGGCGAAACGCTCGGTGCCACCGTGCACAAGGTGCCGCTCGACCACCGTCTGGATCACGACCTCTACCAGATGGAGCAGAAGATCAACGGCAACACGAAGCTCGTGTTCGTGTGCAACCCCAACAACCCCACGTCGAACCTCGCCGACGATCAGGCACTGCGCGAGTTCGTCACCAACTCGGCGCGTCGCACCACGGTCATCGTCGACGAAGCCTACTATGACTTCGTGGACGTGCCGGGATACAAGTCGATGGTGGACCTCGTGCTCAAGGGGCAGCCCATCATCGTGTCACGCACCGCCAGCAAAATCCACGGCCTCGCCGGCCTGCGCTGCGGCTTCGCGGTCGCGCGCCCCGACATCATCCAGAAGCTGCAGCAGTACGTGACCGGTGACCCGAACGTATTCGGTCTCGTCTCCGCCAACGCGTCACTGCTCGACACCGAGTATCAGGCGTTCGTGAAGGCGAAGAACACCGAAGGGCGCACGATGCTGCTCGACGCGCTCAAGAAGCTCGGCAAGACGGCCGCGCCGTCACAGACGAACTTCGTGTTCTTCCAGGCGGGCCGCCCCGTGGAGCGGATGCAGAAGTACTTCCTCACCAAGGGCTTCGTGATCGGCCGCGCTTTCCCGCCCTACACCGACTGGTGCCGCGTGTCGATCGGTACGCCCGACGAAATGAAGCAGTTCGTGGCGGCATTGCCGGGGGCGTTCGCGTAACGCGCGGAACGTCCAGGAGGACAGCAGAGGCAGAAAGGCAGTGGAGGCAGCAGAGACTTGATCGGTTCTCCGCTGCCTCCACTGCCTTTCCGCCTCTGCTGTGCTCTTGGACGTTACGTGCCCCTCGGCTTCGCTCTCCGCGTGGCCTCCGCCGTGAGCGGATCATCCGGCCACGGATGCCGTGGGTACCGCCCGCGCAGCTCCTTGCGCACCTCGAAGTAGCTGTGCTTCCAGAACCCCGCGAGATCACGCGTGACCTGTACCGGCCGCTGCGCGGGAGACAGCAGGTGCAGCGTGACCGGCACGCGCCCGTCGAACAGCATCGGGGTGGCGGTCCAGCCGAACACCTCCTGCAGCTTCACCGCCAGCACCGGCGCCGCGGGTTCGCTGTAGTCGATCGCGATGCGCGAACCGCTCGGCACGTCGAGATGCGTGGGGGCGAGGCGGTCGAGTGCGGCGCGCTGGTTCCACGGCACCACCCCGGCCAGCGCCTCGTGCCAGTCGACCTGCTCCAGCTGCCCCCACGTGCGCACCCCGTCGAGAAAGGGGCCCAACCATTCGGGGAGTGATGCCACGAGTGCCTCCTCGCTCACCTCGGGCCACGACGCATCGTGGTGGTGCACGAACGCCAACCGCTCACGCAACCGCTGCGCGCCCTCGCGCCATGGCCACGCACTCACGCCCATCCGTGCCAGTTGGTCCAACAGCGCCGCGCGCACCAGCTCGGCATCGGGATCGCGCTGCGGCTTCTCCTCCAGCGTGATCGCGCCCAGCATGGTGCGCTCCACCGCTTTTACACTGCGGGTGCGCTCGTCCCACGCCACGACGGATTCGCGCACGATCTGGTCGCCGAAGTCGGCGCGAATCTCCTCGAGCGTGAGCGGTGCCGCGCGGGCGATACGGTACTCCGGTGGCTGCCCTTCGAGTTCGGCCACGGCGAGATACGGCGCATCGTGCAGGCTGTCGCCCTTGGGAAGCACGGCGCCGCTGCCGTTGCGCAGCAGATAGCGCGGCTCGGCACCGGCTCGGCGCTGCGCCACGCGATCCGGGAAGGCAAGGGCAAGCAGGATTCCCGTCTCGGCATCCTCCCACGGCTGCATGCGCGCGCTGCTGTCGATGCGGCGCACGAGATCCTCGGCGCTCTGCTTCACACGGCGCACGGCGTCGCGATCGGCACGTGCGCCGTACATGGAGAGCGCGCCGCCGTCGCCACCGCGCTGCAGCAGCTCCGTGCGCAACCGCAGGTCGGCAGGCGTGCTACCGACGCCTTCACCGCGCACCACATCGCGCTCCTCGAGCAGCGAGGCGATCGCTGCGCCCAGCGGGAGCTGGGAGCGCTCCTGCGCAACCAGCACGAGATGCGCGAGCCGCGGTTGCAGCGGCAGTGATGCCATGCGCTTGCCGTGCGGCGTGATGCGCCCATGTGCATCGAGTGCACCGAGTTGTGTGAGCAACTGGCGCGCCTGTACGAAGGGGCCAGGGCGCGGTACGTCGAGCCAGCGGAGCTGTGTGGGATCGGCAATGCCGGCATCGGCAAGCTCCAACGCAAGACTCGACAGATCGGCGTCGATGATCTCGGGGCGAGAAGCAGCGAGAAAGCCGTGCTCTTCGTGCACATCCCACAACCGGTAGCATGTGCCCGGTGCCGTACGCCCGGCACGCCCGCGCCGCTGGTCGGCGGAAGCTCGACTCACACGTACCGTATGCAGGCGCGTGAACCCCGCCACCGCGTCGTAGCGTGGAATACGAGACCACCCGGCATCCACCACCACGCGCACGCCTTCGACCGTGAGGCTCGTTTCCGCCACGCTCGTGCTCAGCACCACCTTGCGGCGCCCCGGTGGCGCGGGGGCGAGCGCTGCGTCCTGCTCCGCGAGGGGCATGCTGCCGTGCAGCACGTACACGTCCACGTTGGGCGGTACGCTCCCGGCGAGGCGTTCCGCCGTGCGGCGCTGCTCACCCATCCCCGGCAGGAACACCAGCACGTCTCCCTCGCACTCGGCGAGTGCGTCGCGCACGATGCGACCAGTGGCCGCCTCCATGCGCTCGTCGCTGCGCGGCGCGCGATGATGCGTGGTGATCGGGAACATGCGGCCACTGCTGCGCACGACCGGCGCCGCTCCCATACCATCAGCGATCAGCTGCGCCACGGCATCGCCGTCGAGCGTGGCCGACATGACCAGTACGCGCAGGTCGTCGCGCAGCTGCTGCTGGGTTTCGAGCACGAGGGCGAGCCCGAGGTCCGCATGCAGCGACCGCTCGTGAAACTCGTCGAAGAGCACCGCGCCGTAGCCGTCGAGCGTGGCGTCGGCCGAGAGCAGCCGCGCCAGCACCCCCTCGGTCACCACTTCGATACGCGTCCCTCTGCTCACTCGCGTTTCGCCGCGCACGCGATAGCCCACGGTCCCACCCACCTGTTCGCCGAGCGTGCGCGCCATGTACTGCGCGGCGGCGCGGGCCGCGAGGCGCCGCGGCTCGAGCATCACGATCTTCTGCGTGCCCAGCCACGACGCCTCCAGCAGCGCGAGTGGCACGCGCGTGGTCTTGCCGGCACCGGGCGGCGCCTCCAGCACCGCGACGGAACGGGCGTGCAGCGCCGCATGCAGTGCCGGGAGCGCATCGTCGATCGGCAACGACCGCATCACGGGCACCAGGGGCGATCTGTGCTCACCGCCGCCGCCGCGAACCGTCGAGCTGCTGCACGAGCCACTGCTGTGCGCGGTCGATCACTTCGTCGCTGCCGCTGCGGTAGCTGCGCATGGTCATGCGCGCGTCGATGAGCGGCGTGATTCCGATGCGCTGCCACTGACTACCATCGGTGCGGCGCAGCTCGGCCGCGGGCACGCCGAGCGTGAGCCCACCGGGGAGCGCAATGCTCACCGCTTCGGCGGGCGAACCGGCCGTGGCAGTGCCGATGAAGGTGAGTTCCGTGCTGGCTTCGAGCGTGGCGGCGAGCCGCTCCATGGCACCACTGGTGCGTTCGTCGACCAGCGCCACGAGACGCCCGGCAAATCCGCCGGCCGTGTCACCACGCACCACGCGCGAGCGTACCTCACGCTCATCGGGGCACTGCTGCGTGGCCTCGCGCAACGTTTCGGCGAGACAGGGCGCCGACTGATACCGGTGGAGTTCACGCGCCACCACCGCCTCCGGGCGCGTGCGCACGGCACGCAGCACGGCGGTCGCCACTCGGCTCGTGTCGGCGATGCGGCCACGCAGGTCGAGGATCCATGCGCGGGCGCCCCGATGGCGCTGCAGTTCGGCATCCACCGTCTGTTCGGTGAGACGATCCACGTCCACATAGGCGATGCCATTGGGCAGCGCCAGCGTGGCCGGCTGGCGTGCCCGCTCCACCTGCGGCAGCAGCGCGGCATACTCCGCCTTGCGCGGCACCGGAAACTGCCGCTCGCGCCCGGTCACATCCCGTACGCGAAACAATGAGTTGCCCGCGGTACCGCGCGCCATGAGCTCCATGAGCTGGTGCTGACGCGACCATTCATTGGGCGCCGATACACTGCGACGATGCTCCAGCATCCACGCCGGTACAGGATAGCCGTCGGCCGCCACGATCTCCTGCCCCACCGTCAGTGCCAGCGCGCGCGTGACCGAGTCGGCGATCACGTCACTGATCACCACGTGTCCATCCACCCAGCGCACCCGGAATGGCACCGTGGCCGTGCCGCGTGTGCTGTCCACGGTGGCCCCGCGCAGTGTGACCTGCGCGTCGTCGAAGGAACTCACGAAGCTCACCATCGCCGTGGCGTACTCGCTGGCGTAGCGCGCCGCCTCGAGCCGTGGGAGGGCCCGCTCGAGTACCGCATCGATGTCATCGTCGTACAGATCGCGGTGCGCATGGCGCGCGCGCATCGCGCTCCACGTGCGTGCCCCAGCCAGCACACGCGAGCCCATATAGGGATACGGGTCCGTGTCGTAGTAGCCCGGCAGCGAGGCACGCGGACGCACGCGCGCCAGGCGTGAGGCGCGCAGCAGGCGACCACTCCGCAACATCGACACGGCCGCACGCATGGCGGGGGCGCTGTCGGACGGCGTGGCCCCGCCACGCGTCGCGACGACCGTATCCGCGATGAGTCCGCTGCTGCCGTCGGCGTGCATCAGTTCACCGGTGCGAAGTCGTACCACGAGCCCGGCACCGATCGGCACGCGCACACTGGGCACCAGCGCCTCGTCATTCACCCCTTCTTCCGCGACCAGCGTGGCGCGACCGGTCGCCAGAAGCCCCATCACGGCGCGCGGCATGACGGTGTGCACGTTGGCCAGCACCACGACGCGGCGCGGTGCCGGCGAACGCGGCTGCACCAGCGCACCATCACGCCCGAGCCACGCGTCGTCGAAGGTCCAGCCGCTGGGCAGTTCCCGCGCGCCACCCACGCGGCGCACCCGCACGCCAGTCATGGTGAACGTGACCGATGCCAGCTGCTCGGCCAGCTGCGTGCGCGCTACGAAGGCATCCACGCTGTCCGGGTGCGCACCGGCTGC
>CAZNZG010000149.1:5845-8600 GCA_964577455.1 uncultured Gemmatimonas sp. | reverse complement strand
CGATGGAGTGGAAGCGCACCGCGATGGCCCCCTCTGGCAGCAGGCTCGGCGTGTCGTTGCTGATCACCGCGTAGGGGTGCTGCACGCCGAGCACGAAGAAGGTCTCGCCGTCGTCGGCGGTGCGGCCGTCGGCGCGGGCCGAGACGCCGGTGGCGAACTCGTAGGCGCCGATGATGTGCTCGGGGCGGAAGTCGCGTGAGCCTATGCCGTAGGCGCCACGGAACAGCCGCGGTGTTTCGTCGGGCGTGAGCGTGGGGACCTCGCCGCCGTAGCGCGTGGCTTCGTTGGCCTTGCCGAGCGCCACGCGGATGTCGCGGGCGAGCGGATTGTCGCCTGCCAGGCTTTCGTCGGTACGCTCGAGGATGATCACGCGCTGCTTGCCGCGTAGTGCCTCGATGACGGCCGCTTCGGGGAAGGGGCGGATCACGTTGATGTGGATCGACCCCACCTTCGCGTTGCGCTGTTCGCGCAGGTAGTCGCAGGCGGCCTCGATGTTTTCGGCGGCGCAGCCAAGCGACACGAACACCGTGTCGGCGTCGTCGGTCTTGTACGTGGACACCAGGCCGTAGCGGCGGCCAGTGAGCTGCTCGAACTCATCGTAGGTGGCCTTCAGCATGGGCAGCACGTGCTCGCTGAAGTTGTTGCGTCGTGCCACCACGCCGTTCATGTGGTGCTCCTGATTCTGCACCGGGCCAAGCAGCGTGGGGTTCTTGAGATCCATCATCTGCGGCAGACGACGGCGGGTGGCGCCGAAGAGTTCGCGCTGCGCGGGCGTGGGGCAGGGGATGATGTCGTCGGGGGCACCGAGGAACTCACGCAGCAGTTCCGCTTCCGGCGCGAGATACATGCGCTCGGAGTGCGTGGTGAGCATACCGTCCTGGATGTTCATGCCGGGGTTGAGCGCGAGCTCGCAGACCTTGCGCAGGATGATCGACTGGTCGGCCGCCTGCTGGGCGTCGCGCGCCATGAGCATGATCCACCCCGTGTCGAGCGCGGCGTAGATGTCATCGTGCGCGCAGTGCACGTTGAGGGCGTGCTTGGTGAGCGCGCGGGCGCCCACCTGCAGCACCATAGTGGAGAGCTTGCCGGGGGCGTGATAGTACTGCTCCATCGCGTACACAATGCCCTGGCCCGACGTGAAGTTCACCGTCCGGCGGCCGGTGACCGCGAAGGCGGTCGCGCCGCCCTGCGCGGCATGTTCCCCTTCCGTCTCGGCGGCGACCTTCTGCTGGCCCCAGACGTTCAGCTCTCCCGTTGCGAACGACGCCTGATAGATCTCACCGCCCTCGGTGGATGGCGTGATGGGATAGAACACGCCCCCTTCGGTGATGCGCGTCTCCACGTATTGGGTGACGAGCTGATTGCCGCTGCAGGTGACATGAAAGCCGGGATACTTGTGCTTGCCGCGATGCGGAGCAGACATCGTATCGCCGGACGCGGTGGCGTCGGACATGGCAGTGGGGGCAGAGGAAGACGGGGGAGTGTCAATTCCGTGTCGCTTGAAACGATGCCGCTCGTACCTCCATCCCGCCACTCTTTTCGGGAGGCGGAGACCGGTGTGGCACGAGGTGTGGGGAAAGGCACGTGGCCATGTGGGGAGGCCCCCGCTTGCGCCTTCGCGTACCACGCTGCCTGTTCAACCGATGGCCTCGTCAATCCGACTCGTGACGGCACATGCTGCGCGATTCATCGTGCGTGCGATCGCACTCACGCTCGGGGTGTGTGCCCCATGCGTCCTGTCGTCGCAGCCGCGCAGCGGCATGCCGGACGCAACGGCGGATGTGCGCAGCGCACCGGTGACGTTCGTGTTGCAGAGTGGCGATGCGGTGGTGAACGGGCGGGACGTATCGCAGTGGAACGTGAGCTACGGCAATACCTTCGTGCTGGCCTTCGATTCGAACATCGCTGACGACAGTGTCCAGTACGCCTGGGTGGCGAATCAGCTCGCGGGGCTCGATCGGTCGCGGTACCGGCATGTGGTGGTGTTCTTCCATCATCCACCGCTGTCGTCAGGTCCGCACGGAGGGCCTGAGGTGGAGCGTCCCACGGCGGCGGTGCGCACGCGCTATCTGCCGCTGTTTCGCAGGCATGGGGTGCGTCTCGTGCTCACGGGTCACGAACATCTGTTCGAGCACTGGGTGGAGCGGTACCGGGACAGCACGGGGGCGTGGCAGCGGATGGACCAGATCGTGAGCGGTGGTGGCGGCGCCCCGATCTACACGTATCGCGACGAACCCGATCTCTCCACCTATCGCCGTATGAGCGGCGCGCCGACGGCCAAGGTCACCCATCTGGTGCGGCCGGGCAAACGGGTGAAGGACAATCCCCATCATTTCCTCGTCGTGCACGTGGACGACGAGACCATGTCGGTGGAATACCTGGGGGTGGACTGGGGGCGGGAGTTCCGCCCCTACAAGCGTCCACAGCGTCAGATCACGGAGACGGCCGCGAGGCACTGACGCCCGGCCCGTGAGCCGGGCGCGTCAGGGCGCGCCGTCGGCCTGCTCACGGAAGTCGCGGCGCTCAGCCGTGCTGGGGCGGCCGTCGGCTGGCATGCGCGTGACGAACGGGGTGCCGGTCGCATCGGCCATCGGGGTGAACTGGCCCTGCCGGCCAGCCTGCTGCGAACGATCGAAGGGCATGAACATGGGAACCTCCCGGTACGAAGAAGGCCCCTCCGTGGGAGGGGCCTTGGCTTGGTGACCAGGTCGCCGCCTCCCGTGTGGTCTCGGGAGGGGCGGCGGTTGCGTCACAT
>CAZNZG010000149.1:0-5835 GCA_964577455.1 uncultured Gemmatimonas sp. | reverse complement strand
GTGGCGACGGTGCGGCCCTGCTCCCGCGTGCTAAGTACTCCAAGAACCGGCGCTACGAGGATCGTAGCGACGGCGGGAATAAGGCTGATAAGTCGCGCGGAGCGGATGTGTGGCGCGGTCATATGATTCAGCTTCGGCATGTCCCGGTAAAAAGTCAAGTCGTCCCGTATATTTGGGACAGAATGTAGAAGGAAAGAGTAGCGCCACCCTTTCTTCCTTGTGTATGGCCATCAATATCAAGAGTGCCGACGCCGAGCGGCTCATTCGTGAGCTCGCCGAGCTCACCGGGGAAAGCATCACCGATGCCATTCACGGAGCGGTCCGTGAGCGGCTGACCCGCGAGCGCCTGCGCTCCCTGGGGGCGGTGGAGCGGTCGTGGGCGCGTGTGGAGCGTATCCAGGAACGTATCCGCGCCATGCCGCGGAACGACTCTGGTAACGAGTCACGCGGCGCGGGGGATCTGCCGGGATACGACGGGCATGGCGTGCCGACCGGCGGTGACCGATGATCCTCGCCTCGTCGGCCCTCGTGGCGCTCTGGCGAAATACGTCGGACGCAAGCCGCCTGCACACCGCCATCATGCGGAGCCCACTCCGAGCCGTGTCCGCGGCCACCGTGCTGGAGGCGGCGATGATCCTGCTCGGAGAACGACAGGGAGGCAGCGATCTCGAACTCGACGCCCTGCTGCGCGAGCTCGAGGTCACGGTGGTGCCCTTTACCGAAGCGCACGCTCACCGGGCACGAGAAGCCGCCCGCACCTACGGGCGCGGACGGCATCGGGCGGGGCTGACCTATGGGGAGTGCGTCGCGTATGCCCTCGCCGCCGAAACCGGCGAGATGCTGCTGTTCGTCGGTGACGGGCTCGCGCAGACCGACGTGGAGCGCGCTCCGTACTGATTTCCGTACGGAGCGCGCGCGATGATTTCAGAGGTTACTTCTTCGTGGTGATGACGACGACGCCCTTGGCGCCGTCCGCGCCGTACTTCGCCAGGCCCGCGGTACCCTTGACCACTTCCACGCTCACGATGTTGTTCGGCGAGATGGCGTTCATCGCGGCGGCCGTGCTCTTCACCCCGTCGATGATGATCAGCCCCTCAAACGGCTTCGGTGACGCGCCCGCGGAGGACATGGTGAGGCGGCGTGTGCTGTCGGCGGTGCCATTCTTGCCGAACGCGACCACCTCACGCATGACCAGTTCACGACCAGCGACGCTGTCTGTACGCGCCGAACGGTCTGCGACCGACGTGGCCACGCGCAGCGCCCTTGATGTGCTGTCGATACTCCGGATCTCCATCGAGACCACCGGGGTGCCTCCGGCGGGGGGGACCGCGCGATCGCCCGTCGCGGTGCGGGTACGCAAGCGGACGGCCTGCACGCCTTGCGCTTCCTTCACGATTTGAATCGACGCCAGGCGCTCGGCGGGTAGTGCCTTGGCTTCTTCCTCACTCGCCACCCGGTCGTCGATGTAGAATCGGCGCTCGGCGGAGGTCGCGATCCGATCGAGTCGCTGTGTGGCCGCCGCCACGTCCATTCCCTCCAGTTCGGCGCTCGTGGGCAACTCGGCGCCGCAGGCGGCAAGAAGTGCGGCGGCGGTCACGAGGATGCCACCGGTGCGGCGAAGAGTGCTGTGGGTGCTGGGGCGTGCAGTCATGGTGCGGAGTCTCCGTTCGAGATGGGTAACGCGGAAGGAAAACGCAGGAATGGGCGGGAGCAGCTGCAGGCCGGAAGGCCTCGATGAGATGGCGAGCAGCAGTTCGCCATAGGGGCGGCGGGCCATACCACGGGCCAGCACGCGGCCGTCACAGTCCACTTCGATCGCCAAGCGAAGGCGTGCGAGCATCCACCAGAGCGCCATGTTCCAGGGCATGCAGATGACGGCGGCGCAGGCGACGAGCAGCAGTTGCGGATCGCGGGCGCGCAGATGCTCGGATTCGTGCGCCAGCACCATCTGCTGCTCATGTGCCGGGAGCGTGAGTAGCCATCGTGGTACCACGATCTTCGGGGTGTACACACCGACCACGGCCGGCCCGATCGACTCGCTGATGAGCACCGAGGTGTCGTGCAGCACTCCGGGTTCGGCACGCCGCACACGATGGCGGAGCCGGTGATAGCCCAACAGACTCACGGTGGCGAGCGCCAGCGAGGCCACGGGCCAGGAGAAGAGAAGCAACCAGTGCACCAGCGCCGGCATCTGCCGCACCGTTACCACGAGCGTACCGATGGTCGCGGCCCCGCCGTTGCGCGCCGCCTCCGCACCATCGCGCAGTCGCGAGGCTACGCGCATCAGCAGCGACTGCTGCTCGCTGGGGGAAGCGGCCGTCGCCACCGTGCCGGGCATGGTGATAGCGTTGGCAACCGCGGGAGCGACGACGCGACCGCGCCAAGGCATCGCCAGGCCCACGACCAGCGCCACGACCATCCCCGCGCCCCACACGAAACGCGCCGGCACGAGCTCACGCATGAGGCGGTGTACGAGCCACGCCGCCACTGCGCAGAGTGTACCGATCAGCAGCGCGCCAACCATCCATCCGCTGAGGGTGGACGCGAGCATCGAGGCGTTGATCGAAGCACTCATCGGGCCGTTCATGACTCGTCTCCCAGCCGCTCGGCGAGCAGCTGGCGCATGCGCTCGAGCTCCTCGCGCCCCAGCTTCTTGTCGGAGACGAGCTGCGCGAACATCCGCTCGGTGGAGCCCTGGAAGATGGCCTCCTTGATACGGCTGATCGCACTGCGCCCCGCCTTGTCGGCGGCGACGGTGGGGAAATACCGATATGCGCGCCCTTCGGCTTCGGGGCGTACGTAGCCTTTCTTCTCGAGCGTTTGCAGCGCCGAGAGCACCGAGGTGTAGGCCAGCTCTTCGTCCAGGTGTTCACGGACCTCGGCGACCGTGGCCGAGCCGAGGTTCCACAACACGGACATCACGGCCAGTTCGCGGGGCGGGAAGTGCAGGTCAGTCATGTGCGGGCAGGAGGAGGTACTGAACTTCCAGTAGTATGGGGCCCGGGGCTGGGCTTGTCAACTGGAAAGTCAGTAGTTCGCTGCCGCTCCCGCCATGACTCGCTTCGGTTCAGGTACCGGGCGACGTGTGCGCGGTGTGTGCGGCCAGCGCCTCGACCAGCTCCGCGCCGGAGACCGGCTTCTCCAGCACCTGCCGCACCGGCAACTGCTGCGGACCGACATCGGATGCATTTCCCGTGCACAGCAGCACGGGGGCGCGCAGCCCCTTGGCCGCCAACTCGACAGCCAGGGCGTCGCCGCGCATGCCGGGCATGGCGTAATCGATGACTGCCGCACTCACCACACCCGCGTCCGGCAGCCGCTCGAAGTACCGAAGCGCTTCGTGCGGATCGGTGAAGCCGATCACCGTGAGCCCCGCGTTGGAGAGCACGCGAGTGAGCGCCCGCAGCACCATCGCATCATCGTCCACGAGCAGGATCTCTCCGGACAGGGCGAGCTGCTGTGGGTGGAGCTCATGGCGTACCGGAACGTCGTACACCGCGCTGGCGGGCAGGCGTATGCGCACGTTGGTGCCCACGTCAGGGGTGCTGTCGATGGCGATCTGGCCTCCGTGCGCGGTGACGAGTCCGTGCACCATGGCCAGCCCCAAGCCTGAGCCTTCCCCCACCGGCTTGGTCGTGAAAAATGGTTCGAACACGCGTGCGAGCAATGCCGCATCCATGCCGGTGCCCGTGTCCGACACATCCACCACGAGCCAGTCGCTCGTGGCGGACCTGTCGAGTGACACGGAAGGAAGTCGGTCGAGTGAGGCGCGGATGGACAGTTCGCGTCGGTCGCGGTTGCGCATGGCGTGCGCCGAGTTGCTGGCAAGGTTGAGCAACACCTGCGTGAGCTGCGTTTCGTTGCCCTGGAGGGATGTGGGCGGGGCGTCGAACGACACCGTCAACGTGACGTCGGGCGGAACGGCGGGCTCGATAAGTCGCATCGCCGACTTCAGCCATTGCTCGGCGTCGAGTGCCGTCCGCTCGCCGCTCTGCGGCCGGGAGAAAGCGAGTAACGCGTACACCACATCACGCGCACGCCGAGTGGCTTCCACGATACCGTCGGCGGCGGCCAGCGCCTCTGCATCTCTGGAGTGTGTATCACGGAGGACTTCCGCGTTGCCGAGGATCGCCGCCAGCACGTTGTTGAACTCGTGGGCCACGCCACCGGCCACGGTGCCAAGTGCCTCCAGCTTCTGGCTCTGAAGGAGCTGGGCTTCGAGTTCGCGCAGTTTCTGCTGCTCGGCTTCCCTCGCGTAGTACGGCCGAAGGTCGTCGGTCACGCCCACGATGCCGACAATCCGGCCGTTCTTGTCGACCATGGGGATATTGGTCACGCGAGCGGGAAATCGGGTGCCGTGGCGATCACGTACACAGAACTCGCCCGTCCATCGCGCGCCACGCGAGATCGTCGTCATGATCTCTTCCGCCTGCGTACGGCTGGCCTCGGGGACCGTGACATCGAGAATCGCACGTCCGAGTGCCTCGCTCGCGGAATAGCCGAACAGCTCTTCGGCGGCGGCGTTCCAGTAGGTCACCGTGCCATGCACATCGGTGGCAATGACCGGCTGCGCGATTGCCTGCAGGATGAGCCGCTGGAAGGCGGCCTGTGAGGCGTGTCGCATGGCGTGCTGCAGCGCGGTCTGCTCGTCGGTGATGTCGGCATGTTCGAGCAGCGCGAGTTCCGGCGACAACCTCGCGATGCGCAGGCGATACCAGAAACTCGATGGGTCGGGCGATTCATCGACCGGCGCACAGGCGTAACGGATTTCCCGCAACTCGCCATCGCGGAGCGTGGCGCGACAGGCCTCGAGCACATCAGCGGCGGTGGAGTCGCCGCGCTGGGCGGCCTGTTCGCAGACGGCGTAGTAGCTGGCGCCCGGACCACAGGCTGCCGCGGCGCCACCGAAACGGTCGGCAAAGCGCATCCATGCCGCGTTGGCTGCACGGATCACGCCGTGCCGATCAATGACCACCTGCAGGCCACTGCCTTCGTGAAAGGCAGCGGCCTCAATGACATGCATCCCGGTATCGATCATGGTCCCGCTATTCGGCGACGCGAGACTGCACGACCCGCCGTCTTCGGTGGGGCGCCATGCAACGGTTGCGGTCGCCGCATCCGCAGTATGCGGGCACCAGTTCGGCCGCGCAAGGACGTGCCCCACACGCCGGGGCACTGTCAGTCCTTCACATGGATGAGCGTCGCTTACCGAGATGCCGGCTCATTCATCTGCGAGGCGGGCAACGACGAGGCAGGGCAACTCGCCCTCTGCGCACGTCCACGAGCGGCCATGTGAGTCGGGCACGCCCCGCAACTGCCAGCCCCTCGGCATCGGCACGGGGAGCGCCAGCAGTGCGCCATCGTCAGTGGTGAGGAGGGCAAATTCCAGAGGGGGTTTGCCGCTGGCCGTGGCTCGGCACCGCCATCCGCCATTCCATCCACGATGGAAGGCGAAGTCAACGTGGATGGGGCCGAGGCGTGACTGGAACGCCAAATGCACGAGCTCGCGGAACACCGGCTGGTGCCCCGCGAGCTCCGTCACTTCCCGCACATCCATCTGGACGTCCGTTCAGACGGTGCAGATTTCGACAGCCTCGGCGAGCGAGGTGGCTACGTCGCGCTTGGCCATGAACTCATGCGCGAACACCCCCGAGTATCCGCTGCCGGCGATGTACTGCGCGATGCCTCGGTAATTGAGCTCCTGGGCGCCATCGATTTCATTGCGCCCCGGTACACCGGCTGTGTGAAAGTGCGCGATCCAGGGAAGGTTGGCCTTGATGGTGGCGATGACGTCGCCCTCATTGACCTGCATGTGGTTTATGTCGTACAGAAGGC
>CAZNZG010000148.1:0-8613 GCA_964577455.1 uncultured Gemmatimonas sp. | reverse complement strand
GAAAGAAACTCGCGTTCACCATCGGCAAGCAGGATGTGGCCACGACTCATGACAGTGCTCCGATGTCCGAGGGCATGTGGCGAGGTACTCGCGTACGGCGCCACGGGGGATGCGCGCCACGGAGTTCGCGGTAGTCTCGAAACGGCGTGGAGAGCCAACCATACTCGACGGTTCGGACCATCGGCGTCGGACGCAGCCCGACAGCTGCACGTGAGCTGCGCGTCAGGTGTCCCCGAGCCGAAGCCAACGGCGAACCTGCGGCGGCTCGAAGGCCTGCAGCTGATCGAGCAGTACGGCCGGATCTTCCGACCGGACGAGCCAGTCGCGGGGCGTGCCTCGGAGGAACTGTTCCCGCTCGAGGCGATCGAGCATCACGAACAGGGGGTCCCAGAAGCCCCGGACGTCGAGCACCCCCACGGGCTTCCGATGAACCCCGAGCTGTGCCCATGTCCAGGTTTCGAAGAATTCCTCGAGCGTCCCGATGCCTCCGGGCATCGTGATGAAGGCGTCGGCCATCTCGGCAATGCGCGCCTTGCGGTCGTGCATTGAGTCCACGATGTGCAGGGCGGTAATGCCGTGGTGCGCGACTTCGCGCTGCACCAAACCGTGGGGCATCACCCCGATCACTTCTCCCCCCGCCGCCATCGCACTGTCGGCCAGCGCCCCCATCAGCCCCGTGCGCCCGCCACCATATACCACGGCCACGCCGCGCTCGGCGAGCAAGGTGCCCAGCGCACGGGCGGTTTCAACAAAGCCCGGATGCGCGCCGTCATTCGAGGCGCAATAGACGGCAATGCGGGAGAAGGTCGGCTGGCTCATGCGTCTGAATCTACCAAGTCGGGTGAACGACCGTTGGGAGTGCCACTGGTACTCGTGCAACGACACGGCTCCGGCGGTAGCTTCCGGTATGCCCTACTCGCATGATGGTGCCGACTATCCCTCGCTGAGCATCGTAGACCACCCGCTGGTACGTCACAAGCTCACGCTGCTGCGCGATCGCGCCACGCCCACGAAGCAGTTCAAGGAGCTGGTCGACGAGATCGCCATGCTCATGGCATACGAGGCCACCCGCGATCTGCTGCTCGAACCGGCATCGGTCGACACGCCGCTCGAAACGACCACCGGGTGGGCCGTGCGCGGAAAGAAGCTCACGCTGGTCCCCATCCTGCGCGCCGGGCTCGGTATGGTCGAGGGGATTCTCCGCCTCATGCCGTCTGCACGCGTGGGGCACATCGGGCTCTACCGCGATCATGACACCCTCGAACCGGTAGACTACTACTTCAAGATCCCGGGTGACGTGAGCGAACGCGATTTTCTGCTGCTCGATCCCATGCTCGCCACCGGCGGCAGCGCCTCCGCGGCGGTCGCCTCGCTCAAGCGTGCCGGCGCCTCACGGATCCGCTTTCTCTGCCTCGTGGCGGCACCCGAGGGCGTTACCCGCTTGGCAAAAGATCATCCGGATGTGCCGATACTCACGGCTTCGCTGGATCGTGAGCTCAACGAGCACGGGTATATCCTCCCGGGGCTTGGCGATGCCGGTGATCGGCTGTTCGGCACCCGGTAAATGACACGCGCGGGGCGGCCACGTGCCGCCCCGCGCTTTTTCACGACGCGGAAGGGAGCTGGAGGCAGGCCGTCAGGTGAACCACTCTCTCGGCTCCACCTTCTGCTGTTCGGCCACCTCGAGTACCCAACTCTGTGCTGACGGCTCCGTGACCTCCTCGGCCACCATGTCGAACCAGCGCTCTGCCTGATCGTGGTCGCCGACACGGCGCCACAGTTCCCCCACCAGATAGGTGATCACTGCCCGTTCGTCCGGAGGAAACCCGTCGTACACGGCCAGCGCGTCGGCGAATCGCCATGCGGCCTTGCGCCGGAAGAAGCGCTCCGCCTCGGTATCCCCTTCGTCCACGCAACACCAGGCCGCTCGCAGAAACAGGTCGGCCAGATAGCGCGGCTCGCTTCCCTGCCATTCGGCCACCTTCGCGGCATGCTCGTACTTGAGCGAGCCGGAGGGAAGCGCATGGCGAAGCGCCGGCGCCAACTCGCCCCAGACCTGCTCCTTCAGCACGTCGCTCGGAGCCACCTCATCACCGAAGTCGCGGGTCACTCCCGCATACCCGCAGGTGGTGCACAGGTGGACGAAATACGGGAGCGGCTGCATGCCGGCGGCCCGCTCGTGAAAGTCGGTGCGCTTGCCGCCAAAGCCATTGGTGGCAACGACTGTCTGGGAGCGGAATTCGCTCTCGCAGACGGGACAGGTCAGTTCGATGAGATGCAGCGTGGTCATGGTCACTTCGGGACGCGGTGTTGCCGATGAGTCTCGGCACCCCACATCGCGGAGTTGAACCGGACGCCGACGCGTGGGGTCCAGTTCTCCACATCGCACCCACTTCCTGCCTTGTTGTGACATTGCCGCGGGGATAACTTGCCGCGTCCCACTAATCGCGTGCTTCGCGCACTTCGTTCGGCGAGCGATACGTGTCATCCGGGTCGGGCAGGACGCCCGAGGTTGTCCCGGCAGGCACTCTATCACGATCGCGCCGGCTTCCCGACTCCGGGTCGTTGATGTTGATCAATCTCGTTCCAGATTTTCTCGCCGTACTCGACGCCGATGATCGTTTTGCGGCGTACCTCGAATATTTCGAACGCCACCGCGACCTCCTGACCGCCTACTGGGACAACTACGTCCTCGAGCCGTCGGGACCGCATTTCGAAGAAGTGATCCGCGCCACCGTGGCCGCCGATCGCAGCGATCTGAAGGCGCTGCTCGCCAACACGGATCTCGTGAGTCTGGCGCGTCAGACGGAAGACAAGGTCCGCATGCTCCTCGATGTGGACATTCCGTACGACATCGTGCTCATGGTGGGCGTGGGCGCCGCCAATGCCGGGGAGCTGGTCGTCAACGGCCGCGGGGTAGCGTTCATCTGCCTCGAGCACTTCACGGGGGTGGCCAACCCCGATACGCAGGGATTGGGGCTCGACCCCGAACTCATCCCGCTCTGGCTGTCACACGAGATCACGCATGTGATCCGCTATACGTCGCCCACGAGCCGCAGCAGCATGCGCGACCTCGTGCTGGATGCCGGTGGCTACTACTCGTACTGGGAGACGGGGCGCCAGGCCACGCTGCGCGAACTGCTGGTGAACGAGGGGCTGGCGGTACAGGTCTCGCGTGCGGTCAGTCCGGGACACGCGGCCTGGGAGTATTTCGGCTTCGCCCGCCGTCAGTATGCGCGCATTCGCGAGATCGAGCCGGTCCTGGCCCGCGCTGCCGGCAACGACTTCGAGCGCGCCGCTCTCGGCCTCCGGCTCCGCTATCTCTCTGGCGGTATGAGCGACGAAGCGCGCACCGTGGACCGGACCGTGCTCCCCGAGCGCGCCGGCTACTTCCTCGGCGCCCGCATGGTGGAGGCGGCCATCACCGCTCGCGGTTTCGCGTGGTCGGTGCGCGCCAGTGCGTTCGAGCTTGCCGCCGCCGCCGACCCGGTCACCGAACGCCCGCGACTCACCGTGGTGAGCTGACGCGCAACGATCGATCCGCGCGGATACCACATCGGGACTACTTCCCGATACAGAAGTCGCGGAACACCCGATCGAGCACGTCCTCCGTATCGACCGTGCCGATCAACTCGGCGATAGCCTCACGTGCGGACAGCAGATGGACCGCTGCGACAGGTGCCGGCAGCGCCCCGCTCGACCATGCCGACAGAAACGCCTCCAGTTCGTCGCGCGCGGTCGTGAGTCCCACGCGATGCCGCTCGCGCGTGATCACGACGTCGTCATGCGCCGGCTGGGCAGCGGCGGCAGCACGATCGATCGCGTCGAGCAGGGCGTCCAACCCCTCGCCGCGCTCCGCGCTCACCACCACGGTCTGATCGGGGAGCGACTCGTCGACGGCCCCCTGCACATCGCCCTTGGTTCGCACGGCAATCACCGGGGCGTCCGTATACTGTGACACCACGTGCGTCGTGTGTCGCACCTCCGAGGCCAACACCCCACAGGCGAGCACCACCTGGGCCTGCGCGAGATAGCGACCGCTCACTTCGATGCCCAGCCGTTCCACCGCGTCGTCCGTTTCGCGCAGGCCGGCCGTATCGACCAGGCGCAGCGGGAGCGGTGTGCGATCCAGCATCGCCTCGATCGCGTCGCGGGTGGTGCCTGGGATGGGCGTGACGATCGCACGCGACTGACCGAGCAGCGCATTGAAGAGACTCGACTTGCCGGCGTTCGGTGGCCCGGCGATGACCACCAGCACCCCATCGCGCACCATGGCACCGCGTGGCGCGGTGCGCAGCACTGACTGCAGCGCCGCGTGCAGCGACTGCGCCGCTGCTTCGATGCGCGCCGGCGCGATCGGTCCGTCGTCTTCTTCCGGGAAATCGATATCGTACGCGAGCAGTGCCTCGAGATGGATGACCTCGTCGCGCAACGCGAGCAATCGGCGCGAGAGACCGCCATCGAGCTGCTGCAACGCCTGCTGCTGCATGGCACGTGTGCGTGCGTCCACCAGATCGGCCACGGCTTCCGCCTGCAGCATGTCCATGCGCCCGTTGAGCACCGCACGCCGGGTGAACTCTCCAGGCAACGCCTCGCGCGCACCGGCCGCCACGCAGGCGGCCATCACGATTGCCGGCGACACGAGCCCGCCGTGCGTGGCCAGCTCCACCACATCTTCCCCGGTGTACGATCGCGGGGCGGGAAACGCCGTGACCAGCACCTGATCGAGCGGCGACCCGTCGGGGTGACGCAGTGTGCACAGCTGCTGCACACGCGGTGCCGGAGCGTCGCCGTGTGCACCGCCGAATGCGCCATGGGCGCGCGCTATCGTTTCGGCGCGCGCCCCCGACATCCGGATCAGTGCCACGGCGCCGCGCCCCGGTGCGGTCGCCGGCGCGACAATCGTATCGTCGTCACCGGGCAGCAACCGTGCGCCGCGTTCTGCTACCGCCACGTCATCCCCGCACGATGGGCGTGGCCTTCGTGCGCTCCTGCGAGATCAGCCACTGCTGCGGCAGCGTCGCGAGGTTCTGGATGAAATAGTACAGGTTGAGCCCCGACGCCATGCTGAAGAAGAACACCAGCATCATGGCCGGCATCAGGTACATCATCATCTTCTGCTGCTCGTTGGCCTTCATGCCGCGCATGCCGATCCACGACATGAGCAGCGTGGTGACCGCCACGAGAATCGGGATGATGTAGTACGGATCCTTCACCGAGATGTCGGGGAACCAGAGGAACGGCACGCCACGGAACTCGATGGTGTTCTGGAACACGAAGAAGAGCGCGAAGAACACCGGCAGCGGGATCAGCATGGGCAGGCAGCCGCTGAGCGAGCTGAAGGGGCTCATGCCGTGCTCCTTGTACACCTGCATCATCGCCTGCTGAAGCTTCTGCGGGTCGTTCTTGTAGCGCGTCTGGATCGCCTGCAGCTCCGGCTGAATGCGCTGCATCATCATCGAGCTGCGCATCGCCTTCTGGTTGAGCGGCCACAGGATGATGCGGATGGCCACACCGAAGATCACGAGGATCCAGCCGTACGAGAGCCCCAACGTGGCCTTCATCCACAGCAGCAGGCGGATCACGATCGTGGCGAACGGCTGTACGATCCCCTGGATCCAGCCGCCGTACGGGTTCGACGTTTCGAACTCGCGACCGAGTGCCACCAGGCGCTTGAACTCCTGCGGACCCACATAGAGTTCGAACGCGGCATTGCCGGCCTTGAGCGGCGTCACGAGGGTCGCCTGCCCGCGGGTGGCGTTCTTGCCGATGCGCGGGCCGCCCGTCACGTTGACCTCGGCGAAGCCCGGCGCGCCCTTGGGCGCCAGCACCCCGACAATGAAGTACTTGTTCTTGGCCACGGCCCAGGTGATGGGGCCCGATTCGATTTCGCGCTCACCCGGATCGAGCGAGCTGAACTTGATCCCTTCCGCGGCCGAGAGCTCCGGCTTGTACGCGTAGGCGAGGTGATTGAAGTCTTCGGTGGAGTCCGCCTCGGAGGTGCGGAAACCGGGGGGCAGGTCCACCAGGAGGTAGCTGTTCTCGGGCACACCGGCGACGGCCGCGGACACGTTCACGCGGTAGCTGTCGGGGAGGAACGAGTACTTGATCGAGACGGTCTTGCCCGGCAGCGCCGCGTCGTAGCGCACGACCGACGTTCCGTCTTCTTCCGACTGCGCGGTGGTGAAGGTCTGCTTCGCGAGGTCGATCGTGTCACCCGGCACCACGAGGCGGAAACCGAGCAGCTTGTCGTTGGGGAGCGCGAGCTCGACCGTGCCGCTGCGGGTACGCCCACCGTTGGAGAGCGCCTGGTACTGCGTGAGGCTCGCCCCGATCAGCGCCGCACCCTTGTTGGTGGTGCGGAAATCGACGGTCTTGGTGGTGACGGTGGCGGTGTCGATCGGGGTCACGATCGGCTGCGGTGCGACCGCCGAGTCGGGGAGCGCACCCATTGTGCCCACCGCGGCCGTCTGCGCGGCCGCGCCGGCCGTCGAGGCGGCGATCGCGGTGTCGCGCGCGAGCGAATCGGTAGCGACCGGCTTCGTCCCCGGCGCCGGCGTGGGCGTCGGGAAGAGGTACGGCGTCAGGATCAGGACCGCCGCCATCAGGACGACGGCGAGGACGATGCGACGTGGTTCCATGAGTCAGTAGGAGATACGAAGGGCCAGACAAGACGCCTGGCCGGTACTGCGCGAAATGGCTTCGTGGCTACGGCACCGGGTCGAACCCGCCGGGGCGGAATGGGTGACAGCGCCCGATGCGTTTGAGTGCCATCCATCCCCCCCGCCATGCGCCATGCTTCTCGAGGGCCTCGATGGCATAGGCGGAGCACGAAGGATAATAGCGGCACGCCCCGCCGAAGATGGGCGAGAGCACGAGCTGGTACCCGCGAACGGCGAGGATGAGCAGGGTACGCACGCGTCAGGGCAACCGCTTCAACGCCTGCAGCAACTCCGAGCGCAGCGCGTCGAAGTCCCGGTCGTAGGCCGAGGGAAAGGCACGGATCACCACGTCGAGTGGCGGGCGCGCCTGCAGCGGATCGAGCATGTGGAGTCGTACGAGTTCACGCAGACGCCGTTTCACGGTGTTGCGGTCCACGGCGGAGTGCTTGTACCGCGGGACCACGAACCCCACCCGTGGAAACGCCTGAAGGGAAGCGGTGGCGCGCACGTCCAAAGACGCGGTGCGCACTCGCTTCCCTTCGTGACGGACCCGTTCGAGCTCGGTTCCGCGCGTCAGACGCTGCTGACGCGGGAACGCTCGGGAATCAGGCGCCCGCGTACTTCGACGGGAGCTGTACGGTGAGACGCTTACGCCCCTTCTTGCGGCGGCGAGCGAGAACTTCACGGCCCCACTTCGTCTCCATGCGCGCACGGAAGCCGTGCTTGCGGATGCGACGCGTGTTGCGCGGACGATAGGTGGGCTTGCCCATGGCGAACTCTTATCGAAGCGAAAGGAATAGCGAAGTAACTTTGACAGCGAGCCTCGCAATGTACCCGCCCACGGGCGCTCGGTCAAGGGTCAGCGCACCGCGCCACTCGCGTCCAAAGTGGCCCCGCACAACGAGTTGCCCACTGCGATTTCCACTTGCTTGCCAACACGTATCGGCCCGCCCGTCACCCCTCCACTCACACACGGTCGACCAATTGACTTATCCACAGTCGACCGGGTACGTTCGCTGCCCCGAGTCCACTCCCGCCGCTACCGCTCACATCGCCAATGTCGCTTTCGCCTGCCGAGATCTGGGACCGCCTGCGCCAGCGCGCGCGCCAGGTGCTCCCCGAGCAGACGTATCGCACATGGCTCGAGCCCACCGACGCCATCGTCGTCGAAGGCGACACGCTCATGGTCGGCGCCCCCGACCAGTTCTCGGCCGACTGGAACGAGTCCAAGCACGCCGATCTGCTGGCCACCTTCGCCCCCGTTGCCCTCGGCCACCCCATGAAGGTGCGCTTCAAGGTCAACGAAGAGCGCGCCGGCCGGGTCCAGATGGACATGTTCGTGGCGCCGCCACCCGCGCCGATTGTCGCGCCACCTGTGCAGCAGCAATCGCGCATTTCTACGCCACTCAACCCAAGGTACACCTTCGACCAGTTCGTCATCGGGAAGTCGAACGACGTCGCCGCCGCCGCCGCCCAGGCCGCGGCTCAGGCGCCGGGCAAGGTGTACAACCCGCTCTTCATCTATGGGGAGACCGGGCTCGGGAAAACGCACCTCATGCAGGGCATCGCCCACGAGCAGCTGCGCAAGAACCCCGCCCTCCGCATCGCGTACGTGGGGACTGAGCAGTTCACCAACGAGTTCATCAGTGCGATCCAAACCGGGCAGATGGGGGATTTCCGCCGCCGCTTCCGGGAGATCGACCTGCTCCTCGTCGACGATGTCCAGTTTCTGAAGGGGAAGGAATCCACCCAGGAGGAATTCTTCCACACCTTCAACGCCATCTATGAAGCCGGTCGGCAGATCGTCCTCACCTCCGATCGCCCGCCCAAGGAAATCCCCGGCCTCGAGTCGCGCCTCGTGTCACGGTTCGAGTGGGGGATGGTGGCGAACGTGGATTCGCCCGACCTCGAACACCGCATCGCGATCCTCAAGAAGAAGGCGAGCCTCGAT
>CAZNZG010000147.1:0-8657 GCA_964577455.1 uncultured Gemmatimonas sp. | reverse complement strand
AAGCGTGGTGAGCAGGACAGTACGCGCGCGTTGTCGAAAGAGCTTCGCGTGTACGAATGGACCGCCCCCGATTCAGCGATGCGCGTGCTCCTCGACAAGGAGGGGTATCGCAAGGTGCAGTATCAGGGTGACACGGTGAAGTTCGACGCGCTCACGAGGCTGCTGATCCTCAAGGGGAAGCCCTCGGCGGTCCAGCGCGAGCAGACGATGCTCGTGGGGGACTCGATCATCTACAATGATTCCACCAAGAAGGTCGTCGCCACCGGGGATACGGTACTGTTGCGCGATCCCGAGGCACAGGACGCCGACGACTTCGTGGCCAATGGTCGGATCGAGTACGATCTGGAATCGCGGCAGGGCGTCACCGGCGCATTCTCCACGTCGGTGGTCAGCGGCCAGCGGCTGTTCCTCACGGCGAAGCAAAGCACCATCATCTCCGATACGCTCGTGAGCGGTCGGCACATCGTGTTCGCGAAGAACGGGTCCTTCACCTACTGCGATCACGCCGAACCGCATTTTCACTTCACGACGCGCGACATGAAGTTCGTGTCGCAAAACGTGATGGTGGCACGTCCGGGTGTGCTCTACATCGGCGAGGTCCCGGTGTTCTGGATTCCCTTTTTCTTCCAGGACGTTCGGTCCGGGCGCCGCAGCGGGATGCTCACGCCCAACTTCGGTGTGGCGGAACTGTTCCGCAACAGTCCCGCGTACCGGCGCAGTGTGCAGAACATCGGGTACTTCTTCGCGATCAATGATTACATGAACGCCGAGGCGTCCCTCGACTGGCGCTCTGGGGCGCGTACCTCGAGCATCGACCCCGGTTTTCTGCGCAGCAACGCCGACCTCCGGTATCGCTGGCTCGATCGTTTCGTGAGTGGCGAGATGGCGGTGTCGTACATGGCGCTCAACAACGGCACCAAGAACACGTCCTGGACCTGGAATCACAATCAGGACTTTTCTCGCAACACCAAGCTCACGGCGCGCCTGAACTGGGTGCAGAACACCCAGATTCAGCGCAACACGACGATCAATCCGATCGCGGCCAACGCCACGATCCGATCGCAGCTCAACTATCAGACCAAGATCGGCCCCGCGTCCATCAACGTGGGTGGATCCCGTGTGCAATACCCGGGCCGGCCCCAGGTGGACATGGACTTCCCGCAACTGAACGTGACGACGGGAACGCTCGAGGCAGGGCCGGTGGCCTGGACTCCCTCGCTGCGTCTCGCCGTGTCGGGGTCGAGTCGCATTGACCAGGGACTGCAGTTCCCCTTCGTCTACAACCGACGCGCCGGTGGCGGCGTCGACAGCGCGCGCTTCAACGCGAGCCGTCGCAACATGCAGTTCGGCTTCGATACGCCGATCAAGCTGTGGGATTTTCAGTGGCAGAACTCCTTCACGGTCACCGAACAGTTCCGCGACTATCCCGAGCAGCGTGAGATCCTCGGGGTGCGCGACACATCGCAGCGCACCATCCGCGTGTTTGCACGGACGTTCGAGACGAACGTGGACTGGAATACGTCGTTCAATCTGCCGCGCTTCTTCCAGGGCACCTGGAACGTCTCGCCGAGCGTCTCCGTCCAGAATGTGGATGCCGGAGGGTTGTTCGTGCGGACGGAGCGCAGTGGCGGCAAGTGGGTGTCGCAGTCGAAGCGCCTGAATTACGCGATCAATGCCTCGCCCACCTTGTACGCGATGCTCCCAGGGCTGGGGCCGGTCTCCAAGCTTCGGCACTCGATCACGCCGGCCGTGAGCTACAGTTACTCTCCGGCCGCATCCGTGAGCGATGAGTATCTGCAGGCGATTGGTCGTACGCGTGTGGGGTATCTGGGAGCGCTGGCGCAGAACCGCGTCACGCTGGCACTCGCCACCAACCTCGAAGCCAAACTGCGCGCGCCATCCGACTCCGGCGATGAGGCGCAGGCGCGCAAGATCAAGCTGCTGTCGCTCAACTTCTCGTCACTCAGCTACGACTTCGTGCGTGCCGACAGTACCGGCAACGGATTTACCGATCGGACCTTCTCGATCAACGGGCGAACCGACCTGCTGCCCGGCCTCGATTTCCGTACGTCATGGGACCTGTTCCAGGGTGATCCGGCGTCGGATACGGCGACCTTCGATCCGTTTCGGACGGACATGGGCGTGACGTTCTCGCTCAACAGCAAGTCCGGGCTGTTCGCGTTCGTCGCCAAGCTGCTCGGACGCAACGTGAACATCGCCGACAGCCTCTCGACCGAGGTCCCGCGCAACGCCTCGCAGGACAACATCACGCGACAGAACCGCCAGATGAACGCGGCGGGTGGTGGGGCGATGCGCGGCCTGCAGATGGCGCTCCCGGATGCGTCGCAGGGATGGAATCTCAGCGTGCAGTACAACGCGGCGCGGCAGCGGGCCCCGCGAGGCAACGGCCTCGTGATCGACAACGACCCCACCAAGCTGTGCGAACCGTTTCGCGTGCAGGGCATTGCCGCGTACGAGCAGTGCTTTCTGAACGCGCAGAACACGCCCCCCACGGGACTCGGCACCGGGCAGAGTTCCATCGGGGCGCCCTTCGTCCGTCAGCCGCCGGTGCAGAGCCTGAACGCCAACATGTCGTTCGGGATCACACGCAACTGGTCGGCCCAGTGGACCACACAGTACGACGTGGAGCGTGCCCGGTTCGCGAGTCAGCAAATCGGCTTGCAGCGCCAGCTTCACGACTGGAACGCCGTGTTCTCCTTCTCGCAGACGCAAAGCGGTAACTTCGCCTTCAATTTCTTCATTGCCCTGAAGGCTCAACCCGACCTCAAGTTCAACTACGACCGGCAGACTTTCCGGTCGACCAACTTCTGAGTCGGTCCACCACCGTAGAGGCTGCTGATGCTGTCCAGTCGGTACCGGCCGTATCACGTGCCGATCTTTCTCGCGAAGTATGCGTGGCTGCGCATGCGACGTCGTCCCGTACTGCTGAACTTCGAAGTGACCATGCGGTGCAATGCGCGCTGCGGGTTCTGCGACTACTGGCAGACGCCGGCAAGCGAGAAGCAGCGTGAGTGGGCGGACTTCGCCCGCATCGCCGCCCACTTCAATCCGATGCTCGTCACCTTTACCGGGGGCGAGCCCACGCTGCGTCGCGATCTCGAGGACATCGTACGGTCGGTTCGGGGCGCTGTGCGCTACACATACGTGCAGCTCATCACGCATGCGGGGATGCTCTCGCTCGAGCGGGCCCAGTCGTTGTGGGATGCCGGGGTGGATCAGTTCAACATCTCGCTCGACTATCTCGACGGTCGGCATGATCAGGCGCGAGGCATCCCCGGGTTGACCGACAAGATCCTCGATCTGGTTCCCCGCATGCGCCGGGCGGGGATCGGCGGCGTACGGTTCAATACGGTCATCAAGAACGACAACCTCGATCAGATCATGCCGATCGTGGAGAAGGCGGCGGCGTTGGGCGGCGGCGTGAACTTCTCCGTCTATACGGCGCTGAAGAACGGCAATGCGGAGCACCTGCTGCAGGATGTGAATCCGAGCGAAGTCCAGCGCGTGGTGGATGCCCTGCTCGCGTTCAAGCGCAAGCGCGCCGGCGTGATCACCAATTCGGACTATTATCTCGAGCAGATCCCTCGCTATGTGCGTGGCGAGATGACCGAGCCGTGCCGCAGCGGGTCGACCACGATTCACATCGATCCGCAGGGTCAGGTGCGTCGGTGTCCGGACTTCAAGCCGGACGGGCCGTGGGAGTCCTATCGCGGGTACGAGCCGATCGACTGCAACGCCTGTTTTTACGCCTGCCGTGGTGAGGCGCAGGCTCCGCTGCGGTTGGCCTCCCGGGTGCGCGACGTCATGGCCACGGTCACGCCCACGGAGTCCTGACCTCGGATCCCGTGGGGCACGCGCGGCGCGGGGGCCATCCGGACGCCTCGTTGATGTCCGCCAGGGCCAGCGGCGGTGGCGGGGCAGGAGCGTCCCCCTTTCGGAACCCACTGGGGGCGTCCCCGCGGGTCCCCGTGCTCGGGTCCCCGTGCTCGGGTCCCCCCGTGCTCCGGCGTTGCCTTACCGGTTCGGCACGCGTCTCTGTACTGGCTCGTGGAGCGGCGGCCACGCTTGTCATGGGACGCCCTGAGCCGTAGATAGCCATTGGCAGCCATCCGGTTGCGCGGAATGCGGCGCTCGCCGCCCAGTTGCAGTGTGTCACCCCTCGCCGAACGGGAGCCGGTCTCGAATTCATGTCCAACGCCGCGAAGCACCGAAAGAAGGCGGCTGAGTTCGAGCAGCTGAAGCAGATCGATCGCGCCATCACGTCCTACGTGAAGGCGATCGAGGAAAGCGAGGCGGCGGGCGAAGACGTGGATGTGGCGCTGTTCAACAAGGTCGGCGACCTCGCCTTGCGGCAGGGACGCGTCCCGGACGCCATCACGTATTACGAACGCGCCGTCGAGCACTACGCCACCTCCGGGCTGTTCAACAACGCGATCGCGCTCTGCAACAAGATTCTGCGCAACGCGCCGGGGCGCGCCAACGTGTACTTCACCCTCGGCCGCATCTCGGCACGCAAAGGGCTCCGGGGTGACGCCACGCGCAACTTCCTCGAGTACGCCACGCGCATGCAGCAGGACGGGCGGATCGAGGAGGGGATCCGGGCCTTGGCTGAAGTCGCCGACCTGATGCCAGAAGTGAGCGACGTGCGCACGATGGTCGACGACCTGGCGACGCGTTCGGGCATCGAGTTGCCGCGCCGGCGCACTCCGCTCCGCTCCGAGCGCCAGGCGACGCCCGTGGACAGCATCGCGATTCGTGAGCGGAAGTCGCCGGACCTGATCTTCCTCGACGTTGACTATGGCGAGGCCACGCGGCGCACGCCGGCGCGCTCCACGCGCGTGCCGACGCCGGTCGCGCCGCCCGCCGTCCCTTCGGCGCCGCGCACGCCGACGCCATCGGTCGAATTGCCGCTGATCGATACGGCGGAGCATGTCGCCGTGCCGGTCGATAGCCCGGTCGCGGCGCCAGTCGTCTCTGAGCGGCCGGCCCCCGTCCTTCCCGAGCGCACGACCGATTCCCTCGGCGTCGAGCGGCCACCTGCCATCGACGGGACGGCGCTGGTCGCGCCCATCGATGGACTCGAGGCCAACGGGGAGTTTATCGATCATGGCGGTGGCGCGCGTCTCGACGGATTTACTCCCGACGAGCAGATCTCCCCGGCGCAGATTGTCGATCCGTCGTTCCACACGAAGGACGTTACCTGGATCCTGCCGCCCGAGGGCGAGTTGGACGCGGTGCATCTGGATGACGTGGAGATCGAGGACTTCGACAATGCCGCGGCGGATCCGTCCGTGGCCAAAGCCATTTCGACCCAGATGCTCCCCTTTGATGGGGGCGTGTTCGATGAGGTCGTCGTGGACGAGCGTGCGCTCGAGATCGAGCGGATTGACGTGGAAGCCGTCCCCGAGCTGGACGAGGCCATAGCGGCTGGGCAGGAGCTGGTGGCGCGTGCGGAAGCCGAAGCGAGGGGTGCCGGACCGGAGCGGGTACCGCCGATGCTCCTCACGCCCATCGTCCCGATGCCGGCGGCGACTCCCCCCGTGCCGCCGGTGGTCGCGCTCCTGGTCGATTCGGGCGCTGTGCCGGAGGTGCCATCCGCCTCGATCGTCGATGCGCTCGACGAGGTGGAGGAACAGCTCACGCCGACGCGTCCGCCGTTCCGCCTCGACCCGCACGACTTCATCCTCCCGGGGGAACTGCCTCCGCTGCTCCTCGACGATGCGGTCGTCGAGGCCGGTTTGCGCGGGGTGCTGCCGCAGGTTGAACTGGCGCGGGTCCCGAGCCGCACCCCGCGCGGGATCGCCGCCGTTCCCGCGGAACCGGTCGTGGAGCCCCTCGGGCAGCGGAGTGCCGCGCCACCGTCGTCGCCTGCCGGTCGTGCGGCGAGTCCCGTCGAGGACGTCGTCGCCGAACCCCAGGAGAACGCGGCGTGGGAAGACGTCGACACCCAGGGCATGGCCGGTACCGTGCCGGGGGCGCCCGCCGATGCTGGCACCCGGCCGGTCGACCAAGTGGTCGATCTGTCCGATGATCTGGACATTGCCGACGGGATCGCCGACGAAGAGTTCACGGATGGAACCGACGAAAGCCTGACGCCCCCCGCCGGGCGTCCGGTGAGCGTAACGCCCGCGCTACCGATTGCGGCGGTCGCTGAGGCCGCCACCAATGTGGCGGCGTCGCGTCGCGATTCGCTCCGCGCCGCCGTCGCGCGCATGCCGCGCAACTGGCTGCTGCGTCGGCGGCTGGCGGAGGCCCTATTCGAGGCCGGCGAACGGGATGCCGCGTTGGCGGAGCTGGAGACGGCGCAGCAGGGGCTCGTTCAGGACGGCGAGTTTGTGGCCGCCTCCGATATCGCCGATGAGCTCGTGCATGTCAGTCCCGACCGGGTGCCGTACCACCAGAAGCGGGTGGAGCTGGCCGTCCGCGCTCAGGATCAGCAGCGGCTGCGCTTCGCGTATCTCGATCTTGCCGACGCGCTGGTGCGCATGGGCGAAGAGGGCCGCGCGCGGGCCGTCTATGCCCGGGTCTTGGAGATCGATCCGTACGACGACCGCGCGCGGGCCGCGCTCGGAGCCGCCGCTCCGCCCCCCCCGCCGCCGCCGCCAACCCCTCGGCCAGACGACGAGTTCGTGGATCTCGCCGACTGGTTGCAGGACGACGGCAAGCCGGCCGACACACGCATGCGCATGCGTGAACCCGCCATCAGTGGGGACGAGCAGGCCGACTTCGATGCACTGCTTCGGCACTTCAAGGAGGGGGTCGCGCGTTCACTCGGCGAGGACGATTTCGAGAGCCATTACGACCTTGGGGTGGCATACAAGGAAATGGGGCTTCTCGACGATGCGATCGCGGAATTCCAGAAAGCTCTGAGAAGTCGCACGCACCGACTACCGGCTTACGAGGCATTGGGGCAATGTTTCGTGGAGCAGGGACGGCACCAGGTCGCCGCCACCGTACTGTCCCGGGCCCTCCACGAGCCCGGGCTGGACGACGACCAGCGTGTCGGTGTCCTCTATCTCCTCGCATATTCCTGTGAGGCCCTGCAGCGCAGGGATGAGGCCCGTAGCTATTATCAGCGCGTGTACGCGACCGACATCAACTTCCGTGACGTAGCCGCCCGTCTGGCGGCTCTCGAGCAGGCACCACGATGACGCTCTCCACGCGGACTCCGTCCGCGCTGGCTGCTGCCTTGCGTGATATCCAAGCCCCTGTCCGCGCCGATCTGACGGCCGTCGGAGAGGAGCTGTGGCGCATCGTATCGGCCGACGTTCCCCTTGTGCAGGATGTGCAGGGGCACCTGATGGGCATGAAGGGGAAGCTGTTCCGCCCCACGCTCCTGTTGCTGTCCAGCAGCGTCGAGGGGGAGTCGCCTCGCAAGGCGATCAGCTTCGCGGCCATCATCGAACTCATTCATCTCGCCACGCTGGTTCACGACGATGCCGTGGACCACTCCGTACTCCGGCGCGGCATGCCAACGCTGAATGCGTTGTTCAGCCATCAGGTGTCGGTGATCATGGGCGACTACCTGTATCTGCGCGCCCTGCGGGAGCTCGTGACGATCGGCGACCTGGAGGCCATGCGGGCCATCACGTTCGCCTCGAACGACATGACCATCGGGGAGATTCGTCAGCTCGCGCAATACGACGCCCTCGCGTTCAGCGAATCGGACTACGAAACGCTCATCCGTGCCAAAACCGCCGCACTGTTCATGGCGGCGTGCGATGTGGGCGCTCAGTGCGGCGCTCCCCGCTATCGGCAGGCGCTCGCACGGTATGGCGAGCGGCTCGGCATGGCGTTTCAGGTGGCCGATGATCTCCTCGATTACACCGAACAGCAGGAGATGACCGGAAAGCCCAGCGGCCTCGACCTCAAGGAACACAAGGTCACGCTGCCGCTGATCGCCGCTCTCCGCGAAATGCCCGAGTCGGCGCGTAAGCGCGTGGATGCGCTGTTCGCCTCGCCGGAGCCCGACGACGAGGCCATTGCCGAAGTCGTGACGATCGTCCACGACCACGGTGGCCTCGAGTACGCGCGCCGGCGCGCCGACCAGTACTCACGCGAGGCCGAGGAAGCACTCTCCGAGCTCCCCGAAGGCCCGTCCAAGTCGTCGCTGATGGACGCCATCGGCTACGTCGTGGAGCGTCGCTGGTAATGGCCAAGGGACCGTCGAAGCACCGGCCGGTGTTTCATCTGCTGGTGCTTGCGTCCGGGTTCGTCAGCGGAGGGCTGCTCACGCAGGTCGCCCGACGTTTCCTCCCCGCCGGCGCCGTCAAGGAGTTCCTTACCACCGGCGTGACTCCCGCCATCGGCCCACTTCCCGTGGACCTGATTATATTGAAGTTTGCCGTCGGACCGGTCGCCCTCGATGTCTCCCTGTTGAGCCTGCTCGGGGTCCTGATCGCATACCTGATCGCGCGGTCCCTCTTCTAGGAGCGTTTCCCATGGGTCTACAGAATTTCGGTTTCATGGAGATCATGATCATTCTGGTGATCGTGCTTCTCCTTTTCGGGGCGAAGCGCATCCCGGAGATCGCCGGCTCCCTCGGCAAGGGCATCAACGAGTTCAAGCGCAACCTGAGCGATGCGCAGCGGCAGATCACCGAGCCGCCGCGCGCCGAGCAGCAGATCGCGCCGGGC
>CAZNZG010000146.1:0-8694 GCA_964577455.1 uncultured Gemmatimonas sp. | reverse complement strand
GACGGCTCTTCACCGAGTCCTTCGCCATCATGTAGTTCACGGAGAAGTGCTTCCCCGTGTCGCGCAGGAAGTCGATCAGCGACACCGAGCACAGCCAGTCGGCATTGTTGACCAGCTTGGCCGCGCTCGGCCCCTCGAAGTCGAGGAACTTGGCGAGCTGCAGGCGGATCGCCTCGGCGTTCTCGCGGATCGTGTCGAGGTCCTGCAGGTTGCGCTCACTGCTGCGGCCACTGGGATCGCCGATCATGCCCGTCCCGCCGCCCACCCGCGCAATGGGCCAGTGCCCGGCGCGCTGGAGGTGCACCAGTCCCATGATGGGGATGAGGTTGCCCACGTGCAGGCTCGACGCGGTGGGGTCGAACCCCACGTACGCGGTCACCGGGCCGGCCTGAAACGCCGCGGGCAACCCTTCGGTGTGTTGGTTGAGGAGCTCGCGCCAGGCGAGTTCCGCGAGTGGAGCGGGGGGATTGGTGAGCTCGGACATGCCTTCAAGATACACGGACCGGCGACCGGTACCGATCCCTCGTCTGAGGTGTAGCTTCAACGGGTTATGGCATTCCTTTCCGGCCTGATTCGCCGTCCCTGGGTGGGATGGCTACTGATTCTCGGGATTTTCGGCGGTGCATTGGGCGCCGGCACCCTCGCGGGGGCCTGGGCCGTGATTTGTCGCGACGGCCGCTGCCCCTCGATCGCCTCGCTCGAGGCCTACGTGCCGCGCCAGACTAGCAAGGTCTATGCGGCCGATGGCCGCTTCATCACCGAGCTCGGGCTCGAGCGTCGCACGCTGATCACGCTCAAGGACATTCCGAAGCACGTCCGCGACGCGGTCATCATCACCGAAGACAAGCGCTTCTACTCGCACGACGGCATCGATTACTTCCGCATCTTCGGTGCGCTCGCCCGCAATGTGAAGGCGGGCAGCTACGTGCAGGGCTTCAGCACGATCACCATGCAGCTGGCCCGCAACGTGTTTTCGGACCGCATTTCGCGCGAGAAGACGCTGCTGCGCAAGATCAAGGAAGCGCGCGTGGCCCGTGCGATCGAACGCCGGTATAGCAAGGACAAGATCCTCGAGCTCTACCTCAACCAGGTGTACCTCGGCAACGGCGCCTACGGTGTGGAGACGGCGTCGCAGCGCTATTTCGGCAAATCGGTACGCGACGTGACGGTGGCCGAGGCCGCGGTGCTGGCGGGGCTGCTGAAGGGGCCCGAGCGCTACAACCCGCGCCGCTTCGCCGACCGCGCCATCCTGCGCCGCAACACGGTGCTCGAGCTGATGCGCCGCGGGGGTGCCATCACCAACGAAGACGCCTCGCTGGCCAAGGCCTATCCGCTCCAGCTCGCCGAGCGCACCGAGTCGGGCGACGTGGCGCCGTACTTCGTGGAATGGGTGCGACAGGAGCTCGAGCAGCACTTCGGCAAGCGGCTCTACGACGAAGGGCTCAAGGTGTACACCACGCTCGACGTGGACATGCAGACCGCCGCCGAACGCGCCCTGGAGAATCAGCTGCAGGCGATCGAGAACGGTCGTCATGGCCCGTTCAAGCATCTCACCTACGAAGCGTACCTCGCGCGCAGTGCCGAAGGGGGGGAGCGCGGCGCCGCCAACACCCCGTATCTGCAGGGTGCCTTCGTGGCGGTGGATCCGCGCACCGGCGCCGTGCGCGCCATGGTGGGTGGCCGCGACTACGGCGACAGCAAGTTCAACCGCGCCACGCAGGCGCTGCGGCAGCCGGGCAGCACGTTCAAGCCGATCGTGTACGCGGCGGCGGTGCACGAAGGCTTCGGTCCTGCGCAGGTGGTGGACGACTCACCCATCTCGCTCGATCAGGTGAGCGGCGAAACGTGGACGCCGCAGAACTACGACATGAAGTTCCAGGGCGAGATGCCCATGCGGAAGGCGCTGTATCAGTCGCGCAACCTCGCGGCGATCCGCACGGGGCTGGCCGTGGGAAGCGACGCCGTGATCTCGATGGCGCGCCGGTTCGGCATCACCACGCCCATTCCGCCGTATCCGTCGATCTTCATCGGGTCGGCCGACACCTATCCGCTGCAGATGATCGGCGCCTACTCGGTGTTCGCCAATCTCGGGCTGCGCACCACGCCGCACAGCATCAGCAAGGTCGAGAATGCGCAGGGGAAGGTGGTGTGGAAGCCGGACCTCGTGCGCGAGGCCGTGCTCTCGCCCGAAGAGTCGTGGCTCATGGTGAACATGATGAAGGACGTGGTGATTCGCGGGACCGGTGCGCGGGTGTGGAGCAGCGGGTTCCGCGTGCCCGCCGGCGGCAAGACCGGTACCACCAACGACGGCGCCGACGTGTGGTTCATCGGCTACACCGCCGACCTCGTGGCCGGCGTGTGGATGGGCTTCGACAAGCCGCAGAAGATCAAGGCCAACGCGCAGGGCGGCGAGCTCGCGGTGCCCGCGTGGGCTGCGTTCATGACCGAGGTCTATCGCCGCAAGCCGCAGCCGCCCGATTGGCCGCGCCCCGACGGCGTGGTGGTACGCGAGATCGATCTCGCCACCGGTCGCCTTGCCAACAGCAGCTGCACGGGCAACATCGCCACGGAGTTCTTCGTGCAGGGGTACGAACCCACGAAGACGTGCAGCGATGCACCGGGTCCCTCGCCGTTCGGATCGGACAGTGCGCGCGCGATGGTGAAGCGCGACACGGCCAATCCGTTCCGCCTGCCGCCGCAGTAAGGCGTTCGCCGACCGGTCCGTTCACCTCGTGCCCCACCGCGCGCCTCGCACGCTCTACACCGCCGACTGGGTGCTGCCCATCAGCGCCGCGCCGATCGAATACGGCGCGGTGCTCGTGGAAGGCGATCGCATCGAGTGGGTGGGGCGCGCGGCAGACTTCCCGACTCAGGCGGACGCGAACCTGCGAACGGAAGCCCTGGGGCATGCCGCGCTCATGCCGGGGCTCGTGAATGCGCACTCGCACCTCGAGCTCACGGTCCTGCGGGGCTTTCTCGAGGGGCTGGAGTTCGGCAGCTGGCTGCGCACGCTCACCGTCGTGCGGCGAGACCTGCTCTCCGAGCAGGACCTGCTGGACAGTGCGCGCCTCGGCATCGTGGAGGGGCTCCGGCACGGGATCACCACCTTTGCCGACTGCACCGATTCCACCCTGCCGATCCCCGCCATGCGCGAGATGGGGGTGCGGGGCATCGGATACGTGGAAGTGTTCGGTCCCGATCCGGCGCAGTGCCGCGACTCACTGGCGGGGCTGCAGGCACGGGTGACGACGCTCCGCGCCGATGACACGGAGCTGGTGCGGACCGGCGTCTCACCGCACGCGCCCTATACGGTGTCGGCACCACTTTTCCGCGCCACGGCGGAGTACGTCCGTGCCGAACAGCTGCCCATGGCGGTACACGTGGCGGAAAGCGCCGCGGAGACGGCGTTCGTATGCGACGGCGAGGGCTCATTCGCCGATCGTCTGCGCGCACGGGGCATTGCCGTGGCGGCGCAGGCCCGCTCACCGATCGCGCTGCTCGAGGCGACCGGCGTGCTGGCCGCGCGTCCGCTGCTCATTCACGTCATCCGCGCCGATGATGACGATCTGGCGCGGATCGCCGGGCATGGCGCCACGATCGTGCACTGCCCCATCAGCAACGCCAAGCTGGGGCAGGGGATCGCGCCACTCGACCGCATGCTGGCGCGCGCCATCCCCGTGGGGCTCGGCAGCGATTCGGTGGCGAGCAACGATCGCATGCATCTGTTGGACGAAGCGCGTCAGGCCACGCTCTTTCACGCCATCCGCTCCGGCGTGCCCGATTCACTCACGGCACACGACGCGCTCCGCCTGGCCACGGCGGGGAGTGCGGCGAGTCTCGGTCTTCAGGATACGATCGGGACGCTCGAACGCGGGAAGGCGGCCGACCTGGTGGCCTTCGCGCTCGACGCCCCCGAGGTGCAGCCCGTGCACGATCCCGCGGTGGTCCTGGTCCACGCGCTCGCCGGCCGGGCGCAGGCCGCGCTCGTGGCGGTGGCCGGGCGGGTGCTGGTCCGGAATGGCGCGGTCCTTCCCGACGATCCGATCTGGCACGAACGGATCAGCGTGACCGGTGCCCGTCTCAGGGAGTGGCGGCGGCGAGGGCACCCGTGATATGCTTCGATATGCGCACCCGTGACGAGCTGGCCGTCTTCAGGAGTTGCAGTACCCGCAGGGCGAGCGGGCGGCCTGTCGTCGCCTCCAGGGTCCAGCGCATCTGACGCACCCATCTTCCCCGCTGTATGCAGGCCGACTCCGTGTCGGCGCATCAGCGGGGATTTTGTTTGGCGTCAGGGGTAGCACGAACGTAGCACGAACATACCACGGTCCCGTGTGGTCTTTCACGATTCAGCGGAGGGTAGGGCGTGATTGCCGGATGTCTCGCACTGAATGCGTCGTACGAACCCCTCACCATGGTGCCGCTGCGGCGCGCCCTGCGTCTGGTCATCGACGGCAAGGCGGAGATCGTGGAGGCTGATCAGCACACGCCGGTGCGCTCCGAGCGTCAGGCGTTCCCGCGGCCCGCGGTGATCCGTCTCACGCGCTACGTGCACGTACCGCGGCGCTTCCGCCGCCAGGTCACCAACACGTTCCTCTTCGCGCGCGACGACTACCAGTGCCAGTACTGCGGGCGCAAGGCGAACGAGCTCAAACCACGTGAGTCGCTCACACGGGATCACCTCATTCCCATGTCGCGCGGTGGCACCAACGAGTGGTCCAACGTGGTGACCGCCTGCAGCTCCTGCAACACGCGCAAGGCGAACCGCATGCCCACCGAGATCGGCATGCAGCCGCTGCATACGCCCGTGGAGCCGCACTTCGTGCATCTCTCGTGGGCGGTGCGCCGCCTCACTCCCATCCAGGCCCAGTACATCCGGACCTTCTACGGAGAGGACACGCTGCGGGAGCTGGAGAAGATCGAGAACAGTGGGATAACGAACTGACGGCTGACGACTGTCACTGACAACTGAAAACTGAAAACTGAAAACTCCCCGCCGGTCACGGGATTCCCGTGCGCCGTGGGGAGTTTTCAGTTGCCAGTGACAGTTTTCAGTCTCCAGTGACAGTTTTCAGTCTCCAGTGACAGTTTTCCGTCTCCAGTGAGCGGCAGCTAGAACACCATCGTCGTACTCCGCGCCTCCAGCCGCCGCACTTCCCCGCCGAGAATCCTCGACGCGAGCGTGCGCACGCCGCGGGTGAGGGCGCTGGCGGGGCTGCGTTTGCCGCGTACGGCCGGCTGTGCTTCACCACGGAGCCAGCGTGCCACTTCGTCGAGATCGCTCACCTCGAGTGTCTGCAATTCGGCTTGCACCAGCACGTACCCCTTCTGCCCGCGACGCGGGGTGGGCAACGCGGGTAGGAACGGCAGCTCGCTCGCTGCGCGCGCGTCGGCGAAGCGCACGTAGCTCCCCAACGGCGTCACGCGATCGCCCATGAGGCGTGCCACCTCGTAGCTCTTTTCGAGCACGTTGTACTGGACGATCACGTCCCATTCGGCGCGGCCACGGACGTCGTCGAAATACCGCCCCACCGTCCAGATCTCGGCGCGCACGTGCAACCGTGCCGGAAATCCGTTGCGCAGCAGTTCGTCGAACTCGCGCTCCAGCAGCACGTTGCGCACGGCCACCAGCGGAGGGTACGACTGGGGGGTCACGCGGATATCGATCTCCGGTCGCGCCTGTGCCTGCGCCACGCGACTGCTGCTCACGGCGAGCAGCAGTGCGATGCACCAGGCGATCAGGCGGCGGAGGGGCATGTGAACGCGCCGGATCAGAAGCGACGGCCGAGGCGCACGTACACGTTGGGCTTGAGACCGCTCTGCGAAACGGCCTGCGCCACGTAGACGCCGAAGTTGCCGAAGTCGAAGCCACCGCCGATGTCGGTGCGCCAGGTGCCGAGGTCGGGCACCCTATTGCGGCCGAAGCGGAGCGGGTCTGCTGCAATCACTTCGGCGGAGCGCGGGCCGGTCGGGCGCGGATAGTCGATCAGCCAGCCACGGCCGCTGTTCGCGAACACGACCCACGTACCATCGGCGTTGTCACGCCCGAGGCGCCAGCGGCGGTCGTCATCGTCGTCATCGTCGCCGAAGAGATTGATGCGGAAGTCTCCCTTCCACTCCACCTGCAGCAGCGCCATGCGCTCGCACTGCGCGGGGCGCCCCAGCGCCGCGTAGGCTGCGGCGTCACCGGTGGCGCAGGTGCCCACGTCGTTGGGGGCGAGTGAGCGGCGGAAATCGAACCCGGGAAGTGCATCGATGCCGCTCACGGCGAACCGTCGCTGCGTGGGCAGCGGATCGCCGTGCACCCAGCCGCCGAGGACGGTCCGAAAGTTGAGCTGTGCGTTGGGACCGAGGCGGTTGTAGCGCCGGAGGTCCAACAACATGCGCCCGTAGACGAGTGAACGGTCCGCGATACTGCTCGTGGTCGCGACGACCGGGCGACCCCCCAGGGTGATCGAACCAGTGGGGGAGAACTCGCTGCTGCTGCCACGCTCGTATTCGCCGCGCAGATACCACCCGGCCCGCGGATGCTTCACGTTCGTGCGCGTGTCGAACGTGCCGCTCAGCGTGAACAGGCGCATGACCCCCTCGTCGCCCCGCGGGTTGTTCCGCAGCGCGATCTCGTCGTTGAGGCGCCACACGCCACGCGCGCGCCGCGCGTTCCAGCGTTCCTCACCGAACGAGGCGCGGAGCTCGCTGCCGCGCCCCGCGAAGAGCGTCACGTAGCCCTCCGCACCATGCCGCTCCCAATAGTCGCGGTAGTCGCGCGAAAAGATGAAGGTGTTGAGCCCCACCTCGGCGTCGGTGAGCTGCCACTTCTCCATGGCGTCCACTTCGTCGAAGTGGCGGGCACCCACCGCGACACCACGGCTGTTGCCCTGCCGCACTTCGAAGAGCGCGCGATGGCCGAGGTTCTCGTCGCGCCAGGCAAGGCCGTCACCAGTGCGGACGATGCCGAACAGCTCGGCGCGTACGCGTGTGTTGCCATTGCGGGCACGGAAGCGGGGGCCGATGATGATCGGCAGCCCCTCCACACGGTTGTACGTGTGTGCCGTGGTCACGAACAGCTGGCTCTGCGTGTTCCCCTCGTCGTCCTCGCGCACCCACTGCGAGAAGCGGGTGAGGAGGTCGGTTTCCGCGATGAGGGTGTCACTGTCCTCCTGGTAGCGATAGCGTGCGCTCCAGACGCGGATCTCCCCTGTCACGACGGGGCGGTCGGGCGCCTCCAACGTGCCGCCCAGCACGGTGAGGTTGCGCTCCACGCGCGCGCCATCGGCAAGGAAGGCGTCGCCATTGAGCACGACCACGTCGCCGGTCACCACGCCGGCCAGACGGAGATTGCCGTTCAGTACGGCGAGATCACCCTTGACCGTGTCCGTGGCGGCGAGCGCTAAGTCGCCGCGCACGCGCCGGGTCCCGGGCGCGTTGAAGATGCGCGTGGCGTCGAGGGAGACTTCGCGCGGCACACCGCCCACACGCCGGCTGCGGTCGCGCTGGGCGCCGGCTTCCTGCACCGGTGCCATGGCGAGCATCGCCAGTGCGATCAGTACCGTGACCGGCCATGCCGACACGCTGCGTGTCACATGACCGGGAGCGGTCATGACTGCCTTCATCTGGTGACTCCTGCTGAGGTTCGCGTCCCGGGAGGGCAGGTCACGTACCACCTGACCGGTCTACAGGGTGGCGGGCGCCTGTCGCCGCTCGGGACGCGGTAAGTGTAAGCAATATCACTGGTTCAGTAGTCTGCTGCAGCGGTGGTGTGCGTGCGGGTCGGGGCGTCCGGCCCCGCTGCGATCGTCGCGATTGAAGGACAGTCGTGTGTCGGAGTGCCACGCATCCGCGCACGGGACATCAGCATCCGGTCAAAGGTTTGAATTCGATGCGGCTCAGCTTTCGCCGTTCGATGCCAGTCCGAGGCGACGCATGCGGCGATACAGATTGGGTCGGTCGGTCTGGAGACGGCGTGCGGCTTCGGCCACGTTGCCATCGCTCTGCGCGAGTGCCGCGGCGATGAGGCGTCGTTCGTAGGCATCGAGCGCGTCGCTCAGCGGGAGGCCGTCTGCGGGATCACTCACCGCCGCCATGCCATTGGATGGCGTGGCTGCCGGTGACACGCCGAGGGTCGCTGCCGGGATGACCTGCAGCACGTCGGCGCGGGTGACTTCACTGCCGGCATGCAGGATGGCGAGCCGTTCCACCACGTTGGCGAGTTCGCGCACGTTGCCGGGCCAGCGGTAGGCACTGAGTGCGCCGAGTGCGTCGTCGCGCCACGACACGAGGGGGCGTCCCGTACGCGAACGGTGCCGCGCCGAAAAGTGTCGGACGAGCGCGGGGAGGTCGCCGGGGCGATCGCGCAGCGGCGGCAGCTGCATGGGAATCACGTTGAGCCGGAAGAACAGATCTTCCCGGAACGATCCGTCGGCCACGGCCTTCGTGAGATCCTTGTTGGTGGCCGCGAGGATGCGCACGTCGATCTTGATCGGCTTGCCGCCGCCCACCCGTTCGATCTCGCGCGCCTCGATGGCGCGCAGCAGCTTGGCCTGTGCCTCGGCGCCGAGGTCGCCGACCTCGTCGAGGAAGAGCGTGCCGGTGTGGGCGAGCTCGAAGCGGCCGATGCGGCGATCGGTGGCGCCGGTGAAGGCCCCGCGCTCGTGCCCGAACATCTCGCTTTCCACGAGGTCGCGCGGAATGGCCGCG
>CAZNZG010000145.1:0-8723 GCA_964577455.1 uncultured Gemmatimonas sp. | reverse complement strand
TGTGGCAGGATCCCATCCCGGCCTGTGATCACCCGGTCATCGACGCGACCGACATCACCGCGCTCAAGGGCAAGATCCTCGCGAGTGGCCTGCCGATCGCGCAGCTCGTGTACGTGGCGTGGTCGTCGGCCAGCACGTTCCGTGGCAGCGATCGCCGCGGTGGCGCCAACGGTGCCCGCATCCGCCTCGAGCCCGCGAAGCAGTGGGACGTGAACCAGCCCGCGAAGCTCACGCGCGTGCTCGACATCTACGAGACGATCCAGAAGGAGTTCAACGCCTCGGCCACGGGTGGCAAGAAGGTGTCGATCGCCGATCTCATCGTGCTCGGCGGTGCCGCGGCCATCGAGGCGGCAGCCAAGAAGGCGGGCTTCGACATCACCGTGCCGTTCACGCCGGGCCGCATGGATGCGACGCAGGAGCAGACGGACGCGCATTCGTACGCGGTGCTCGAGCCGCAGGCCGACGGCTTCCGCAACTACCAGAAGACGGTGTTCCGCAAGCCGGCGGAAGAGCTGCTCGTGGACAAGGCGCAGCTGCTGGGCCTCACGGCGCCGGAGATGACGGTGCTGGTGGGTGGCATGCGTGCCCTTGGCGCCAACTACGGAGCCACCAAGCACGGCGTGCTCACCGACCGTCCGGAAACGCTGTCGAACGACTTCTTCGTGAACCTGCTCAGCATGGACACGGTGTGGGCGCCGATCGCGGGCTCGACTGAGGTGTTCGAAGGCCGTGACCGCGTGACGGGTGATGTGAAGTACACCGCCACGCGCGTGGACCTGATCTTCGGCTCGCACTCCGAACTGCGCGCGCTGGCCGAGGTCTACGGTCAGAGCGACAGCGGCGAGAAGTTCGTGCACGACTTCGTGGCCGCGTGGAACAAGGTGATGAACGCGGATCGTTTCGACCTGGCGTAAGCATCACCCGTGGTATGGACGAAGGGGCGTTCCGGCGTGCACCGGAACGCCCCTTCGTGCATATACCACCCGCGCAGGTTCGCTTACGGCAGATAGAACAGCAGATCGAGTGCGGGTGGTCGCACCCCGGCGTTGCGCAGCAGCACGACGATCTGTGCGGTATGCCGTACTTCGTGCAGCATGACATGCCAAAGGATGCCGCGCATAGTGAGCCGCTTCTCGGGCCAATCCTCCACCGGCACGACCCGTTCGAGATCCGCTTCGGTGAGCGAAGCGATGAATCGCTGCGTTTCCTGCTCCACATCGTTCCAGTACTGCAGCAGGATCGGGAGCGGGACATCGGCGAACGCCGCGCCACCAGGACTCTCCCGAAGCAGCGGGTAGCGCTCCTGCAGCAGCGGGAGGTGCTGGATGTCGCCCTGAACCCATCCGTCCTCCACCTCGATGACATGAAAGAGCATGTCCTTGAGGCAGCGGAAACGATCCGCGGCGATGAGTGGTCGCGTCAGTACCTCGTCGGGCACCGCCTCCAGCGTGGCACACAGATCACGCCGTGTGCGTACGAGATAGTCGTACATCTCGACGAGGTTCACGGCCGGATCGCCAGAGATTGCAGCCGCCCCCGCGCAGCTTCACTCAGTGGCCTCGCCTTCCGTGTGACCCGATCGATCTGCACGATCACCGTTTCGGCAAGTGCCACGCAGCGGTCATTCTGGTACACGCCCTGCGACAGCGTGAGCGAGCTCGAACCGGTGCGCGCCACCCCGGTGCCGATGGTCACCGTGCCGGGCCAGTGGATCTCGCCGCGAAACTCCAACTGCAGGCTGGCGATCACGAACTCAGCCCCGTCATCGGCGAGGGGACGTACAGGATCGTAGAGAATTTCCACCCGCCCCGTCTCCAGAAACGTGCTGAACGTGGCGTTGTTCACGTGCCCCTGCCGATCGGTGTCGGCGTACCGGAGCTTGTCGGTGGCGTGGCGCGGAAAGTCGGCGAGTGGCCGTGCGGGGAGTGGCATGATGTCCGATGACGGTGAAGCGCGGCCTACTTGCCGGCGGCGCCGCGAAACTGCGCGATCGCGGCGTTCACCTTGAAGTCGATCGCGATCTTGCCGATCGCCGCGCTGGCCTTGGTGGGATCACCCTGCACCCCGGCGTCGGGGCTACCGCCGTTCGGCGCGAGCTTGTCGGTGCGAATGCCCTGCGCGAACACATACAGCAGCTGCGACGTGTCGCTCGTACCGGCGTGCGAGCCCACGACCTGCTCGCTCCAGCCATACGTCTTGTTGAGGTAATCGCGGATGAGGAGGCGCCCCTGCTCGTAGTAGTCGGTGAGGGCATGCACACGCACGCCGCTCCCCGCCCACTCGGCATTGAGCGCCCTCGCGGTGTTCGCCATCCCGCGCTGATTCGGGCCGCTGTCGCCGATGAGGATGATGTCGGTGAACCCGTGCACCTTGAGCGAGCGCACCGCGGCATCGAGCACCTTTTCGTAGGCGGGTTCGAGCAGCGAGATCACCCCGGGCTTGTCGCCGAAGCCGGGACGGTTGTAGTCGCCCTCGGGGACATACTGCAGCGTGGGGGCGATCAGTGCGTTGCCGAGGCGCTGCGCAAGCAGACCGGCGGCGAAGGTCACGATGTAGTTGTGCTTGCCCATCACCATGTGCGGCCCGTTCTGCTCGGTGCCACCGGTGGGAATGATGGCCACCTTCTTCCCGCCGGCGATGGCGTCGCGGATCTCCGTCCACGTCATCGACTCCATGTACGGGGCGGCGTACGGATCGGGGCGCTCCTGCGCGGCGAGCGGTGACGCACCGGCAAGCGCGGCGATGGCCGCCGCGCGAATGAGCTGGGTCATCGAGCGCGACATCAGCGGCCTCCTCCGTTCCGCAGCGTACGAATCTGGTTCAGTGCGTTGTCGATCTTGATCTTCAGCAGCTCGGCGCCAAGCTCGGCGCTCGCCTTGGTGGGATCACCGTTCACGCCGCTGTCCGGCGCACCGCCGTTCCGCGCAAGACGTTCCTTGCGCACCAGTTTGGGGTGTACGTACAGCAGCTCCGACGTGTCGAGCATGCCGGCGTGACTGCCGATGTCGTCATCGGTGTAGCCCTTCGCGCGCAGCATCACGCGCATGTCTTCGCCGGCCTTCGTGTAGTAGTCGCCGATGAACAGGGCACGGGCACTGCCGGCCCACTCGGCATTCAGCTGCTCGGCGGCCTTCTGCATGCCGCGCTGATTGCCGCCGCTGTCACCGATGTAGATGATCTGCGTGAAGCCACCCGCCTTGAGCGAGCGTGCGGCATGCAGCAGCAGCTCCACGAAGCGATCCTCGGGGAGTGTGATCGTGCCGGGCTTGGTCATGTGTCCGCGCGGCGGATCCCAGCTGCCTTCCGGCACATAGGTCACGATCGGCGCCACGAGCGCATCACCGAGCGCGCGGGCAATCCGTTCGGTCGTGTGCGTGAGCACCCACTTGTGCTCACCATCGACCATGTGCGGACCCTTCTGCTCCTGCCCGGCGGTGCCGATGATGACCGAGCGCGTACCCGCCTGCTGGCGGTCGCGGATTTCGGTCCAGGTGAGTTCGTCGATGAAGACGGGCGGAGCGCTCTGCGCAGCGAGCGTCGCGGGGATGGCCATCGACAGCCCAATGGCCGCCGACAGCAGGAACGGAGTGGAGCGAACGGGGCGCATCTGGCTCAGGAAGGAGGAGCGGGGCGGCACCACAGGGAGCGATCCGACGCCGACGAACTTCGCGCCGGATCCCCCTGGCTGCAACCAGCGCGCGTCACCCGGCCGTGCGCTACGCGCTTCCCACCGGCGCCGGCGCCGAATTGAGGCCGCCGAAGCGGCGATCGCGACTGGCGAAGTCGGCGAACACCGCATCGAGATGCGCGGTCGTCAGATCGGGAAAGAGTGCATCGTGAAATGCGAGTTCCGCGTACGCGCACTCCCACAGGAGGAAGTCCGACAGGCGGCGTTCCCCACCGGTGCGCAGCAGCAGATCCACGTTGGGGAGCAGCGGATCGGCGGGCCACTCACCCTCGCCCGCGTTGACCCGCGCGAAGGCCTCCTGCAGCGCCGCCTTGCTGGAGTAGTCGATCGCCACGCGCAGATGCATGCGCGTGCACTGTGCGGTTCGCGCCTCGGCGTCTTCCATCTTCGCCACGAGCGTGGCCGGCAGACGATCACGCCGGCCGATGATGGAGAGACGAATGCCGTTCGCGCGCAACTCGGCGAGCTGCCGGTCCAGATGCGAAGCGAAGAGGTCCATGAGGAACCCCACCTCCTCGCGCGGACGCTTCCAGTTGTCGCTGGAGAAGGCGTAGAGCGTAAGGTGCTGCACGCCAAGTCGCGCGCAGTGCGCGACCACTTCGCGCGCCGTTTGCGCTCCGCGCGCGTGCCCCATCCAACGCGGACGTCCGCGTTTGGCGGCCCAGCGGCCGTTGCCATCCATGATCACGGCGAGGTGCCCGGGCACTCCCGGCACTCCCGCATTCGCCTGCATGCTCATTCCGCAGCGCCTCCCACGCGCCGAATCAATGCTTCCATATGGGCCAGATACCGTTCGAGCGCCGTGCGCCCGTCGGCGGTGAGTCGATACTCGGTCCGCGGCACGCGGCCGTCGAACCCCTTCGTGCAGGTCACGTAGCCGGCGTCCTCGAGCTTGCGCGCATGCACCGACACGTTGCCGTCGGAGGTCTCGAGCAGTGCCTTGAGCTCGTTGAAGGTGAGCGACTCGTGCACCGCGAGCGCGCTCACGATGGCGAGACGCACCCGCTCGTGAATGAGCCGGTCGAGCGCGATCGGTAACGCCGGATCACCGGTGACGGCGGTCAAGGTCGTACGCTCCCTCGAGGCAGGGGATGGAGACACCGGCAGCACCTCGGTGCCATGCGGCTCCGTGGTGCGGGCGGCGCTGTTCCGTCGCTTAGCCGCCATGACGCCTCGCGATGCGCGCGCCGAAGATGATCTGCAACACGCCGAAGCCGAGGCCCATCATGAGATTGCCGTTGACGAACGGGAGCAGGAGCGCGAGCACGCCCACCACGAGAAACCCGGCGCCCATGAGCGGCACCGCGCGAATGGAGTGGGCACCCGCCGTGGTCACGCCCACGCCGTAGAGCAGCAGCCAGAGCCCGGGCAGCACCCGTTCTGCCATCCGCGCGTCGATGCCGGGGGTAAACGGATCGATGAGGGCGAGAGTGAGGACGGCGCCGGCAAAGATCGCGGGCCAGAAGCCGAGCAGAAACTTGCGGGCGGGCATGCTCAGGGTGAACGGCCCGTCGTCGCGCACGCGGCGCCGCATCTTGGCCACCATGGCCACGCCGCCAAGGATGGTGGCCACGGGCGCCGTGCCCATCCAGACCGTGAGCCAGCGCTCGACCGTAGGCTGCACGTCGGCCACCACGGCTGCGGCGAGGCCGAGCGTCCCCATGCCTACCACCCCCCAGCCGGGTACGTCGGTAAACGCGGCCGCCCCCTCCATGGTCCGCCGAATGAACGACAGATCCTGGATGGCGCGGTCATGAAGAGCCGGTGGACGGGATGCGGGGAGGGTCATGCCGGATGGAGTATCGACGCAGCACCGACTTGCGTCAAGTACTTTTCAATACAAAGTTCAGAATGCGAAGATGATGCTTTACGTTCCGTCCTCAGACGCTCACCCCGATGCTCTGGTTACGTCGATTCCGTGCTGCGCTGGTTACCGGGGGGCTCTGGTTCATCGTCTGGGCCCCCGTAGGCGTCCTGCTGAGCGTCGCGGTCGACCCCGATGGTTCCATGGACGAACCCTGGGCACTCATCACCGGATACCCGGGGTTCCTTGGCGGCGTGCTGTTCTCTCTCGTGCTCGCCGTGGCTGGCCGTCACCGTCGGCTCGAGGAGCTCACCGTCGCCCGGGTGGGGGCGTGGGGAGCGCTGGCCGGCGCGATCGTGGGCACTGTGCCCTTTCTGATCGGAACCCCAACCGAACGCATCCCCACGTGGCTGCTCGCCACGGGCGTGATCACGGCCAGCACACTCCTCAGCGCGAGCTCGGCCGCAGGCACGCTGGCGATGGCGAAGCGGGGACACGCGCAGCTGGACGCGGGCGAACCGGAGCAGTTGCTCGAGCGGTGAGAGCCGAGCGGTGAGCGAGAGCATTGACCGGGTGAGGCCGAGAATTCAGCCGGGATAGCGGTGAGGCGGAATAACGCAGAGGCTGAGAGTTGAACCCACGTAGGTTCACTGCTCACTGTCTGCGTTATTCCGCCTCACCGCTATCCCGCCTGACCTTTCCGCCTCACGCATCAACTCTGACGCACGCAGCGCTCAACTCTGATCAGCGCATGCGATCGCGGCGGACCTGCACTCTCAATCCCTTGATTTTCGTGTTCTTGAGCGCCGAGATCACTTCGTCCGCCATCGCTTCCGGCACGTCGACCGTGCTGAAGTTATCGGCGATCTGGATCGCGCCGATGTGACTCGAGTCGAGCCCCGCTTCGTTCGCGATGGCGCCCACGAGATCGCCCGGGCGCATCTTGAGCTTGCGTCCCGCACCGATCCAGAGCGTAGCCGGGGTCCAGGCGGTCTCACGACGTGCCTTCTTCCCCTTGCCCGCAGGACCCTCGCGCGGCGCGCGCTTGTCACCACGCTCCGCACGATCGCCGCCGGCGCTGCGCTCGGGGCGATCACGCGAGAAGCGTTCACCGCCCGCGCGATCTCCACGGTCGAACCGCTCGCGCGGTTCGCGCGGCGTGACCGCCGGGATCTCCGCCTCTTCGCCGTCGTGACGTGCCGCCACCAGCTTCACGGCGGCCGCCGCCACGTCCATCAGGTCGTATTCGCCGGCCAGTGACTCCACCATGCCGCGGAAGCTTTCGAGATTTCCCTCCACGAGCGCTTCGCGCAGGGTGGCCTTCACCAGTTCCTGACGGTGCGCACGCAGGTCGGCCACGGTGGGCACCTGCGCCATCTCGATCTTCTGGCTCGTCTGCCGCTCGATGTTGCGCAGCAAACGGCTTTCGCGCGGTTCTGCGAGCGTGATCGCCACGCCCTCACGACCCGCGCGACCCGTGCGCCCGATGCGGTGCACGTACGTTTCCGCATCGGCGGGCACGTCGAAGTTCACCACGTGGCTCACGTGCTTCACGTCGAGGCCACGAGCCGCCACGTCGGTGGCGATGAGCAGGTCCACCTTCTTGGCGCGGAACTTCTGCATCACGCGATCACGCTGGTCCTGCGACAGCCCGCCGTGCAACGACTCGGCCCGCAACCCGCGCGCGGTGAGCGTTTCACTGAGCTCGTCCACCTCGGTGCGCGTGCGGCAGTAGACGATCGCGCTCGTGGGCTGCTCGATGTCGAGCACACGTGCGAGGGCGGGCATCTTGTGGGCGCGCGACACGATGTACGCCACCTGACGCACACGCGCCGTCTCGCCTTCGGCGACGACTTCGCGTTCGACGGTCACATGCTCCGGATTGCGCAGATACTTGCGCGCGATGCCGGCGATGCGCGGCGGCAGCGTGGCCGAAAAGAGCGCCGTCTGCTTGCCCTCGGGCGTCGCGTCGAGAATGGCCTCGAGTTCGTCGGCGAAGCCCATGTCGAGCATTTCGTCGGCTTCGTCGAGCACCACCGCCTGCAGCGTACCAAGGCGGAGCGTGTTGCGCTTGATATGGTCGAGCGCACGCCCGGGGGTGGCGATCACCACGTCCACGCCGCGCTTGAGCGCGCGGATCTGGAGCTCCATGCTGGCGCCGCCGTACACGGCGAGCGCGTGGAGCCCCAGCGGCTTGCCGTAGCGGTGGACCGCTTCGGCCACCTGCATGGCGAGTTCACGCGTGGGAACGAGAATGAGCACCGACGGGGCGCCGCCGTCGGCCTTGTGGCCGGCGCCGATGCGCGTGAGCAGCGGCAGCGAAAACGCTGCCGTCTTGCCGGTACCCGTGGCCGCCTGCGCGAGCACGTCGCGTCCGGACAGCAATGAGGGAATGGACGCCCGCTGCACGGGCGTGGGTTCTTCGTAGCCGAGGGCCGAGAGGGCGTCAGCGATACGCGAGTCGATTCCAAGTGCGGCAAAGCCGTTCGATCCGGCTCCGTTATCCTGCTGGTCGCGCTCGGTGCCCGCGCGGATCGGCGCGTCAGACGAACGCGCGTCCGTTTTGGTCATGGTGTTCTCCTGAAGTCCTGAAAGGTAGCACATTCGCAGCCGGATTGGTGAGATTCCGGAATGTCAGTCTCATCCAGCCTCCCGTTCGAGGTGCGACACAGCCCGATTCAGGGCGCCGGCGGCTTCGCGACCCGTCCCATACCGGCAGGAACCCGAATCATCGAGTACGCCGGCGAGCGGCTCACCCCCGCCCAGGCAGAGGCGCGCTATCCGGATGTGCCCGGGGAGCGCCACCACACGTACCTCTTCGCCATCGACGACGAGGTGGTGATCGATGCGGCGGTCGACGGGAACGAGGCCCGCTTCCTCAATCACTCGTGCGCACCCAATTGCGACGCCGTCATTGAAAACGGGCGCATCTGGATCGAATCGATTCACGACATCGAGCCAGGCGAGGAGCTGGTGTACGACTACGCGTACATGCTCGAGGAGCGCCACACGCCGGCGGCCAAGAAGCGCTTTCCCTGCCACTGCGGGGCCATCACCTGCCGCGGGACGATCCTGGCCAAGAAGCGATAAGCGATCGGTTGGGTAGTATCCGCGCGTTTCCGTGTGGCCCGCCGGTTTCCGCGGTAACTGCGGGACTGACCCTTCTCACGGAAACCCGCGAATGGCGCGGCGCGAATGGCGCGGCGCGAATGGCGCGGCGCGAATGGCGCG
>CAZNZG010000144.1:0-8793 GCA_964577455.1 uncultured Gemmatimonas sp. | reverse complement strand
TACAGGAGCGCGGCGTCGGGGTGACTCACGTGGTCGATGGCCCGCCCCATCGCGCGGGCGAAGGCCAGATCGAGCGGTGACACTTCGAGTGGCGACAACGCGGCAGCACTCATGACGCACCCTCCGCTGCGGAACGATCCATGATGGCGCTGAGGGCTTCGATGAGCGCACGGTCGGGGCGCTCGGTGTACCAGCCGTGTCCGCTCACGGATGCTCCCCGTTCGAATCCGCGAAGGAACGCATAGCCCGCACCGCCCACGTGGCGGTCATAGTCGTAGTCGGGCAGACGCAGCGAGAGGTATCGGTGCAGCGCCACGAGGTACAGGTGATACTGCAGCACGTAGTGATGCGACTCCATGACCTCCTGCAGGGCGGCACGGGAGTATGCCGCTGGATTGGCGCCGAGCTGGTTCGACTTCCAGTCCACCACGTACCACCGGCCGGCGTGCTCGAACACGAGATCCACGAAGCCGGTGAGGAACCCGTGCACACGACCAGGGTGCAGCGTACGCAGGCGGGTCGCGTAGCGCGCACCATCCTCGCCACCGAACCGCTCGAACTGATCGGCGATCCGCTGCCGCATGTAGGCGCGCCGGGCGTCGGCGAACGGGAGCAAGAACTCCCACTCGTGACGCGCCCGCGCCGTCGGCACCTGCGCGAGATGCACGGGCCACGGCGCGAGCGGCGCCTCGAATACGGCACGCATCATGCGCACCACCGCTTCGATCCGTGGATCCCCCTCATCCGCGGCAAGGCGCGTCCGCACGAGGCGCCACGCCACACGCTCCCGCAGCACCTCGGCGCTGTCGTTGAACGCTGATGTTTCGAACAGCGTATGCAGTACCGTGCCGGCCCGTCGCCCCGCGGGGAAGCTGCGGAAGTCGGATGGCGGAAGATCACGCGGGCTCACGAAGTCCGCGGCAGGGGTGGCCGCGCCGGTATCGCGGGCATCGTCCACGTCGCGAGCGGCCTCCGCGGTCCGTGCGCCGTGCGTGAGCCCCGTGAAGCTGGTCACGCCGTAGGTATCGAACCGTACCGACGGTGCGGGATCGGCGGGGACGGTACGTACGGTGATCGTCGGCGCCTCGCGCACGGCATCCGGCGCATGTGCGTCGCCGGTAAAGACCGTTTCCACGACCTCCATGGCCATATGGTCCGCATGGCGCGCGACGAAGTCGCGCAAGACCGGCTCCCATCGGGTGTAGTCCTGCTTGAACCATGCGGCCAGCGCCGCGGGTTTCTCGAGCAGGTCCAACTGATCCAGACCGGCATCGTTGCAGAGCAGATAGCTGAGCGCAGCGTGCCAGGCGCCCTTGTCCTGATGGCCCACCACACCCCAGCCCACGTACGTGCGGAAGCGGGCGCGTGTGAGCGCTACGTACACGAGACGGCAGTCCTCGGCGAGCCGCTCCACATTGGCGCGCTGTGTCCGCTCGTCGTAGCGCGACGACCCGTGATCGAACACCACGCCGTCCGCCTCATGCACCAGACGCGGCGTGCCGGGCTTTAGGGGGAAGGTGTGGTAGAGGGTGGGACAGTAGACGATGTCGAACTGCAGCCCCTTGCTCTTGTGGATCGTGAGGATCTGCACCGCTTCGGCATCGGTCTCGAGGCGCAGTTCGGCGATCTCCCGCTCGCGCGTGGCGTCGGCCCGGCGGGTGGATATCCAGCGCAGCACCCCGTCCATGTTGAGATCGTCGGCAACCGCCGCCGCATGCACGAGCTCCGTGACGTGCCGGAGATTGGTCAGGCGGCGATCACCGTCGGTGAAGGCCATGAAGCGTGCGGGCACGTTGCGCGCAGCGTACAGCGACTGCAGCAACTGCAGCGTACCGCGAGCCAGCCAGACCTCACGCAACGCCGAGAGCTCGTTGAGCAGCTGCTCCCACGCCCCTTCCGCGCCGGGCCGTACGAGCCGGAGCAGCGCCTCGCTGTCTGCGCCCCACAGCGAGGTGGCCAGCGCGGCACGCACCCGTGCCTCGTGGCGGGGAGCCGCGATCGCCTCGAGCACCAGCTGCAACTCGGCCATCTCGGGAGACTGCAGCACGTTGCCGAGGCCGGATACCACGGCAGGAATACCCTCCGCACGCAGCAGGTCGGCCATGTCGACCCCTTCCGACGTGGTGCGGACGAGGACCGCAAGCTGCTTCGGCTTCCAGCCAGCCGCGAGCTGCGCCTTCATGTGGCGGATGGACGCGGCATAGGTGAGCTGCTGCGCCAGCGCGTGCGACGTGGGCTGTGGCTTGCCCTTCCGCTCGTCGGCCCCGATGAAGAACCAGTGCAGGGCGTGTGTGCCTTCGAGCCGCGCCGACTGACCGGGATTCTCTGCCGCCTGCGCCGGATGAAAGGCGATGGGGTCCTCAACGAACGCCTGTGCACGCTGTCCGAACACCGCGTTGACCGCCTCGACCATGCGCGACGTGCTGCGATGATTGCGATCGAGCGTGAAACGGCGCGACGCGGTCTGGGCGGCGGCGAGGTATGCGTGCACATCGGCACCGCGGAAGGCGTAGATGGCCTGCTTGGGATCGCCGATGAGAAAGAGCGGACGCCCGTGAAACGCGGTATCGAAGATCCGGAACTGGTGCAGATCGGTGTCCTGGAACTCATCGATCAACGCGGCGTGGAACTGCGACCGGATGGCCTGCGCCAGGAGTCCGTGCGGCCCCTGCACCGAGAGCACACGGCTCAGGTGGCCGAGCAGATCGTCAAAGCCGAGGAGGTTGCGGCGCTGCTTCTCCGCCACGAGCCTCGCATGGACGGCGGCGAAGCAATCCACCCGCATCGCCTGCACGAGCCGCTCGATCGCTGCCTTGAGGAGCGTGGCAGCCTTGGCCACGTCGACGTCGGCGAGTGCTGCCCGGGCGACCTTTTCTTCCTTCTTCATGTTGCGCGCAAACTGCTGCAACGCTTCCACGCTCAACATATCGGCGACCTCGACGGCGGCGGCGAGGTCGCCGGCCATCGCGTTCCGCACGAGCGCATCCAGAGCCGCGATCCGACTCGCGTCGGCGCACGGCGCCCCCTTGTTCCACGCGAGGGTACTCAGAAGCGCGCGAAAGGACGCCCCGTGCGTATCCCAGAGCATCGCCAACGCCGACAGACGGGCGGCAACCTCACTGCGCACCGCGGCGAGCGAGTCACCAGGCTCCACGCGAACATCCGGAAAGCGACTCCACAGCCGGTACTCCGCCATGAAGCTGGTCGGGCCCCACGTTTTCGCGACGGCGAAGGCGGCGAGTGATTCATCGTCGTAGAGGCGGAGCCGCCACCAGTGCTGCATGGCATCGATCAGCAACTGCTCGTCATCCTCCACGAGCGACGCACCGAACGCGGTACCACTCTCGAGGGCAAACTCCTCGAGCACCCGCTTGCAGAAGCCATGGATCGTGAACACCGCGAGCGTATCAACCTCCGCCAGCGCGGCGGCCACGCGTTCCCGGGCACGGGTTTCCCGGCCCTTGGCCAAACGCAGCAGCAGCTGCTGGGTAGCGTTGGACGCCGACGTGGGACGCCCGTGGTACACCTCATTCGCCTGCCGGAGAATGGTGCGGATGCGGGAGACCAGTTCGTCGGTGGCGGCCACGGTGAACGTGACCACCAGGATATTGCCGATCCCCTTCACCAGCGGACGATCGTCGGCATCGTGCTCCAGCAGGAGGCGCACGATGCTCATGGCGATGTTGAAGGTCTTCCCCGTGCCGGCGCTCGCCTCCACCAGCGACACCCCCAGTGCGAAGGGGCTCTCCTCCACCACGAAGCGCTCACCCGCCTGCGCCTCACGATCCATCTGCGACGTGGAGTGGGCGGTCATGACAGCACCTCGTGGAAGCGGGTCCAGAAGGCATCGCAGACGCTCGTGAACGCCTCTTCGCACTCCTCGATCGGCGAACGCCCCCGCCACAGCAGTTGTACGTAGGGATCCATACCATCACCACGCGCACCGAAGGCACCCTCCGCGCGATAGGCACGCACGGCCGCCTCCATCCCCGGCTCTCCCTTGGCGATCTTCTCGCTGTAGCTGCATCCGGCCTCGAGGAAGTACGGCAGCGGGAAGGCGAGCGCCGCGCGATAGCCCTGCACCAGTACGTCGAGGATGTCGAGCGCATCGTCGATGGGCGCGAGCATGAGCACCTTGTCTTTCGAGACGAGCCGCGTGGCCACCGGCGCGGCAGCGGCACACCGGACCACGTGGGCGATCCATGCCCGTGCCTTGTCCTTGGCCTTGAGGGATGCGGCCCGGATGCGCCACTGGCTGTCCGCAGTCTGGAGCTCGAGGTAGCCGGGGATTCGCCAATCCGCCCCCTCGATGTTCACCGCCAGCGGGTCCACGAACTGCGCCTGCGCCGCAACGGCGAGCAAGGGCTCGACATCCTTGTGCAGCGCATCGTACCAGCGCGGACCGAGCGCGGCCACCGGCAGATCACCAGACGCGACGGCGAGCGCGCGCGCAGCCGCGTCATTGCCTGCCCCACTGAGGGCCCGGTCGAGCATTCGCTGCTGCACCTTGCTCCGCAGCAGCGCATCGATCGCCATGGGCTCCACGTCGTCGAGCGCTGCCTCATCCGACGAGAGCGAGAGCTGCAACGTGCGCCGGCAGTAGAGGCGGGACGGATTGGTCCATGCTTCCACGAGATCGTCGATCGTCACCTCCTCGCGCGGTGCAGAGATCGTGCGCCAGTTTCGGGCAAGCACCGGCATTGGCGGCAGCTCGACGAGAAACGGAGGCTGCGCGTGGCGGTCCGCAGCAGCAGACACACTCTCGGCCATCTCCCGGTCGAAGCTGAACAGCCGCACGTCGGCGCCTGGACGCTTCACGAAGTAGGCGTCACTGAAGGGCTGCAGCGGATGTTCCACGCGCAACCTGCTGGAGGCATCATTCGAGGTGGCCTCGGGGCGCAGCGCCGCGAGCAGGTCGAGGCGATCGAGCAGCTCGGCAATCACCACGCTTGGGGCGATCTCCGCGTTGTTCTTCTGCGAGCGTCCCACGTACGACAGTATGAGCCGATCGCCGGCACTCATGAGCGTGTCGAGCACCAGTTGCCGGTCATCAGCCCGCGCGTCCCGGTCGCCGCGACGCGGATCGCTCGAGAGAACGTCGAACGCGGCCCGCCGATGCCGACGAGGATAGGCGCGATCATCGAGCCCCAGCATCGCAATCACGCGATGCGGGATGGCACGCATGGGCTTCATGGCACACAGGGTGAGTCCGCCCGTGAGGAAGCCGCCGGTATGTTCGTCACTGCCCAGCGCCGAGGCGACCCAGTCGCGCACGACGTCGAAGGAGACGGGATGGTCGGGATGGAACGAGTGCCCGCGCGCCTCCGTCAGCTCGCTGAGCCGTTCGAGATCGCGGAGCAGACGATCCATCGAGGCCTGTTCGTCGGCCCCGTCGGCGACGACGAGCCAACGGACCGTATCCTGCAGCGTCTGCGTCCAGACACCGAGGGGGCGCGGCTCCCGGAGCGCGTCGAGGCGGACGAAGAGCGCGTCGACCCACACCAGGAACCGACCCAGCAGGTCGGTATCGCCCAGCAGGTCACCGGCGACGGGAAGCACGCCGTCGACGAGCGCGTCCACGCGACCGGCAGCGTAGCCCATGAGCAGCCGGTCGAGCCCCCAGCGCCAGCTGTTCTGGGCAAAGGCTGGCGTGCCATGGTCGCGTGCACGCGTGTCCGCGTCGCGTCCCCAGCGGATGGCCGCGCTTTCGACCCAGTTGGTGATCTGATCGAGTTGTGCCGCCCCGATGCCTGCCGCGCGCCGCACCACGGTGTACGACAGCAGCTCCAGCACTTCGGTGGCCGTGAGTGGCGCCGCCACCAGTTCCAGCAGCTGCAGCGTGGCGCGTGCGGGCATGGTCTCGCGTGCCATCGTGCGATCGGCCACGCGATACGGAATGGCGGCACGATCCCCTCGGGTATTGCCGAAAATCGATTCGGCAAACGGGGCGTAGAGCTCCACATCGGGGGTCATTACCAGCACGTCGTGCGGTCGCAGTGTGGGATCCGCGGCGAACGCATCGAGCAGCTGGTCGCGCAGCACTTCCATTTCGCGCAGCGGCGAATGGGTGGCGTGCACCGTGAGCGACCGATCGCCATCGCGCACCACCAGCGGCGCGGACTCTGCGCGGCGCAGGGCGTGCTGCAGCTGCTGCAGCACGCCGTCGCCGGCGGTCCGTGGGGGCACCGTGATATGGGTGCGGGCGGGCACCTGCCCCGCACTGTCTGGGGCTTCGAGCAGCGTCAGCAGTTCGCGCGACGAGAAGCCGAAGGTGTCGAACAACGGATGACGCGCAGCTCCCTCCCGCCAGCTGTCGGCATCGGGGAGGAGGACGTAGAAGCGGACGGGTACGAAGCGCGCCACCGCCTTGAGGAGCCGGATGAAAAGCGGTGGCAAGGTGGAGACCCCGAACACCGAGACGCGCTCGGGGAGCCCCGCCGGTCGCTCGGGGAGCGCTTCGAGGCGCTCGACGGTCCCCATGAACCAGCGGGCGAAGTGGGCCGGCTGCTCCCCGGCCAGCAAGGTCCGCCAGAGCGCCGCCTGCCATGCTTCGTGCGCGTTGCTCGTGCAGTTGCCCGTCCCCGCTTCCCAGGCCAGCAGCACGTCGGGGCGGTAGAGCCGATACTCGTCGAAGCAGGTGGCGATGCGGCGGGCCAATCCGTAGCGCTTGGACTCGCTGCCGCCGTGGACGAAGGCGCGCAGCGGCCCGTACACCGGATCGCCCAGTCGGTCGTCCTCCTGCAGGAGCGCGAAGATGCGCCAGACGAGCGCCTGCTCCTCGAAGCGCGCATCGATACCGCCAGTCTGGAGCCCCTCGGCGAGCCGCCGGCAGAATGCCGCAGGGAAGGGCATGGCCAGGGAGGCGGCGCAGCCGCGGCGCAGGGCGAGTTGCTGGCGCACCCAGCGCTCCATGCCGAGCGACTGCACCACGATGCATTCGTCGTCGAACGGCGGCAGCGGGGCGGCCGCCAGGTCGGCGTCCATCTGGGCGAGCAGCGCCGTGGGGGTGTCACCCGTGATGATGGCCATCTGAGTCATGATGCAAATCTGGGGGCGGTGTCTGACAATGCGAGGTGCCCTATGTTGCGGCGTGACGAACGCTCGACCCTCCTCCAGCGCCCCACTCCGGGTGTACCGATTCCAGCGCGATGGCGACGTGCTGGTGTTCGATCCCGCGCACCCCGGCGAGGGGTTCGTCCAGTTCTTCTCCCCGGCCCGCGGCGAAGTCCGCAAGTTCGTACGCGATGCCGTGCGCCCCCAGCTCGAGCGGCTCGACGACGCCACGGCCCGATCGGCGGCACTCTCCGCCTACGCCGCATGGCGCAGCGTTCAGCCGGTACCGGTAACCGACGCGTCACCGCGCGTGCTGCAGGTCGCTCCTCGCACGCGGGTGGTCCGCGAGGCGCCGGTCAGCCCCGATCTGGCCACCCTCGTACGCCTCGTGGGTGCACCGGGGCGGCGGCCGCTCTTCGTGACCGGACGAGCCGGCACGGGCAAGAGCACGGCGCTGCGTGAGCTCGCGCGCCTCTACGACGGGCGCTGCGCCGTGCTGGCCCCCACGGGGCTCGCCGCCCTCAATGCGGGCGGGCAGACGATCCACTCGTTCTTCCGATTCCCGCTCAAGGCGCTGACCGATGCGGACCTGCGCCACGGCAGCTGGCTGCATGTGGCCCGGCGTCTCGAGCTGCTGATCATCGACGAGATCAGCATGGTGCGCGCCGACCTGCTCGATGCCATCGATCGCGCGCTGCAATATGCCCGCGACACGCGCACGGCCTTCGGCGGCGTGAAGCTCGTGCTGTTCGGTGATCCGTATCAGCTCGCCCCGATCGTCTCGCGTGAGCAGGAGGCGGACTTCCATGCGCTCGCCTACCGCTCTCCGTGGTTCTTCGACGCGCGCGTACTGAGCGTGAACCGCTTGCAGCCGCTCGAGTTCACCACGGTGTACCGACAGCGCGATCCCCAATGGATCGCCTTGCTCGATCGGGTGCGCACCGCCACGACCACGGCCGACGACATGCGACGACTGGCCGCGCGCGTGAGTCGGGTGGACACCGGTGAACTCGATGACACGATCGTGCTCACCGCCTATCGCCGCACCGCCGACGAGATCAACACGCGGCGGCTTGCCGCGCTCGACGACGTGCCCGTTACCTACGACGCCGAGCGCAGCGGCGTGTTCCTGCGCGATTCGTGGGAGCGCATCGATCCGGCGCCCGACCCTCTGGTGCTGAAGCGCGGGGCGCGCGTGATGTTCGTGAAGAACGATCCGGATCAGGCGTGGGTGAACGGCTCACTCGGCGATATCGAGCGCCTCGCCGCCGACCGGGCCGTGGTTCGCCTCGACGATGGGACGCGCGTGACGGTGACTCCGCAGGATTGGGTACAGCAGGAGTACTGGGTGGACGAGGACGGCACGGTGCGCACAAAAGCCGTGGGGCGATTCCGGCAGCTGCCACTGCAACTCGCCTGGGCGGTCACCATTCACAAATCGCAGGGACTCACCTTCGACCGGGTCCACGTGGATCTGGGGCGCGGCGCGTTCTCCGAGGGCCAGAGCTACGTGGCGCTCAGTCGCTGCCGAACCCTCGAAGGGCTCACACTGCAACAGCCGCTGCGAGCGAGTGACGTTCAGGCGGACACGCGGGTGGGGGACTTCTTCGCGCGCCTGCGCTGAGGGGGATCGGAGGGCTGAGGGCTGACTTCCGAGGTCTGATTTCCGGGTCGGACGGGAGTTGGAGGTCGGAGGCCGGAAACCGCGTTCGGATGGGCGGACGCCAGGGTGCACGCGAC
>CAZNZG010000143.1:0-8865 GCA_964577455.1 uncultured Gemmatimonas sp. | reverse complement strand
GGAGCGCCGCGGACGCGTGCATGGGCGTGGGCACCTGCTCGCAACTGTCTGGGAAGCCGCCGCGGACATCCAGAACCGCACCGTGGACATGCACGTGCAGCGCCTGCGCACCAAGCTCGGAACCGCGGGTGATCTCATCGAGACCGTCCGAGGCTTCGGGTACCGACTTCGCGCCACCACGGCGCGCAACCTGTAAAGGCACCAGTTGCGTCTCACCCAGCGTCTCGCGCTCCACAGTGCCATCGTCGCCACCATGCTGGTGGCGATCATCCTGGCCGCCGTCGAGTGGCGGGTGCGTCACCGCGTCGAGATTGCAGCGGCCACCAATGCGCTGAGCGAGGAAGCCGCCAACGGGGCGCTGCTCGCCGCCATCCGGCACGATGTGATGTGGGCCAGCCTGCTGGCCGTCGTGGTGGCGTTGCTGCTGGCTCGCTCGTTTGCGCACAGCATCACGGTGCCGATGCAGGAATTGCGCGACGTGGCGCGCGACCTCGCCGGCGGCGATCTGACGGCACGCCCCTCACGAAGCCTTGGCAGCGGCGAGGTGGGTGAACTCGGTGAAGGGCTGCGGCAGCTCGCCGAACAGATGGAAACGCGCCTCTGGGAAATGCAGTCGGAGGAGGCCTTGCTGGTGGCCCTCACCGAGTCGCTCAACGAGGGCATCGTGGCGGTCGATGCACGCAAGCGCGTGGTGCGCATCAACGAGACCGGTCGGCAGATCCTTGGCCTGCGTCAGGCACTGCCCTTTCCGGCCAGTGATCTGCCGCCGCAGGCCGATCTGACCGACGCGCTGCAGCTCGTGATGACCGGCGCACCGCCGATCTTCCGCGAAATCCGGCTCGATGATCGTACCGTGGCGCTCACCGTACGTGCCCTCCGTGGCGGCGGCGCGGTGCTGGCCATGTACGACCTCACTCAGGTGCGTCGCCTCGAGACGGTGCGCAGCGACTTCGTGGCCAACGTGTCGCACGAACTGCGCACACCGCTCACCATCATCGGTGGCTTCGTCGAAACACTGCAGGATGACGACGTCCCCCCCGACTTGCGCCGCAAGTTCCTCGGCATGGCCGAGGCCAACGTGCAACGCATGCAGCGGATCGTCGACGACCTGCTCGATCTCTCGCGCATCGAGTCCGGCGGCTGGCGCCCGGCGCCGGTGGAACTCGACCTCGCCGAGGTGGCGGCCGAGGTGTTTGCCCCCATGCAGCTCCGCGCCGGCGGCAAGGGGGTGGCCCTGACCACCGAGTTCGATCCGGCCGCGCTGCGAATTGTGTGCGACCCCACCGCGGCGGGGCAGATACTCTCCAACCTTGCCGAGAACGCCCTGCGACATACTGCCGCGGGGCGCGTAACGATCTACTCGCAACGGGAAGACGATGGCGTCTGGATGGGCGTGCGCGATACCGGCAGCGGGATTCCGGCTGAACAACTCCCGCGCATCTTCGAGCGCTTCTACCGCGCCGATCCGGGGCGCTCACGCGAGGCTGGCGGTACCGGTCTGGGCCTGGCCATCGTTCGCCACCTCGCGGAGGCCCACCACGGCAAGGTGAAGGCCGAAAGCACGGTGGGCGTGGGCACGACCATCGCGGTCTGGCTCCCCACGCCCACGGCCTGACCTTTCCCGGCGGCCAGTCTGCCGCGAGGGGCGACCAGCAGGGAGACCGTCAGTCGCTTTGCCTTCTGGGGCGCCGTCCGGCAAACGCCTCGGCGATCAGCGCGGGGAGCATCACCCCGGCCGGCCCTTCGATCGGCAGGATACTCGGCCCCTTCCGCTGGCCTTCCATGGTGGGGTTCACCACGATCACCGTTGCGCCGTGCGTTGCCGAAATCCAAGGTAGCGACGCCGCCGGCTCCACGATGTTGGACGTACCGACCGACAGGAACACATCGCACGCGACTGCCGCATTCCGGGCCACCTCGTAGGGGCTCATGGGCATCTGTTCCCCGAACCACACCACGTCGGGGCGCAGCAGGGCCCCGCACCCGGGACACGGCGGCACCTCGCCCAGCGGCTCGTCGGTTGCCGGGAAGGAGCCCGGGCAGCCGGCGCTGCAGCGGACATGCATGAGCGAGCCATGGAGCCGCACGACGTCCTTGCTGCCGGCCCGCTCGTGGAGGTCATCCACGTTCTGTGTGACGAGCGTGCAGTGGGCGACCCGTGTGGTGAGCGTGACGAGCGCCGCATGCGCCGGGTTGGGCTGCGCTGCTCGCACCATGGCCCGGCGCGCAGCGTACCATTGCCACACGCGTTTGGGATGGGCGGCAAACGCCTCGGGGGTGGCCAGCTCCTGCGGGGAGAACTGGGCCCAGAGCCCCGTCTGCGCTTCACGAAAGGTGGGAATACCGCTTTCAGCGGAAACGCCCGCGCCAGTCAGCACACACACATGCTCGGCGGCCCGGAGCGCCTTGGCGGCGACCGAGAGCGCTTCAGCGCGGGTTTGCGGATCGGTGGGGGGCGGGGAGGCGACGCGACGTCGCTGGAGAGTCGGATCTGGTGGCACCATGCTGGCGCGACAATACAACATCGACCGCATTCGCACCAGAGAGCCCCGGGACCTGCGCCAACGGCCGATTCGGGATGCGCGCCGTGACACGTTCGTTGCAAAACCGTCGGATATCCGAAACCTGGGTCACGGAGCTTTGACGACATCCGGTGCGCGCGCGCTGCGCCGCCGTGTATCTCCGTCTTCAATTCTCCGAGTCCTTATGCGGACCTACGTACACGAGCTCTTCCGTGCCGCGCGTCGTGCGATGCTGGCGACAACGGTAGCCGTCGTTCCCGCTGTAGTCCCGAGCGCTGTACCCTTCCCGCTCCACGCGCAGGCGGCGGCCACGGGCAAGATCACCGGGCGCATCGTCGATGCGACGACCGGCCAGCCGATCCCGGCGGCCCAGGTTCAGGTGGTTGGCACCCAGTTCGGCACCCAGTCGGGCGTCGACGGCCGCTACACCCTGCTGCGCATTCCCTCGGGCACGATCACCCTGCAAGTCCGACGCATCGGCTACGGTCCCAAGTCGGTCACGGGGCTGGTCCTGCCGGCCGACGGCTCCCTCGAGCAGGACATCTCGCTGAAGAGTGCCGAACTGCAACTGGCGGCGATCAGCGTGACCGCCACCAAGGAAAAGGGGTCGGTCAACGACGCCCTCAACCAGCAGAAGAATGCCACGAACGTCGTGAACGCGATCACGGCCGAGCAGATCGCCCGCAGCCCCGACGGCGATGCCGCGGCCGCCGCGCAGCGCGTGAGCGGCGTGACCGTGCAGGATGGCAAGTATCTGCAGGTGCGCGGCCTCAGCGAGCGCTACACCACGGCGTCGCTCAACGGCGCCCGCATTCCGAGCCCCGAGCCGGAGCGCAAGGTCGTGCCGCTCGACCTCTTCCCGGCCAGCCTGCTGCAGGAAGTCACCACCGCGAAAACGTTCACCCCGGACATGCCCGGTGACTTTGCCGGTGCCAACGTGAACATCAAGACGCGCGAGTTCCCGGCGCGCCGGCAGGTGAACTACTCCACCAGCTTCGGCTTCGGCGATCGCGTCCTCGGTCAGAGCCTGCCGTTCGCACCGCGCGCCGGTGGTGAGCTGTTCGGCAGCGCGGCGGGCAATCGTCGCATCCCTCAGGCCATCGCCGATGCGAACTTTCTCGGCAACGTGTCGCAGTCGCAGTACAATCAGATGGCGCGCCAGCAGCGCAACGTGTGGACGCCGACGCTCCGCAGCGGTGGCATGAACGGTTCGTTCGGCATGTCCACCGGCGGCAATACCGTGCTGGGCAAGCGTGTCGGGTATGTGCTCAGCGGCAACTACGGTTACTCCGAAGAGGCGCGCCTCGACGAGCAGTACGCCATCGGCAACCAGGGCGCCAACAACACCGTCGTACCGCTCACGCAGGTGCGTGGCCAGACCGGCCGCAGCAGCGCCCAGTGGGGCGGCATTGCCAACGTCTCGACGATGCTCGGCGCCAGCTCGCGTCTGGCGCTCAACAGCACGGTCACCCGCAGTGCCGACAACGAAGCGCGTACCGATCGCGGCTTCGACGAAAACCTGAACGACAGCATCCAGCGCACGACGCTCCGCTATGTGGAGCGCGGTGTGGCCACGGTGACGGGTCAGGGCGAACACCAGCTTGGCGAGCGCAACAAGACGCAGTGGACGCTGTCCTACGGCAACACGCTCCGTCGTGAGCCCGACCGCTCGGACATCGTGTACGCCCGCACGCCGGATGGTCCCTATCAGATCCTCGCGTCGCTCGATGGTGCACGCCGGCTCTATTTCGACCTCCAGGAAGACAACCTGACCGGACAGGTCGATCACACCTTTACGCTCGGCTCCGTCGCCAACCAGAACACGATCAAGGTGGGCGCCTACATGCGTGCCACCGACCGTCGGGCCGATGCGCCGATCTTCGCCTTCATCTCACGCGCGAACGAGTCGGTCATCCGGCAGTCGCCCGACGTGATCTTCGGTGAAAGCCAGGCGTGTGAAACGTGCTCCCTCATCAACGTGCAACCGATCGGTCAGGCAGGGTCGTACGCCGCCGATGACCGTACGACCGCCGGCTACGTGATGAGCGACATCGGTCTCTCCTCGCGGGTGCGCATGATTCTCGGTGCCCGCCTCGAGCAGGCCCGGATCACGGTCAACGCCTCCACGCAGGGCGGGTTTACGACCGCAGCGAATCTCGACAACACCGACGTGCTCCCCTCGCTGCTGCTCAACACCAAGCTGTCGGAGTCGCAGAATCTGCGGTTCGGCATCACCCGCACGCTGGCCCGCCCCGAGTATCGCGAACTCGCCCCCGTCACCTTCCGCGATGTACTCGGCGGCGTGAGCGTGACGGGCAACGCGGCACTCGTCCGCTCGCTCATCGACAATGTGGATCTGCGCTGGGAAGCCTTCCCCAATCCCGGCGAGGTGGTGAGCGTGGGCGTGTTCGCCAAGCGCTTCGATCGGCCGATCGAGCGCCTCGAGCAGGCCACGTCGGGTGCGTATCAGGCGCGCTTCCAGAATGCCCTGAGCGCGACGAACATTGGCGTGGAGCTCGAGGCCCGCAAGCAGCTGGGCTTCCTCGGTTCGTGGGGGGAGGCGTTCACCGGCTTCAGCAATGTGACGATCATGCAGTCGAACGTGAAGCTCGACGAGGCCGGTGGGCTCACCGTCACCGACGCCACGCGCCGCCTGGTCGGGCAGGCGCCGTACGTAGTGAATGCCGGCCTCACCTACTCCAACGTGAGCGGCAGCACCAACGCCACGATTCTCTACAACGTGGTTGGCGAGCGCATCACCGCCGCCGGCGTGGTGCCGCTCCCGAACATCGTGGAGAAGCCGCGCCATCTGCTGGACCTGTCGCTCCGCATTCCGGTCCGCGGCAATCTCTCGGCACGCTTCGATGCGCGGAATCTGCTCGATGCGCGCTACCGCTTCATGCAGGGGAACCTCGAGCGCGAAGGCTGGAATGCCGGTCGTGCCTTCTCGATGGGGCTCAGCTGGCGGCAGTAACCGTGACGGCGATGGTTACACGACTGTCGCGATGTAACTGACGAACGTCGATGGCCCGGCCGCGGTGACACAACCGTGACCGGGCCATGACGTTTTCACTACATGGCCGCGCGTTCTTATGGTCACGAGCCCTACGCTCTCACCTCCCTCTTCATCTCACGGGATTCATGATGACGATGTCCGCGCGCCTCCGCGCCTTTGCGCTCACGTCGTTCGCTGCGCTGGCGTTCACCGCCTGCTCCGACGACGGTCCGACGACTCCACCGACGCCGGCTACCGGCACGCTGGCCATCACCGTATCGGGGTTGCCCGCCGGCGCCAATGCCGCCGTAACGGTCACCGGCCCCAACAGCTTCTCGCAGACCGCGACGGCCACCACGTCGCTGACCGTGGCGCCTGGCAGCTACACCGTGGCCGCCGCGCAAGTCATCAGCAACAACGTGCGTTACAACGCTACCGTGACGGGTTCCCCGGCCACGGTCACGTCAAGCACCACGTCCACCGTTACGGTCGCCTACAGCGTAACCGCCAATCCCACGGTGGTGCTGACCGGCTCGATCGCCGCCAACCGCACCCTGACGCCAGACACCAACTACGTGCTTCGCGGCTTCGTATACGTGAACAGCGGCGCCACCCTCACCATCAACGCCGGCACCCGGATCGTGGGTGATACCACGGCCCTCGGGTCGGCGCTGTTCGTGCTGCGCGGCGCACGCATCGTGGCCAACGGCACGGCCGCGGCCCCGATCGTCTTCACGTCGCAGCGCTCGGCCGGTAACCGTTCGCCGGGTGACTGGGGCGGCCTGATCATCGTGGGCAACGCGCGCGCCAACCGTACCGGCAACGTGATCGTGGAAGGGTCGAACGGTTCGGTGCTGGGCGCTGACCCGAACGGCATCGTGTACACCGGTGGGTCGGTCGACAGCGACAACAGCGGCACGCTGCGCTATGTGCGCGTGGAGTTCGCCGGCTACGCGACGCTTACCGATGCCGAGCTCAACTCCTTCACCTTCGCCGCCGTCGGCAGCGGCACCACCGTGGAGTACGTCCAGGCACTTGCCGGCCTCGACGACCACTTCGAATGGTTCGGCGGGACGGTCGACGGCAAGTATCTCGTGTCGTACGAAGCGGGCGACGACCATTTCGACGGATCTGAAGGCTATCGTGGCCGCAATCAGTTCCTGATCGGCCTGCAGACCACGTTCCTCACCCCGCGCGCTGGCGCCGGTGCCGTCTCGACGGACCCGCAGGGTTTCGAGATCGACGGCTGCAACGGTGGTGGCTGTGTGGCACCGAGTGGCGCCAACGCACAGAGTGCCGGCCGTGACGATGGGCTGTGGAACATGAACGTCTTCGCGAATTTCACCCTCGTCGGCACGCCCACGGGTGTGACGGCGCCGGGCAGCGGCGGCGTGGGCGCGGTGCTCCGTCGCGGCACGGGCGGGTACTACATCAACGGTGTGATTGCGCGCTGGCCGCGCGGCGCCATTTCGCTCCGTGACAGCACCACGAACAACCGGTTCCAGGTGGATTCGCTCATTGCCCGCAACCTCTACTTCGCCGAGAACGGCGGAGCGGACGGCGGCTTCGACGCCACGGGCACCAACTTCGGCCAGGCCACGGCCTTCGCCGCGCGCAACTCGAACATCGTGGTGGGCACGGGCGTGACCGCTACGAGCCTCTTCACGGCGCTTCCCGCCACGCCGACCAACGGCGCCAGCCTCGACTGGTCGCCGGCGGCGAACTCTCCGATCGCCACGGGTGGCCTGTCGGCCTTCACGGCCGACCCGCGCATCGCGGCCCGCGTGGGCACCTTCATCACGCCCACCGCCTACCGCGGCGCCGCGGCGCCTGGTGGCACCAAGTGGTGGGAAGGCTGGACCAGCTACGCGCGTAACTGACCGCGTACCGACGCACGGGGTACATTCCCGTGCGTCGCCCTGCGGTTGCCCGGAACGGCCAGTGCCCATCGCGCGGCACTGGCCGTTTGTACTTCACGTCGACATCCTCCATGCGAATCTTCGTTCCCGCCGTCGCCATCCTGATTGCCGCCTGCAGTTCGTCCGACAACCCGCGCACCGCTGCCGACTCCCAGGCGGCCCACATCGCGGAGGTGGCGGCCGCGGGCGGCGTCGTCGATTCGATTCTGCCGATCGCCGAACAGTTGCGGCGCTTCTCCGTGGGGCTTGAACCGACCGACACGCTGCGCCATGCGAGTCCTTCGCGTGATGCGCTCATTCGGCGATTCTTCCTGGCGCTTTCGCAGAGCGATACCGCGTCGCTGAACGCGATGGTCCTCGATCGCAGTGAATTCGCATTCCTGTATTATCCCACTGCGGCCATCAGCAAGCCGCCGTATGAGGCGCCGCCCCAACTGCTCTGGGGCCAGATCATGGCCAGCAGCAACGAGGGGATGCCCAAGCTGCTGGCACGGACGGCGGGAGAGTCGATTGCGCTCGACGACATTGCCTGCGATCCCGAGGTGGCCGTCGAAGGAGAGAATCGGCTCCACAACAACTGCCGCGTGACCGTTCGCATCGGACGTGGCGCACCCACCTCGGGGCGTTTCTTCGGCACGGTCATCGAGCGCGGTGGGCGCTTCAAGTTCATCGGGTATGCGAATGCACTGTAAGGGAACCGCGGGGACGCGTCCGTCGCGTCGTGCGCGCGCGCTGGTCGCGGCTGGTCTTCTAGTGATCGGTGCGGCGTGCGATGGCGGCACGCGGTCGCCCGCGGAAGAACAGGCGCGCATGGCCGCGCTCCCGGAGAAGGATCGGGTGGCGCTCACTGGCGTCGGCGCTACGCTGCCGTATCCGCTCTATGCGGCGTGGTTCAACGAATACGGCAGCGTGGCCCCGGTGCGCATCAACTATCGCTCCGAGGGTTCACCGGCCGGGGTCGCGGCCGTGATCGAGGGCACCGCGGACTTCGGTGCATCGGATATACCGGTAGCCGACAGCATTCGTCTGCCGGGCAATCGCCCGCTCCTGCACGTACCCACGACCATCGGGGCAGTCGCGCTGACCTATCAGCTCCCGGGGCTTCGCCGGCCGCTTCGTCTGTCCGGGCCGACCATCGCGGCGATCTTCGAGGGAAAGATCACGCGGTGGGACGATGTACGCATCCAGTCGGAGAATCCCGACGCCACCCTCCCCTCACTGCCGGTACAGCCCGTACACCGCTCGGATGGTAGCGGTACGGCAGAGATCTTCCGCCGATACCTGCGGTTGTATGCCGACGCCGCATCGATGAGCCACACCGATACGGTCGGTGTGGTGCGGGATGGCAATGAAGCCGTCGTGGCGCACGTGAAAGCCACGCCCGGTACGATCGCCTACGTTGAGGTGGTCTACGCCCGCCAGAATCGCT
>CAZNZG010000142.1:0-9065 GCA_964577455.1 uncultured Gemmatimonas sp. | reverse complement strand
ATCCCAGTCGCTCCAGGTAGTACGGCAGCATCTTGCGCCACCATGGCCAGTCGTGATTCACGTCGTGACCCCACAGATCGAAGAGGTGACCGATCCCCTTGCGATCGAGCAAGTCGTGGAACTCGCGCGTGTAGTCTGGACGCTCGTAGGCGCCCTGCCCCGACACCAGCGCGATGCGCGAGTGATGCCGCAGCTGATCGAGCGTCCACCCTTCGGTGTTCGCCACGTACCACATCGGATTGTTGAAGTAGCAGTTGTCATCCGAGTAGCCGTGGAAGTAGCTGTGCGAGAGGTCGTAGAAGCCGCTCATGCCGATCGTGCCGCCGAAGAGATCGGGGCGCCGGAAGAACGCGTTGGCGGCATGGAAGCAGCCGAAGCTCGCGCCGGTCGTGAGGGCACGCGCGCCACCGTCACCGCACACATGTCGGATGAACGGCACCACTTCGTCCTCCACGTAGCGCGAGTAGAGCGCCTGCCGGCGGGCACTTTCGTGCACGGGGAGACCGCGATCCATCCACGCGAGCCGGTTGATGCTGTCGATCGAGAAGACGCGGATGCGTCCCTGCTGCAGCAGCGGTTCGACCGCCTTGATGAGCCAGAACCGCTCGTTCTCGAGGAAGTCGGCGGCGGCGGTGGGGAACAGCAGCACGGGCTGGCCGCGCCACCCGTAGCTCACGATGGGCATCTCGAGGCCCAGGGCCGGGCTGCGCCAGCGATCGATGCGCTTGGGCAGGGCGGGGTCTACGAACTGTGGAGACATCCTCCAAAGCTGCCCCCCGGCAGGTACGGGGGCCAGTACCGGCGCGAATCTGACCGCGTCATCCGGGTGCCCCCGCTCGTTTCCCATCAGTGACGCGTCCGTCGCAGGACCGACGCCGGACCGACACGGAGCGATCACCAAACGCCCTCAGCTTTGTCGAGGCCAGTACAGAAGGAGTCAGCCTGCCACCACCAAGACGGAGCTGTCATGATCGCGCGTGCCCACACGAACCCGACACCGTTCGCCATGCCCCAAGGGCCATCGGGCGCCACGTCTCATGATGGCCAAGCCGCGATCGGCAATCCGCTGGACGCCGAGGTCTTTCCTCACCACGCCGACTCGATCCCGCCAGGGGTAATTCAGGCAGGGTCGTACGAATTGCGCTTCGCGTGGACACGGGCCGACCTCCACGATGTGCAGGCGCTCCGTTACCGGGTGTTCCGGGAAGCGCTCGGCCACGCGGGAGACGTTGCCAGCCCGCTCGCGCGGGACGAGGACGAGCGGGATCCGTGGTTCCACCACCTCATGATCGTGCACCGGGAATCCGGAGACGTTGTCGGCACTTATCGGCTGCAAACCGTAGTGATGGCTGCCACGCGGTACGGCTTCTACAGCGCCGAGTTCTTCGAACTGGGCGGCATTCCGGCCGCGATCCTCAGCGACGCAGTCGAGATCGGCCGCGCGTGCGTGGCCCCTGCACACCGGAACGGTCGCGTACTGCATCTCCTGTGGCGCGGACTGGCGCGCTTTCTCCAATGGAACGGCAAGCGACACCTCTTCGGTTGCTGCTCCGTGCCGGGCCTGGACCCGCATGTGGCCCGCGAAATGTGGGGAGCCTTCCACAGCCGTGGGGCGATGCACGACGAGATCCACGTGCGCCCGCGCCCCTTTGCACGCGCCATCCCTGACGACGGTCGCGCCGTGCGCCCGGAGTACACGGAGACTACCATCACCCTCCCGCCGCTGTTCGAGGCATATCTGTCACTCGGCGCGCGAATCTGTGGTGCCCCCGCCTTCGACTGCGAGTTCGGCACGACGGACTTCCTCGTGCTGCTCGATACGCACGCCATGTCGCCGCGCGCCCACAAGACGTTCTTCGGCTGAATGGCATCGTACGCCACGGCACTCTTGGCGGCACCACCCGAGCGGCGCCACGGGGTCGCGCACCGGGCGGTACAACGCGTGATCCAGCTGCTCTGTCGACTCGTCCTCGCCTTGGTCGGAGTGAGTCGCACAAGCACAGGAGTACGACCGCGCGGCGGCGCGTTGCTCCTCGCCAACCACCTGTCCTGGCTCGATATCGTGGTGCTGCTGGCCGAACACGACGTGGCCTTCGTGGCCAAGCGTGAAGTGGAGCGTTGGCCGATCGTGGGCACGCTGGCATCGGCGCTGCAAGTGATCTTCATCGACCGCACCCGCAAACGCGATCTGTTGCGCTGCCTGCCGATGCTGGAGCAGGCACTCCGGGCCGGGCGGCAGGTGGTGCTCTTCCCCGAGGGCACCACGACCAACGGTGCCCAGCTCCAGCCATTCAAGTCGGCCCTGGTGGAGGCCGCCGTCCGCGCGAGCGCCCCTGTCGTACCGCTCGCACTGCGAGCGACCGCATCCGGCGACGCGACACCTCTCTGCTGGATCGGTGGCGAATCCTTGATGGAGAACCTGCCGCGGGTGCGTGCGTGCCGCGACGCCTGTTTTCGTGTGGAGTGGCTGGCACCGATTGACGCGTCGCCTGGACGCAAGCTGGCTACCGGACGAGCGCGCGCTGAGATCGAGAAGCGCGTAGGTGGTCGCGCAATCCGGTCATTACCAGACGGTCGGACTCGAGAATCTTGGGCGCGCCGCTGTGCCGACGCCCTGAAGAAGTTCGTGTTCGGCCTCGTCGTCCTACTCGGTCTGGCGAGCGCGATGTACTACGCGCAAGCTCCGGTCTACGATTTCGCCACCGCAACCCCTTTTCGAGGTACGGCGTGGTACAACCCCTACGCCCCCGATCTCCTTCGCAATGGCGCGCATCTCTGGTGGCGCGTGAATCTGCACAGTCACTCACGGGCATGGCGTGGGATCACAGCAGGTCGTCAGGAACCGACCACAGTTGTGGAGCATTATCGCCGCCTTGGCACACAGGTAGTGGCCACGTCCAACTATCACGAGTCCCCCGAACGCCGTCAACGCGGTACGCTCCCGGTCTACGAGCATGGCTGGAACGTGGCCAAGTCGCACCGTCTCGCGATTGGTGCCACGTCGGTCCTCTGGTTTGATTTTCCGCTGTGGACGTCGGTGCACGAGGAGCAGTACCTGATCGACCGTCTGCATGAACACGCCGACCTCGTGGCCATTGCGCATCCCGGACTCAGGCACGGCCATCCTGCCGAATCATTCGTCCGACTGGCGGGCTATGAGTTACTCGAGGTGTTGAATCACTTTCAGCCACCGGCTGAGCGCAGCTGGGATCTGGCACTCTCCGCTGGTCGACCGGTGTGGTTGCTGGCGAGCGACGACTCGCATGACATCACCGGACAGGGGGAAACGGGGAGCAACTTCACGCGAGTACTCGCACCGGATACGTCTCGGCGATCGATCGTACAGGCGCTTCGGGAGGGACGATCGTATGGGGTCCGCGCACGCGATCATGCCGGTACGCTTCACCTCGCTGGGCTGACGATGCACCGCGACACGCTCCGGGTACGCGTAAGCGGTCGCCTGAGGGAGGTCCGCGCGGTAGGGCAAGGTGGGCGGACCGTCACGCGCTGGGTACGTACGCCGAGCGTTGAATACGCCGATGGCCGGCGCTGGCGCGACACGGTGATCGAGCTGCGCGCGGTCGCATCGCCCGGAGACGGCTATCTGCGCGTCGTTGCGTACGGGGAACAAGAGTCGCTCTTCAGCAACCCCGTAGTACGGTGGGACGGTCGGGCGTTGCCATCCGGACTCGCCACGGTGAATCGGACACGGACCGTGCTCCGGCAAACGGGGTGGCGACTGGCGTTCATGTGGATCGTACTCTGGCTGGTCGCTTCGTCCCGCTATCCTCGCGCACACCGTCTTGCCGGGCGTCCCCCAGCACTGGCGACCGGGTGACCGCGCGCTTGCCGTCGCGCGGCGCGATCATCGCCGCCAGCCTGCTCATTCGCACGATCCTTGCCACCACGCTCGGGCTCGGCGTGGACGAAGCCTATGCGGTGAGCGTGTCCCGCCCGTGGTCCCTGAGCTACTTCGATCATCCGCCGCTGCACTTTTGGCTGGTAGGTGGGATGACGTGGCTCACCGACAGCACTCATCCCTTGATTGTCCGCCTGCCGTTCCTGGCGCTGTTCACGGGTACACTCTGGATTCTTGGTCGCCTCACGGCCCAATCCTTTGGCGAAGAGGCGGCGCGGTATGCCGTGCTCGCGCTGGCCTCCAGTGGCGTGTTGGGAGTCACGTCAGGTTCATGGGTGCTCCCGGATGGTCCGCTTCTTTTCGCCTCAGTACTCGGCCTGTACCTGCTATTTCCCGTATTGATCGACAAACCCACCGAGGCGCCGTCCGTAGTCCCCGCGAGGTGGCGCTGGCTTTCGGCCGGCGTGATGTTCGGCCTGGCGGCTCTCGCCAAGTATCACGCCCTGCTCCTGATCGCCGGAGTCGGCCTGTTCCTCTTGTGCAACGCTGATGCTCGGCGTCAGCTCTATAGCCCGTGGCCGTGGCTCTCGCTCCTTCTCGTGGCACTCGCGTGCCTGCCGGTCGTCTGGTGGAACGCAGAGCATGACTGGATCTCGTTCCGCTTTCAGAGCAGTCGCGCCCGAGCCGATCACTGGTCACCTGTTCCGTTCGCCGAAATGCTGGGCGGGCAGATTGCGTGGCTACTGCCGTGGGTCAGCGTGCCGCTGGGAATCGCACTGCTCCGCACACCGGCCACTCACGATCGTGCGCAACGCGCACGCCTGCTGTTCCGATGCATCGCGGCACTCCCCATCCTCATATTTTCGCTCGTCCCACTCGGCGGGGCCCGTGGTCTTCCGCACTGGACGGCCCCAGGATGGCTGTATGCGTTTCCGCTGCTGGGTGCGTGGGCGACCGTCGCGCCGGGTTTGAGTCGCTGGGTATGGCGGGGGGCCATCGCGACGGCAACCCTCGTGGCTGCGCTGGTGGTTCATGTGACCACACCATTGTTCGACTGGGCTCTCGGTGCCACTGGTCGTAACAATGACCCTACGCGCGACGGTGTAGGGTGGCACGCGGCAGTCGCCCAAGCCGACGTGTATTTCGTGCGCAGCTGGATCCAGGGCGGTCAGGTGGGGGTGGCCGTCGGCCCTGAGGCCCGGATCATTTGCCTCTGCGCCGACCCGCACCACTTTCCATTCCGCCATCCCGGAGATGCGATCCGATCAGGCGAGCGCGGACTATTGCTCGAGCGTCGTCGCCCAGACGGTAGGAAGCCACAGCTTCCTGCCACGGTACTGGGCGGCGATTCATTGCGGATCACGGTGCGGGATACCGTGCCAGTTGGACGCGGCGTGGATGTGATCCGCTACGACGTGGTACGCAACTAACGTAGCGTCCGCGTGAAGCAGAACTTCCGGCCGATCGACAGCTCGGAGCGCGAGATCGTGCGATAGCGCGCGATCTTCTCGGGATAGATCTCGATGCTGGTCAGGATGAAGCCCATGCGCAGGAACAGCGCCTCGGCGAGCGAGATGGCAAACACCTCCTGATGCCCGCGCTCGCGCGCCAGATGCTCGGCCGCCGTGATCAGGCACTGTCCCAATCCCTTCCCCTGCTGGTCGGGCGCCACGGCGAGCGACACGATCTCGACCAACGACGGGGTGTACTCGTCCAGGGCCACCTGACCGAGGATGGCGCCGTCGGGAGCGCGGATCACCTGATAATCCTGCAGGTGCGCGGTGACGAACGCCTCACTGCGCATGAGGGTGAGCCCGTCGGGGGCATACAGGTTGTTGAGCGCCACGATCGCCGGGATGTCGCGCTCCTCGGCATGGTGCACCAGCACGTCGCCCACCCGAAAGGCGGGAAGCGTACGGGCCGGGACCGGCTCCTCACGGTCCACCGGAGAGAGGGCGGTGGTGCTCACCGCGACGCGTACACCTTTGTCTTGCCCGCCTTGTCGAACAGCAGTACGTCGTAGGCGTCTTTGCGCCCACCCTGCTCCATGCCCGGGGACCCCATGGGCATCCCCGGCACCGCCAGCCCGCGACCGGCCGGCTGCTCCCGGAGCAGGCGGATGATGAGGTCGGCGGGCACGTGTCCTTCTATGACATAGTTGCCGACCTTGGCGGTGTGGCACGAACCGAGCGCGTCGGGAACGCCGAAACTGGCCTTCACGCTGGTCATGTCGGCGGTGTCGCGCACGGTGACCGCAAAGCCGGCCTTCCTTACATGGGCCACCCACTCCACGCAGCAGCCGCAGTTGGGGTCCTTGTAGACGGTCATGCTGCGGGGCTGAGCCCCCGCCTGCCCTGATGCGGCAGACAAGGGCCGTGCGATCAGTGCCCCGCCGATCGACAGGGCCGCCGTGCACAGGAAAGCGCGACGCGAGGAGAGGCGTGCCGCCTCGTCGGGGTCGAAAACGTTGGACATGGCGGAAGTATAGCCGTTCCGTCCGGGCTTCGTTCCGCAGACGGCCGAGGTTTGTCACGGAGGGCCGAACCAGACCGGACCGACGGTCCACGTTAAGTCGCCTCCGGGCGGACCGATACTGACGAAGGACGCGAGGCCCGCGGTGATCGGCATGCCCATCACCGTCGGCCATCCGTGCCGACGATGTCGTCGGAGACCGTCGTGATTGGCAGGACCGCCCTTGACCCCCCGAATTCCCATGGCCACTTCGTCGACCGTACTCGGTCGCAGCCGCCGCGATGCCGACCGTCTGTTGGGCGTCGTGCTCCTCGCACATTTCCCGGTCGCCCTGCTGCTGGGCTGGATCTATCAGGCGTGGGGACCGGCCTTGTTCATCGGTGCTCCGCTGGCACTCGGCAGCTTCTGGCTCTCGCGCACCCGGGCCGGGGAGGCGTCCACCCGCTTCCTGATCGGTCTCGCGTTCATGGCCTTCTCCGCCCTCTTCATTCAGCAGGGGAAGGGGCTGATCGAGCTGCATTTCCATATCTTCGCGTCCCTGGCGTTCCTGCTGGCCTACCGGGACTGGCGGGTGCCGGTGGCGGCGGCGGCGTTCATCGCCGTGCATCACGTGGCGTTTCACATCATGCAGGGGGCGGGGCTCCCTGTGTACGTGATGAACCACTCGATGGGTGGGCTCCTGATGGTGGTCGTACACGCCCTGTTCGTGGTCTTCGAGACGGCGGTCCTCGTGTTCCTGTCGATCGCGCTGGCGCGGGAGGCCAACACCACCCAGGCGGTGTTCGAGTCGCTCGAGGCCGTGGGTGAGGGGCGGCTCGACGTGGTCCCGGCCGGCGACGGCGTCGCGGCAGCGGTCCGCACGGTCATCAGTGCCGTGCAGACGCTCGATGCCCACGCCATGGAGCTGGGGCGCGCAGTGGCCGAGAAGCGCGCCATGAACGTGACGAGCCGCGACCTCAAGGGGGCGTTCGCCGCGGTGTCGGAGCGCATGATCGAGGGATCGCGGACGGTCGAAGAGCTGCGTCAGCGCCACGTGGAGGTGCAGCGCTCCACCGATGACTTCCTCGCGTCGCTCACCCCGGTCATCACGGCCATGCGCGACGGCGATCTCACACGCTCGGTGGGGACGGGCTTCGGCGGGGCCTATGACCGGACCGCCGCCGACATGGACAGCGCGCTCTCCCAGCTGCGCGACGCCATCAGCGAACTGCGCGCGTCGTCGGAGCAGATCGACGGGGCGTCGACCGAGATCGCGACCGGCGCCGATTCACTGGCGCAGGTCACGTCGGAGCAGGCGGCCACGCTCGAGGAGATCAGTGCGAGCGTGACCGAGCTGGCCAGCCTGGGGCAGGCCACGACGTCGAATGTGCGGGAGGCACGCGAGACCACTGCCACCGCCAGCAAGTCGGCAGCAACGGGTGTGGACAACGTGGATCGACTCATCGTGGCGATGGACGGAACGCGCGACGCCGCCCGGGAAACGGCCAAGATCGTGCGCACGATCGACGAGATCGCCTTCCAGACGAACCTGCTGGCGCTCAACGCCTCCGTGGAAGCGGCGCGTGCCGGCGATGCGGGGCGCGGCTTCGCGGTCGTGGCCGACGAGGTGCGGGCGCTCGCGATGCGCTGCGCCGAGGCGGCGCGGACGACGGCGCAGCTGATCGAGCAGGCGGTGCAGCGGGTGGAAGGGGGCGTCGCCATCTCCCAGGAGGTGGGGGTGCAGCTCAAGGATGTGGCCCACCGCATTGGCTCGGTCCACGTGGTCATGGAGCAGATCGGACAGGCCGCGGAGTCGCAGCAGCAGGGGGTCGCCCAGATCCGCGAGGCGATCACGCAGTTGAACGCCTCGGTGCAGCATGCGGCGGCGAACGCCGAGGAATCGGCGAGCGCCGCGCAGGAACTGACGGCGCAGGCGCGCGCCCAGCGGGCGCAGAGCGAGCGGTTCGTGACGGAGCACGATCGACCGATCGCACGAGGGCGGTGGGCGGCGTAGGCCACTGCATCGCCAGCACTGGCGACTGACCACTGCCACTGAAAACTCCCCGCGGCTCACGAGATCTCGTGAGCCGCGGGGAGTTTCGCGTTCCGGGTGGCCGGATTTCCGCCACCGGCACTAGTACCAACCAGTCCAATCCTACCTGCATATCGGGTTTTCCCCGACGTATTCCCGTCAGGCGCCTGACGGAGTGCCGCTGCGCAAAGGCCTAGACTCTCCCTCGCACTGCCCAAATCCCACACTCCCAGAGGGAATTCGATGACCCCCGCCACCAGCGCGGCAACCGCAGGCGCTGCTCCCCACGCCTTCGGCACCACGCTCGATCGCTTCTCCTACGATGACGCGATCGTTCGCAAGTTTCTGTTCGCGACCCTGATCTGGGGTATCGTGGGCATGGTCGCCGGCCTGCTCATTGCCCTGCAGCTCGCCAATCCGATTTTCAACCTGGGCATGGAATGGACGTCGTTCGGACGACTCCGTCCCCTGCACACGAACGCAGTGATCTTCGCATTCGCGGGCAATGCGTTCTTTACCGGTGCCTACTACTCCACCCAGCGGTTGCTCAAGGCCCGGATGTTCTCCGATGCGTTGAGCAACTTCCACTTCTGGGGGTGGCAGGCGATCATCGTCTCGGCTGCGCTCACGCTTCCCTTCGGGTTCACGCAGGCCAAGGAGTACGCGGAGCTCGAGTGGCCGATCGACATCGCCATCGCCGTGGTCTGGGTGGCGTTCGCGGTC
>CAZNZG010000141.1:7272-9136 GCA_964577455.1 uncultured Gemmatimonas sp. | reverse complement strand
CTGATGACCTTCCCCCTGCTCCCTTCCTTGTCATGAAGCGGCGCGCAGCGCCGCACTCACTTTCTTCAGCGGAACACCGGTAATGCCGGCGCCGCCCGTGGCTCCGCACTCCGCCAGTCGCGGCCGAGCAGCGCCGCGATGGTCGCCGCCATCTGCGCCTGCTGCGTGGGGGTGTTTGCGCGCACGCCGAGCGGCGGTGTGTCGGGGCCGATGACGGCGCTCCAGATGTACTGGGCGCCCTCCACGTCTTCCCCGTGGTCGGTCCACTTCGCGCCATGACCACGGCCGTGATCCGTCGTGACGATCAGCGTCACCTTGCCACGCGTGCGCGGATCGCGCTGCCATGCGTTCCACAGATCGGCGAGGTAGCGGTCCACCTGCCGCGCACTGCGCAGATACATGTCGTAGCGGCCACTGTGCGCGTACTCATCGGTCTCGCCGTAGCCCACGAACAACACGCGGGGGAGTTCGCTTCGGGTGCCTGTCAGCATCGCCTGATGCATGAGCGCATCGAAGGCAACATCAGGCCACAGCCGGGTGTGGTCGGCATAGAGGGTGCGCAACACGGAGGTCGTCGCATCCGTACCGGACGGCACCCCCCTGTCCCAGCCGTCGAAGATCGGAACGCCGCTGCGCTCTGCGTTGATGATGCGGCGGAAGACGTTCCAGGTCCCGTACGCCTGTACCTTCCCGGCAAAATCGCGCTGGCGGTTCAGCCACTCGAACACCGTGACATTGGGGTTGGGACCATACCCGTTGCTGTCGATGCGCGGATCGAAGAAGCCGGTGAACGTTTCGCTGTAGCCCGGATACGAGAAGCGGAAGCGGTTCACGATCTGTGCGGTACTCCCACTCGCGCTGTCACCGAACAGCTGCCCCTGTGTGGCGACGGTGCCCCACAGAAACGGCAGCAGCGCTGCCCGCCGCGCCTCGGGCGTGTCACGCCAGAAGTCTCGCCGCAGCGCCGCCGTATCGTTCACGTACCGGCGCTGCATGAGTGAGGCGTCGGCGCCGCGAAAGACTTCCTCCCAGCGCAGGCCGTCGGTGATCACGAGAACGACATGCTCCGTCGCGGTGTTACCGGGGAGGGGCTGGGTGGATTGAGCATGCGCCGTCGCCACCGAGAGCGCGGCAACGGCAGGGAGCAGGGCGCTGGGGGCAGGGAGCAGGGAGCAGGCAACGGCTACCGCACGACGAAACCCGGCGCGCATCACCGGCGCGGTCTCCGCTGCGTCGCGGCCTTCTCCACAAGGCGACGCAGCTCCCTGATCGGCTCGGGGTTGTCGTCCACCTGCAGGCGCATCACCACGTCGTTGTGGAGCCACACACCGCCGTCCTTCTTCACGATGAGGATCGCGGCACTCTGCATGCCGCGCTTGTCGCCGCCGGCGGCCTGGCCGGCTTCGAGTGACGCAAGCAGACGAAAGGACAGGTGCCCCTCGGTCTCCTCGAACGCCTTGACCATCGCGGTCACCACGTCGGGGCCCGCCAGAATGTTGCCTTGCGCCGTGCAGAACTTCCCCTGCCTGTCACCGGCCCAGTCGCTGGCCTTGGGGCCGGTGTAGGCAGCCACGTTGCCCTGCGCATCGATCACCGCGAACTGGCGGCCGTACTTGGTCCAATCCTGCGGTCGCGGATCGGGGTCGCTCTCCCACACCTTCCTGATCACGTCGGCGGGCTTCATGCCGCCGCGCAGCAGGGCAATCGCCTGTGGCCCGTAGCTCACGTCCACGATGGCCTGCGTGGCGGCCACGCCCACGCCGGCTTCGGCCCACAGCACGCCGTTGCCCACGGAGAACACGCGGCTCTGCACCGCGCCGCCCACTTCGCCCGTGGCGGGGTCGAAGCCAAGGATGGAGAACGT
>CAZNZG010000141.1:0-7262 GCA_964577455.1 uncultured Gemmatimonas sp. | reverse complement strand
GGGGGGGGTCGAACCAACGTCTGTATCCCGGGGCCCCGGGGGCCCCCGGGGCCGGGGGCATGGTGGAGAAGCTCTTGTCCGCCGTCTGGGCGGCAAGCGCCGGCGCGAGGGCGAGGCCGGCGAGTAAAGCGAAGATGGGTAGGCGCATGGGGCAAATCTGCAGGCAGGGCGCGTCCATCGCAGCCGGACGCCCGGGAACCGCTCATCGGGGAGCACGGGGGCCGGAGACACGGGGAAACGCATGGTGCAATCGAAATCCCCGCACCCTCCGATCCCCGTGGCCCCCGAGGAGCTGTTTCCGCCCGCTGAGCGTACGAGCGGGTTCGCGCGTAGCACTTTCATCACTTCTGCCCTCACGGAGCGTTCATGAAGCACTGGCGCCAATCCGCCATCACGGTCGCATTGCTCTCCCTGCCAGCCACCGCGTCTGCGCAGCAGGCGGTGGATGCCGAGTACACGGCCAAGATCAAGGAGTACCTGCAGGATCCGCGCATCACGACCGAGCTGGTGGACCACCTGCCTGCGTCGGCCACGGTCCCCACGCCGCTCAAGTTTCATGGACGGATCGTGGGAACGCCCGGCGAACTCACGTATGCGAAGGACATCCACCGGTACTTCGACGCCCTGGCCAAGGCGTCGCCTCGCGCGAAGTACTGGACGATCGGCAAGACCGAAGAAGGGCGTGACATGGTCGTGCTGGCGATCGCCGACTCGTCCACCATCGCCAATCTCGACAAGTACAAGGGTGACATCGCTGCGCTGACCGATCCGCGCAAGACGAGCGAGGTCGAGGCGAAGCGGCTGATCAGCAGCACCAAGCCCATGTACTGGCTCACCAGCGGCATCCACTCTCCGGAGACCGGTGGTCCGGAGATGCTGCAGGAGCTCGCGTATCGGCTGATCGTTCAGGAAACGCCGTACATCCAGGCGATCCGCAACAGTATCATCACCTTCATCACGCCCGTCATCGAAGTGGACGGCCGTGAGAAGCACGTGGATACGTACTACTACAACAAGAAGCTCCCGGCCGGTGCACCCCGCCTGCCGCTCATGTACTGGGGCAAGTACGTGGCCCACGACAACAATCGCGACGGCATGGGGCAATTCCTCGCCCTCACGAAAAACGTCAACGACTTCTACCTCGCGTGGAAGCCGCAGGTCATGCACGACCTGCACGAGTCGGTCACGTACCTCTACAGCAGCACCGGTACCGGCCCGTACAACGATGCCATCGATCCCATCACGGTGACCGAGTGGTGGACCTTCGCACAGGAGGACGTGCGCGAGCTCACCAAGCGCGGCGTGCCCGGTGTGTGGACGTACGGCTTCTATGACGGCTGGACGCCCAACTACATGTTCTTCGCGGCGCACACCAAGAATGCCGTTGGCCGTTTCTATGAAGTGCAGAGCTACGGTCCCGACAACTACGAGGTGCGCCCGCCGGCCACCACGACGAGCCGCGAGTGGTTTCGCCCCAATCCGCCGCTGCCGTTCATCAAGTGGGGCCCACGCAACAACACCAACATCCAGCAGTCGGCGGTTCTCGTCTCGCTCAAGCACTTCGCCGACAACAAGGCCACCTACCTCGAGAACTACTGGATCAAGAACAAACGTGCGATGGAACGGGGCATCAGCGGGAGCGGTCCCTATGCGTGGGTCATTCCGGCCGGACAGAAGCGCAAGGCCGATGCGGCCGATGCGGTGAATGAACTGCGCAAGCAGGGACTCGAGCTGCACGTGGCCACCGCGCCCGGCACGTTCGGCAACGTGAGCGTGAAGCCGGGTGACTGGATCGTGCGCGGAGACCAGCCGTACCGTACGCTCGCCGACATGTACTTCAGCATTCAGAACTATTCCCCGCAGAACCCGCGGCCGTACGACGATACCGGCTGGACCTTCCAGTTCATGCGCAACGTGGTGGTCCTGCCGGTGAGCGAGAAGGGGGTGCTCACCACGGCCATGATGCCCGTCACGGCCAAGGTGAAGGCCAAGGGCGGAGTGGACGGCACCGGCCCCGTGCTGCTCGTGGAGCACACGACCGACAACAATCTGATGAAGTTCCGCACCACTTTCGCCAGCACGAAGATGCATGCCGCCGAAGCGGACTTCGATGTGAACGGTCGCAAGTTCCGCGCGGGAACCTTCATCGTCCCCGCCGGTGACCGGGCAAAGCTCTCGGCATCGCTCGAGGAACTCGGCCTGTCTGCCGTGGCCGTGGCCGCGATGCCCACGGTGAAGACGCACGAGCTCGACCTTCCGCGCATCGGGTACGTGCATGCCTGGCAGCGCACGCAGGACGAGGGCTGGGTTCGAGCGGCACTCGATGTGTACGGCGTGCCGTACAGCTACTTCGGCGACATCGAGCTCCGGAAGGGGAACCTGCGCGCGAAGTACGACGTGATCATTTACCCGCACGTGGGAGGGAGCGCGCAGTCGCACATCGCCGGCATCATCAAGAATGGCGACACGCCGCTGCCGTACAGAAAGTCGCCCGCCACCCCCAATCTCGGCGCCAACGATCAGGCCGACGACATCCGCGGTGGTCTCGGCATCGAGGGGCTCACGGAGTTGTACAAGTTCGTGCAGGCCGGCGGCACGCTCATCGTGGAAGGCAGCACGAGCACCATCTTCCCCGCCTACAACCTCACGAGCGGCATCACGATCGAATCGCCTCGGGATCTGTTCGCGCGCGGGACGATTCTGCGTGGCGTGGTCGCTGATCGCACCAGTCCCATCACCTATGGGTTCGACGGGCAGCTGCCGGTGTATTTCAACCAGGATCCCGTCATGAGCGTGGGAGGCTCCGCTGCACTCTTCGCCGGTGGCGGCAGCGGGGCAGGGGCCGCGGCGATGATGCAGAACACCACGCCCATGGCCAACAAGCTGCAGCTCTCCACGTGGAGTTGGGATCAGGGGGACAGCACCGGTACGCCCATGCCGCGTCCGGCCGCCCCCGGTGCGGCTGCAGGCATTGCGGCGCGAGGGGGCGCGCGTGGCGCCGGTGCCCCGGCCGCAGCGCCGCAAGCGGCGATGTTCGGCGGAGCCACCGGTATCGACGGTACGCGTCCGCGTGTGATCATGCAGTTCCCGGCCAATGCGGGCGACATGCTCCTCTCCGGTACCCTCGCCGGTGGCGAAGCCCTGCAGAATCGTGCCCAGCTCGTGGATGCCCCGCTCGGCAAGGGACACGTGGTGATGTTTGCCATCCGCCCCTTCTGGCGTTGGCAGACGCAGGGTACCTACTTCCTCGGCTTCAACACCATCCTCAACTGGAACGACCTCGACGCGGGGAAGTGACGCCATGGCACGTTCCCCATGCATGTGATGCGCTGATCGTCCACGTTACATGACGAAGCGGCCGGTTCCCTCGAGGAACCGGCCGCTTCGTGCATCGCATTGCCGCGTCGCTACATCGTGCCGCTGCTGTCGGGCGGAGGCGTCGCGGCACCGCTGCTGTCGCTTCGAAACGCCGAGTCGACGGCAGCCGCCGAGGCAGCGGTGGCGGTATCGGCCGAGACCTTCTTGCGCACCTTTCGCACCGGCGTCGCGGCCGGGGCTGGGGCCGCCACGGCGGTCGTCGTGGTGTCAGCCGCCTTGCCGCTGAAGTTGCCGACCATCGCCCTCGCCGAATTGGCCATGGCTTCAAGCTGATCGGCTACGTTGCGCGCGGCGCCAGACGGCTGTTTCGATCCATAGAACCACAGGCCGTACAGGCCAGCCGCGATGAGGAAGACGTACGGCATGAGCGATGGCCGGCGACGCACCGTCGCCGGATCCTTGCGGCGCTTGGCATCCGTCTGCTGTGCCTTGGTCTTCTGCGTGGCCACCGGCTTGGCCGGCGTGCGCACACTCGCGTTGTCCGCCGGCGTACGTGAGGCCACACTGAGCATGCGCTGGCCCAGCGCGTGGCGGTACATCTCCGCCGTCTGCGTGGGCGTCATCTCTTCAACGGCGTTGGCGAGGTGCACGCCGAACTCGGCAACGCTCGGGAATCGATCCGAGGGATCGGGTGCCAGCGCCTTGTCGAACACCCCCTGCAGCGAGGTGGGCCACTCGAGATCGTCGCGCACTTCGTCGAGGCGTCGCGGGCGGCTCGTGAGGCGAGCGATGAGCGACTCCTTCGATGACGAATTGGGGAACGCGTCGTGCCCGGTGAGCGCGATGAAGGCCACCAGCGCGAGCGAATACTGATCGGAGCGCGGGTCGAGCACGTCACCGGACAGCTGTTCGGGCGACATGTACTCGGGGGTGCCGACGGCGAAACCGGTACGCGTGACCTGCTGCGTGCCACGCTCCATCGTTCGCGCAATGCCGAAGTCCACGAGCTTCACGACGAAGGTGCCGTCCTGACGCTTGGAGACCATGATGTTGTCGGGCTTGATATCGCGGTGCAGGATCCCGAGCTCGTGTGCCGCGTTGAGCGCATCCGCTGCCTGCGCGATGATGTCGGCGGCCACCACCGGATGCATGGCGATCTCGCGCTTGAGCAGCCCTGACAGCGACTCGCCCTCGATGAACTCCATGGCGAGGTACACCAGCCCCTCGTCGGTTTCACCGAAGTCGAAGATGCTCGCCACGTTGGGGTGCGAAATCTTGCTGGCGTTCTCGGCTTCTCGCGTGAAGCGCTGCAGCGCCTCCGGTTCGTGCACGAAGGCCGGACGCATGATCTTGATCGCGCTCTTCCGCTTCATGCGCACGTGCTCGGCCAGATACACCTGGCCCATGCCGCCCTCGCCGATCTGCTGGAGTACCCGGTATCGGCCGCCAACCATTTTCCCGATCAGATTGGCCTCGGACTGCTCCACCAGCGGAGTCCCGTCCTTGGCACAGAATCCAATCGACGCATCGTATTCGTCCCCACACTGGGGGCACACCTTGTTCGCACTCACAGGATGCGAAGCTACTGAGAGGGGCAGAGATGGCAAGCAGCGCGAGTATGGAGAAATTATCATGTTTGTCGGCGGCGCGCATCGCCACCGACCTTCCGGCTCACCAATTCGGTAGTTTGAGAGATGCACACTCCCCGCTTGCTCCACTCGATCCTTGCCGCAACGCTCCTTACGGTTGGGCTCGCCAGCACGACGCAAGCCCAGTCCACCTGGGCTCGAGCCGGAACGCAGGGCGACTTCGTCGTCCGCAACTTCCGCTTCACCACGGGCGAAACGCTGCCGGAACTCCGCCTGCACTACACCACGCTTGGCACGCCGCGACGTGATGCGCAGGGGACTGTTCGCAATGCCGTGATGATCCTGCACGGGACTGGTGGCTCCGGGCGAGGCTTTCTGTCCCCCGGGTATGCCGGCGAACTGTTTGCTCCGGGCAAGCTGCTCGACAGCAGCAGGTACTACATCATCCTCCCCGACAACATCGGCCACGGCGGCTCGAGCAAGCCCAGCGATGGACTGCGTGCCGCGTTCCCCCGCTACACTTACGACGACATGGTCGCGGCCCAGCATCGGTTGCTCACCGAGCATCTGGGCGTGAACCATCTGCGCCTGATCATGGGCACCTCCATGGGGTGCATGCATGGCTGGGTCTGGGGGTACACCTACCCCGCCTTCATGGATGGCCTCGCGCCATTGGCGTGTGTGCCGACTCAGATCGCCGGGCGCAACCGCATGATCCGCACGATGGCGATGGATGCCATCCGCAATGATCCGGCCTGGATGCAGGGCACGTACACGAACCAGCCGCCCGGACTGCGTGCGGCGCAGATGATGCTGTACATCATGTCGAGTGCGCCGCTCGTGCAGCAGGCGCAGGCGCCCACACGTGACAAGGCCGACTCTGTCATCCGCGCCTATCTCGATGCGCGCATGGGCAGCACTGATGCCAACGACTTTCTCTACCAGTTCGACTCGTCGCGCGAGTACGATCCGTCGTCGCATCTCGCGAAGATCAGCGCCCCGGCGCTGTTCATCAACTCGGCCGACGATCAGGTGAATCCTCCCGAATTGGGGCTGGCCGAGCAGCTGGCATCGCAGATGCCCCGCACCCGCTTCATCCTGCTCCCGATCACGAAGGAGACTCGCGGCCACGGTACGCACTCGCTGCCGCGGGTCTGGGGTACGTATCTCGCCGAGTTCCTCGCGGCGCTGCCGCAGCGATGATTCGCCGCGATGAGCCGTAGCCTTGCGATGGATCTGCCGCGTGCCACCGTCACGCAGCTGCTCACGAGAGCCATCCGGCTCAAATGCCCGCATTGCGGCGGTGGTCGGATCTTCCGGAGTTTTTTCGACGTGAAGACCAACTGCCCCACGTGCGGCCTGCGCCTGGAGCGCGGCGAGGCGGACTACTTCGTTGGGGCGTACATGTTCAACCTCATCGCCGTCGAACTCATCCTGTTCATCTGCGTGTGCGGATTCGTGTTTCTCACCTGGCCTGACCCGCCGTGGGACCTGATCACGTACGTGACCGCATTCCTCATGCTGGCCGGGTGCATCCTCTGCTATCCGTTCGCGAAGACCACGTGGCTCGCGGTCGATCTGGCCATGCGCCCGCTCACCCCCGAAGAGCTGCGCTGGCATCACGAGGGTGGCGAGTTCGGCGACCGGGAACTCCCGCACCTCTGACCGACGCGGCGTGAGCATGCACCGGCGGGCGCAGTTCGCGGCATTGCTGTGGTTCGAAGTGCGGGCGCAGTGGCGTGAGCCACTGACCACGCTCTACCTGCTCGTATTCGGTCTGCTCGCCCTGGGCTACGTGGCCACCGATGCCGTCCAGCTGGTATCGGGGCGCGGCGATGTACCGAAGACGTCGCCGTGGGCGCTCATGCTGGCCTTCGGTGGGTTGACCGCCTTCGGGCAGGTCATCACCACGATGATCGCCACCACGGCCCTCCTCCGTGATGAGGCCACCCGCACACGCTCACTCATCGCCACCTCCGGCGTGAGCGCGCCGGTGTGGTTCGGGGCTCGGGTCCTTGCCGCCTTGCTGGTGATGCTCATGGTCTACGCGGCCATGCCAGCAGGGGTACTGCTTGGCGTGACCATCGCGTCTGCCAATGGCGAGGCAGGTACCATGAGCGTCGTTCCGGCGGTATTCCGGGCCTACGCGGTGATCACCATCCCCACCATGCTGATCGTCACGCTGCTCCTGTCGTCCGCGGCGGCACTCACACAGCGTGTGCTCGGGGTGCTGGCTGCGGCATTGGCGCTGGTGGGGATCTGGCAGCTGTCGCTTGCGCTCGTTGGCGGAAGCACCCACGTGGTCACGCTGTCCCGGCGCATCGGCGCCGTACTCGACCCGTTCGGCAACGCCCC
>CAZNZG010000140.1:0-9168 GCA_964577455.1 uncultured Gemmatimonas sp. | reverse complement strand
GACGCGGCCGGCAAGTCACCCGTCCTCGACGGGGAGGGGCAGAAATACGGTCGCACCAGCGGCAACGAAGCCGAACCGCCGATGATGTGGAACGCCAACTATGCCGGGCCCCAGTTCTACGGCTTCACCACGTACAGCAAGACGCCGCTCATGCTCTCCGCCCTCGGCGGTATCGTGGGCGACAGCGCGGTGCAGCGTGCGCATCGCGAGTGGGCCATCGCCTGGATGTACAAGCATCCGTCGCCGTGGGACTACATGTTCTTCATGAACCGGGCGTTGGGGCGCGATCTGGGATGGTTCTGGCACAGTTGGCTCTTCACCACCGAAAGCGTGGATCATCGCATCGCCACGGTGAAGGCGCAGGGCGCTCGCACGAGTGTGACGGTGGAGCAGGCCGGGCAGATGCCTGCCCCCATCGTGCTCGATGTGACCTTCGCGCCGCGCGGTCCCGCCATTCGTCTCATGAAGAACGCCGTGATGCTCAACGACACCACGGCGCGCGTGACCGTACCGGTGGACGTGTGGTTCGACGGGCGCCGGGCGCATACCGTGCACCTCATGTTCGGGGGGCGTCGGATCACGAATCTGCTGCTCGACCCGGGGAAGCGGTTCCCTGACCGGGACCCTTCGGACAACAGCTGGACATCCAAAGACAGCCGCTCGTGATATGCGCGGACTGAATGGCACCCATAGAAACCCTCTATTGGATCCTAAAGTCCGCCTTGGCCCAGCCGATACCAGAAAGTGGACAGCGCCGGGGTAATCCCCCGGCGCCTTTCGGATGCTGGCAACGTCGCCGCATACGCTTCGCCATTTTCATTCACGCTTCAATGTTCATCCCACGGACGGTGCGCGCTCAGCTGCGCGCAGTGGCGTTTCTCGGTGCCGCGGGCATTCTCGCCGTGGCGGTTGCCGGCGAGGTTTCCCTCCGGCTCGCCCGGAGTGCGACCGCGGCGCTCGTCGAGAACAACAGCGCGCAGCGCTACCAGATGGACAGCGACATGATGCACGATGCCATGCGTGGCGATGTGCTCGAAGCCATGCTCGCGGCGCAGCGCGGCGACAGTACCGCCGTCGTGGCAAGCCGGGAGTCGCTTCGCGAGCACGCGGCCCGATTCATGGGATCGCTCAACAGCGCCGACCAGCTGCTCGAGGGGTCGCCGCTCGCGGCGCTGATCCCCGAGCTCCGCAAGAGCGTGTCGGCCTATGCCAGCGCGGCAGCCTCGGTGCAGGAGGTGGTGCTCAGCGATCCCGCCGGGGCCACCGCCCGCTACGAAGCGTTCCTCGCCAGTTTCGGCGATGTGGAGGAGCGCATGGAGGCGTTCGGCGATCGCATTCAGGATGCGAGTGGGGCGGTGAAGGCCGACACGGCCACCAAATTCACTCGTGCCACCTGGTTCATCTGGGGGATCTTCGCGGTGTTCTTCGCGTGCGGCCTCTGGTACGCCTGGACCATCGCCCGCTCCATCGGGGCGCGCCTCGATCGCATCGCGTCGCAGGTCACCGAGCTGCAGCGTTATGGCGTGGAAGCCGTGGGCCGGGCCCTCAGCGCACTGGCGCGTGGGGAAACTGCAGCGGTGGAGAAGCACACCTTCGTCCCGCTCGACGACAGGCGCGGTGATGAACTCGGTGTGGTTGCCGGCGCCGTCGATCGCATGGCGATCGAATGTGCCTCGTCGATCGATGCGGCCACCCGGGCGCAGGAGGCCGTCGCCATGGCCGTCAGCAATATCGACCAGCTGGCCAAGGCCGCTCGGAGCGGCACCTTCGAGGTGCGCGTCCAGTCTGGTTCGTTGCAGGGGCGGTATGCCGATGTGGTGCGCGGCGTCGAAGGGGTGATGGAAGCGGTGGCCACGCCGCTCGCCGAATCGTGCCGGGTGCTGGAGGAGATGGCGGCGCGCAATCTCGAAGCGCGCATGGAGGGGGAGTTCCACGGCGAGTTCGCCCGCATGCAGGACGCGCTCAATTCCGCCGTGCGGGAGATCGCGCACACCGTGGGGCAGGTGCGCACCGCCGCGTTCCAGGTGGATGACGCGTCGAAGCAGCTCAACGAGGGGAGTCAGCAGCTGGCCCACGGCGCGTCCACGCAGGCGGCCAACGCCGAAGAGGTGGGGGCGTCGCTCTCCGAGCTGGCCGGCATCGCGGCGCAGTCGGCCCAGCAGGCCACGGTGGTGAAGGAAAGCGCGTCGCAGGCACGCCAGAGCGTCTTGGCGGGAGGCGAGGCCATGAAGGCGCTGCACGAAGACATGCAGCGCATCAAGGCTTCCGCCGATGCCACGCAGCGCATCGTGAAGACGATCGATGAAATCGCCTTTCAGACCAACCTGCTGGCGCTCAACGCCGCGGTCGAGGCAGCACGGGCCGGCGACGCCGGACGTGGATTCGCCGTCGTCGCCGAAGAGGTGCGCGCCCTGGCCATTCGGTCCGCCGATGCCGCCAAGCAGACGGCGGCGCTCATCGACGAGGAGATCCAGAATGTGCATGGCGGCGTGGCCCGCGAACAGGCGGTCCGTCAGCTGCTGCACACGGCGCGCGAACAGGTGGACAAGATGGCGGTCACCATCGACGAGATCGTCCATGCGGCCGAATTGCAGGCCAAGGGCATGAAGGAAATAGGTCGCGGGGTCGACGTGATGAGCGAGGTCACCCAGCAGGTGGCCGCCAACGCCGAGGAGTCGTCGGCGGCGGCTGAGGAACTCTCCGGACAGGCGGCCCACCTCAGCGAGGTCGTGAAGGGGTTCAAGGTCCGCGATCTCGCAACGCGGCCGTCCGACTCGTATTCCCTCGACGCACGGCGCCGCCGGGTGGCCTGACCTTCGCCGGCCGGCATCCGGCATCAGGCAGCCGACATCGCGAGGGACGGAGATTGGCGCATATTTCGCAGATGCGTTCCACTCTTCCGTCCCTCGCTGCCGTGGTGGCCCTTCCGCTGCTGCTGTGCACGGCCGGCGCTCAGGCCCAGTCCCGCCCGTTTCCGGTCGACACGGCGTCCGTCGCCACCATTCACACGGCGCTCAAGGCCAATCGGCTCAGCTGTCGCTCGCTGGTGCAGCAGTATCTCGCGCGCATCGAGGCGCTCGACAAGCAGGGACCCGCCATCAACAGCATCGTGCTGGTGAATTCCGAGGCGCTGCGCGTGGCGGATTCGCTCGATCAGCACCGCGCCCGCGGCGGGGCCACGGGCCCGCTGCACTGCATCCCGCTGATCGTGAAGGACAACTTCGAAACGGTGGGGCTTCAGACCACGGGCGGTTCACTGGCGCTCGAAGGGTGGAAACCGCTGCAGGACGCCACGATGGTGCGCCTCGTGAAAGAGGCGGGGGCGATCGTGTTGGCCAAGAGCAACCTCGCCGAGTGGGCGTTCACGCCCTACGAGACCGTGAGCTCCATTCTGCCGGGGTACACGCGCAATCCCTACGCGCTGGACCGCGTGACGGCGGGGTCGAGCGGGGGGACGGCGGCCGCGGTCGCGGCCGGATTCGGGACGCTGGGGCTGGGCACGGACACCGGCAACTCCATCCGTGGCCCCTCGGCCCATCAAGCGCTCGTGGGTATCCGTTCCACGATGGGGCTCACCTCGCGTGCCGGGGTCATTCCGCTCAACGCCACGGCCGACATCGCCGGTCCGATGGCGCGCAGCATGGCGGATGCGGTCGCGGTGTTCGACGTGATCGCCCACGCCGACCCCGCCGATTCGGTCACGGTCGCCGCCGACACCAAGCGCGCCCCCGACTATCGCCGCGCGCTGGTGCGCGGCCGCCTTGCCGGTGCACGCATCGGTGTGCTCCGGCAGGCCTTCGACCGCCCCACCCTCGACGCCGAGGTCAAGACCGTCTTCGAGCGCGCGGTCACGGATCTCCGGCGCGCCGGCGCCATCGTGGTCGACTCCGTGCTCGTCGATTCCCTCGAGGCCATTCAGCGACGGCAGCAGGGCAGCTGCAACCGCTTCAAGGCGGATCTGGAACGCTATCTCGCCACCCGCGCGCCCAACGCCCCCATGAAGACACTGGGCGACATCATCAGGAGCCGCCGTTTTCACCCCACGGTGGAGCAACGGCTGCGTGATGCGGCGCAGGCCACGGAGCCGCCGGAAGCAAGTGCGGCGTGCCAGTCGCGCGAACAGGTACGCGCCGCAGTGCGCGTGGCCGTCACCCGGCTCATGGACTCGCTCCAGCTCGATGCCATGGTCTACCCGACCTGGAGCAATCCGCCACGTCTCATCGGGGATCTCAATACGCCCCACGGCGACAACAGTCAGCTCTTCGCCCCCACCACGGGCTTCCCCGCCATCACCGTGCCCATGGGGTACACCCGCGAGGATCGCCTGCCCGCCGGCATGACATTCTTCGGACGCGCCTGGAGTGAATTCCGGCTCATAGAACTCGGGTATGATTACGAGCAGATCACGCGGCACTGGAAGCGCCCACCGCTGTGATGCGCGAAATTCCCATGGACGTCCAGCACGCAGCGCGCGGGAGCCACGCATCACGCCGAAGGCTATTGCGCTTGTCTCCAGTTCAGCGCTGTATATGGAGGCTGGGCAACCGACGTCGGTCAACCGTACAGCACCGCACCTGTTCTCGCGCCACGGACTGAATGCCCTCGCTGGTTCCTGAATCCTGGCAGTTTCCGCTCGAGGCCTTGCCGGACGCGCACGTCGTCATCGACAAGAGCGGTACGCTGCTCGCCGCCAATTCGCTCTTCGACCGCCGTCTGCTCACGCAGCCACTGCTGCTGCACCACTTCGCGCAGTGTGAGGAGACCCCGGCCGAAATCGCCGTCGATATCGACGGGAAGCGGCGCGTCGTGCGCGCATCGTGGCGTGCGTGTGACTGGCAGGGGCATGAGGCGCGATTGGTACGCCTCTCCGATGTGACCGAGGAGCGGAAGCACGCGGCGATGGTGGAGCGTGGTCTGCACTCGCTCGAGGAGGTGATCGACGTCCTGCCATCGAGTCTGCTGCTGGTGGATGGCGATGGCATCATTCGCTCGGGTAATGTGCGCTGGCATGTGACCGCCCGTGCGGCCGGGCTCCTGATGCCCCGCGATGGTGTCGGTACCAGCTACCTCGCGGTGTGTGATCGTTCGGCCGCTTCCGGTGATGCGCAGGCCGCACAGGCCGCCGCCGGCATCCGTGATGTTCTGGCGCGCCGCACCATGGCATACGAGCAGGAGTACTGCCTGGAGATCGACGGCGAGGCGCAGTGGTTTCTCCTCGCGGTCAATGCGCTCAGTGGTGAACCCGGTGCGGTCATTCAGCACATCGACACCACCACCGCCCATCGCGATCAGCAGGCGCGGATCGATGCGCTGGCCCACTTCAAGGCGGTCTTCGACGGGGCCCTCGATGGGATCGTGATCTACGACGATGCCATGCGGGTGCTCGATGCCAATCCTGCCGCCAGCGGCGTGACGGGTTTCGACCGGGGCAAGACGGCCCCTGTGCTTCTTTCTGACGTGGTGGTGCCCGGCGACCTTGCCCTGCTCACCGAGCAACACGAAAGTCTCCTGGCCGACGGCATCGGACGCGGACGCCTCCGCCTTCGACGCCGCGACGACAAGGTGCTGGAGGTGGAGTACGCCAGCCGCGCCAATGTGGTGCCGGGGCGCCATGTGGCGGTCATCCGTGACCTCTCCGCCTCGCGCGCCCTCGAAACGCAGCTGCGCCAGGCCCAGAAAATGGAGGCGCTGGGCCAGCTGACCGGCGGGATCGCCCATGACTTCAACAACATCCTCACTGTCATCGTGGCCCATGCCGACATGCTGCTGGCCGATGACTCGCTGTCTGGCGACGCGCGTGAGAGTGCGACCGAGGTGCTGCGCGCCTCGCAGCGTGGCGCCGACATGGTGCGCAAGCTCATGGCCTTCGGGCGGCGTGAGCAGCTGCACGTGCAACCCACCCGCATCGATGTGGTCATGCAGGAGGTGGCCGGCATCCTGCGCCGTGTGCTTCCCGAAACCATTTTCGTCGAGTGCACGTCGAACGGTGCGGTCCCATTCGCCATGGCGGATGCGAGCGCGATCCAGCAGATCCTGCTCAACCTTGCCACCAACGCACGTGATGCCATGCGTGACACCGGGGGCACGCTGCGACTGGTGGTCGGGACGGCCGCCGGGGAGGCACGGCCCGGTGAGCGGGCCACGCGCGCGATGCGCCCGACGCGCCACCTCGTGCTCTCGGTGTCCGACACCGGATGCGGCATGGCCGAGGAAACGCTCGCGCACGTGTTCGAACCGTTCTACACCACCAAGGGGCCCGGCGAAGGCACCGGCCTCGGCATGGCGATGGTGTACGGGTTGATGGAACAGATGCAGGGCCACGTGTTGGTGGAGAGTGCCGTGGGGAAGGGCACCACCGTCCACCTGCATTTCCCCATGGCCACCGACCAGCGCGAACCCCCTGCTGCTCCGGTCGCCGAGGTTCTGGCGAAATCCCGCGGACAGGAACGCGTGCTGCTCGTGGAGGACGACGATGCCATCCGGACCCTGTCCGCGCGTGTCCTGCGGCGGGCCGGGTACGAGGTGACGGAGGCGCTGAGCGGAAATCAGGCCGCCGAGTTCCTCGCGCAGCGCGCTTCGGTTCCCCGGGATAAGTTCGATCTCGTGATTTCCGACGTGGTAATGCCGCACGGCGACGGTGCCAGTGTGCTGGAGGCCGTCCGCCAACACGACGCCAACGGGCGTCTGGTGTGGGTGACCGGCTATGCCGGCGGCTTCACCAGCGGTGATGTACATGCTCCCTGCGACGCTCCGATCATCTCCAAGCCGTGGACCACGAGTGATTTTCTGGCGCGCGTGCGCGCCGCTCTCGACGGACCACCGAACGTGCCCCCCGACTCCCCCGTAACGCATGATCAGTCCCGAGCCGGTGAACGGCGCCTTGGATAATCCGCGCGCAGGCGATTCCCCACTGCTGGCGATTTGCGCCATCGGCGCCAGCGCCGGTGGCCTCGAGGCCCTGCAGCAGTTCTTCGACAATGCCGATCCCAATCGCGGGATCTCGTATGTGGTGGTGCAGCACCTGTCTCCCGACCACAAGTCGCTGATGGTGGAGCTGCTGCGCCGTCACACCACACTGCGGGTGATCCGGGCCGAAGACGGGATGGCCGTGGAGCCCGACACCGTCTATCTCAACCCCCCCAAGACCAACCTCACCCTCGATGGCGGCGTGCTGCGCCTCAACGAGCAACCGGCCGGTCATGGACTGCATCTGCCGATCGACGTGTTCTTCGCGTCGTTGGCGCAGGCCCAGGGGGAGTACGCCGTGGGCGTGGTGCTCTCGGGCACCGGCAGCGATGGCACCCGCGGGGCGCGGGAGCTCAAGGCCGAAGGGGGGCTGGTGCTGGTGCAGGACCCCACCGAAGCCCAGTTCGACGGCATGCCCCGCAGTGTGGTCGCCACGGGGCTGGCCGATCAGGTGCTTTCGGTCGCCGACATGCCGGCGGTCATCAATCAGTTCTTTCTGCGGCGCGGCACGGTGCGCGCCGCCAGCAGCGCCGAGCAGCCCGCCGGCACCGCGTCGCAGGTACAGCGCATCCTCGGGCTGCTGCGCGACCGGCTCGGTACCGACTTCGCCGGTTACAAGCCCAACACGATCATCCGGCGCATCGAGCGGCGCGTGCTCATGCACCCCGGGCTCGGCTGGGACGACTACGTGCGGCTCATCGAGGATTCGCGCCCCGAACTCGTGCAGCTGCACCGCGACCTGCTCATCAACGTCACCCGTTTCTTCCGTGATGAAGAGGCGTTCCGGTTGCTCGAAACGCGTGTCATTCCACAGCTGATCGCGGAAACGCCCCCCGAAGGAGAGCTACGGGTGTGGATCCCCGCCTGCTCCACGGGCGAGGAGCCGTATTCGGTCGTGATCCTCATCCTCGAGGCGCTCGAGCGAGAGAAGCTCAGTCGCAACGTGCGGGTGTTCGCTACCGACGTGGATCAGGACGCGGTGGAGTTTGCGGCCGCCGGGCGCTACGGGGATTCGATCGCCGCCGACATGACGCCCGATCGCCTGTCGCGCTGGTTCGTTGCCGACGGTGACGGGTACAAGGTGAGCCGCGCCCTGCGCGATCGCGTGATCTTCGCGCGCCACAACCTGTTGAAGGATCCGCCGCTCACGCGCATGGACTTCGTGTCCTGTCGCAACATGCTCATCTACCTCGGCACGGATCTGCAGCGCCGCGTGATCGCGCTGCTCGCCTATGCGCTGCGTGCCAGGGGGTTCCTGTTCCTCGGATCGAGCGAAACGGTGGGGTCGCTGTCCACGCTGTTCGATGTGGTCGACGCCAAGTGGAAGTTGTACCAGGCCCTGCAGCCCGGCCGGCACACCCTCGCCGAAGCGCTGCCCACGCGCCCGCGTCGCCCGCTCATGCAGTCGTTCTCCACGACGAGCGCGGCGGAGCAGGCGGTGCTGGCCACGCGCAACCTGCCGTCACGCACCGCGAGCGAAGACGGGCTGCTGGAACACGTGTTCCAGGAGCTCACCGACGTCCTCCAGCTGCGGTGCGTGGTACTCGATGCGGAGTACCAGCTCATTCACACCTTCGGCGATGTGTCGTCGCTGCTCAAGGTGCAGCCGGGACGCTCCACGCTGGAGATTTTCAAGCTGCTGCCGCGGCCGCTGAGCGCCGCGCTGCGGGCAGCCCTCGGGCGCATTTCGCGGGAACACCGTGAGATCCTTTACGAGGGGATCGAAGTCGAAGCCAATCAGCCCACCGTGACGCTGCATGTGCGGCCGCTCGATGTTGGCCCCGATCGCAACCGCGCGTACGTGATCTTCTTCCAGAGCGGTCCCAAGCCGCTCGATGGCGGGGTGGCCGACACGCTGCAGCACGATGAGTCCACGGCGCTGCGGCTCTCGCAGCTCGAGCACGAGTTGCAGTACACCAAGGAGAATCTGCAGGCCACGATCGAGGAACTCGAGACGTCGAACGAGGAGCTGCAGGCCACCAACGAGGAACTGCTCGCATCGAACGAGGAGCTGCAGAGCACCAACGAGGAACTGCAGTCGGTCAACGAGGAGCTGCAGACGGTCAATGCCGAGTATCAGGAGAAGATTGCGGAGCTGATCAGCCTCAACAACGATATCGAGAACCTGCTGCGGACCACCGGCGTGGGGACGCTGTTCGTCGACGGGTCGCTGCGCATCCGCAAGTTCACCGATGCCGCCCT
>CAZNZG010000139.1:0-9183 GCA_964577455.1 uncultured Gemmatimonas sp. | reverse complement strand
TCCATTTCGGGGCGCACGGGATAGCCGGGAAGTGTGCGCACCACGCGGCCATTGCGGTCGATCGATACGAAGGTGGGCGTGCCAGGGTAGCGGAAGGTGAGCAGCACCTGCTCCTTGTTGCCCACCGGCCCCACCAGCCGCGCACCGGTGATCTTCTCCTGGTCGACCATGGGCACGCCTTCCGCCGCTCCCTCGAGCGTGAGCAGCGTGAGGCGTGGGAGCGGCCGGCCGGCTGAGAGTTCACCGAGGTCCTTGAGGGCCTTCTTGCACCAGCCGCAGGTGCGCGAGCTCAACATCACGATGGTGGGCTCCCCCTTGGGCACCAGCGGCACCACCTTGCCGTCGAGCGCACGTGCGGTGGCCGTGCCGATCGACGCCTGCGCCAGCGGAGCCGTGGACGGCGCGGTATCGGTGCCGGCTACCACCCCGTGATCGCTGAGCAGGTTCACGGTGGGGGTGTCGTCGGTCATGCGCTTCACGATCAGCACCGAACAGCTCAGCGCCACGAGCACCAGCACGAGGGTGCTGAAGCTCATCACGCCTCGGCGCGGGGCGGTCAGGCGCCGGTTCCGGGAGGTGCGCCGGGGGCCGTTGTGTGTACTGTTCATGGCGATGGCTGAATATACCCCGACTCCCGAAGCGTTGCTCCGCACGCTCGACGTGAACGAGCATCTGGCCGATCCGTCGATCAAGCAGGCGTTCGTGACGCCCATGTTCGACATCATCGCGCCGCGCTACGACCGGTTCACGCGCTGGTTCTCCCTGGGCATGGACGCCACGTGGAAGCGCGAGGCAACGGATGCGGTGCGCGAGTCGGCGCGCGCCTTGCGGCCGGTGGAGCGGGCACTCGATCTCGCCACCGGCACCGGTGACCTTGCCGTGGCGCTCGCCCGGCTCTGGCCCACCGTCACGGTGGAGGCACTCGATGCGTCCCCCCGCATGATCGAGCAGGCTGAGGCGCGCCTCGCGCGCCGCGATGCCGATGTGGGCATGCGCGTGCGGCCCATGGTGGGCGACATGATGGCACTGCCGCAGGAGGCCGGTGCGATCGACGTGGTCACGGCGAGCTACGCGGTGCGCAATGTGCCCGACGCGCGCATGGCGGTTCGCGAGATGGCGCGTGTACTGCGCCCCGGCGGTGTGCTGGTCACTCTCGACTTTTACCGGCCCGCATTCGCCCCCTGGCGCGGGCTCTTCCTCACGTACCTGCAGATCGCGGGCGATTTCGTGGGGTACCTCTGGCATCGCGATCCGGTGGTGTACGGCTACATCGCCCGCAGTATCGACCACTTCATGAGCTATCAGGCGTTCAGCGAACTGCTGCGTGAGGAGGGCTTCGAGGTGGTGAGCGTACGGCGCTATCTGTTCGGCGGCATTGCCCGTCATGTGGCGCGGCGTCGGGGCTGAACGTCCCCGACATCATCAGCGATAGCTGAACGCCTGCGCCACGATCCACTCGTCTTCGACGCGCCACTCGGCGTGCACGCGCACCGACCCGTCGCTCAGTTCCGGCAGGTGCAACGTGACCTCCGCCTCGCCATCGACGCGCAGCCCGAGTTCCACCTCGGTAAAGCGTACGTAGCGCTCCACGAATGGGTCGATCGCCTTGTACACCGCTTCCTTGATCGCGAAGTGCACCAGGGTGTGTTCGCGGGCCGCGAGATCGTCGCGGAACTGATCGAGTGTCGCGAACTCGCGCGCGGTCAGGATCTTCCTCGCGATCGAGGGACGGGCGAGGTCGTCGCCGGTCGGGCGTCGCTCGAGATCGAGCCCCACGTGCTGGAGTCCCAGCGCGCGCGGCGCCACCGCGGCCATGGCCAGTGTGCGCTTGTGCGTGATCGATCCCGTCATCGAGGCCGGAAGCACCGGGGCACCGCGCGCCGTCCGCAGGATGGCCACATCGGGCGCGTCAACGAGCCCCGATTCGGCGGCCGATTTCAGCGCGTCGCGCATGGCCAGTCGCCCCGCCACGAAGGTGGCGCGTCGCGGCTCGGGCAGGCCGCGCGCCATCGACGCCTCGAGCGGATGCAACCGGTTCGCTGCCACCAGCTGGTCGAGCAGGGTATCCCAGCTCCCGTCGGCGGGAACGGACGGGACAGTGGAGCGGGTGAGGACGGTCGAAGCATGGGGCATACCGGAAAGTTACGGAGTCCCGATGCATTTGTGTGAGTCGGCGATCACTATACACGCGTGTCCGATTCCCGTACTGCCCCCAACGCATCGCCCGCCGATCCCCAGGCGCCCCGTGTGACCCCCGCACAGGCGTGGTACGCGGTGGCCGTGCTCACGCTCGCCAACGTGTCGGGGTTCATGGATCGGCAGATCCTCAACCTGCTCGTGCGGCCGCTGCGGCGAGACTTCGGTCTCAGTGATACCGACGTGAGCCTGCTCATGGGGCTCAGCTTCACGATCTTCTACTCGGTGCTGGGGCTGCCGATCGGTCGGTGGGTGGACCGTGGCTCCCGCCCGCGGATCGTGGCACTCGGGGCCGCGATCTGGAGCGTATTGACGTCGTTGACCGGGACCGCACGCACCTTCGGGCAGCTCTTCGCGGCACGCATCGGCGTGGGGGTGGGTGAGGCCACGCTGGGGCCGGCCGCGGTCTCCATCATCGCCGATCACTTTCCGCGCAAGCGGCTCGCGTCGGCGATGAGTGTGTACCAGATGGGCTCCTTCACCGGCGCCGGGCTCGCGTACGCGGTGGGGGCCTTCGTGGTGGGGCGGGTGGACGTTCCGGGGCGCATCACCCTGCCGTGGGGGGGGGAGATCTTCCCGTGGCAGACGGTGTTCTTCTGGGTGGGGCTGCCGGGGCTGCTCGTGGCGCTGCTGGCGCTCACCATCCGTGAACCGCGCACCGACCGCACCACCGCGCACCGAGACGCCGAGATCCCACTGGGCGAGGTGCTGCGCTACATGCGCACGAACGTGCGCACCATTGGCGCGATGTCGTTCGGTTTCGCCTGTTCCCTCAGCGTGAACTTCGGCGTGGGATCGTGGCTCGCCACCTTCCTCGAGCGAACCCACGGTTGGACTATCGAACAGGCGGGGATGCTGCAGGGCGCCCTGACATTTTTCGTGGGCCCGGCGGGGGTGCTGCTGGGCGGTCGCCTCACCGATGCGTGGGCGCGGCGCGGCCTTGTGGACGCGCCACTGCGGGTGGGCATGGTGGGCGCCGTCGGCATGCTGGTGTGTGCGGGGCTGTACCCGATCGTGCCGTCGGTTCCACTCGTGGTCGCGCTGCTCGTGGCGGTCAACGTGTTCGCGGCCTTGCCGTGGGGGGCCGCCAGCGCGGCCGTGGCCGAAGCGATGCCGCCACGTATGCGGGGGCAGGGCAGCGCCGTCTACCAGTTGATCGTGAATCTGGTGGCCGGTGTCCTTGGTCCCACTGCGGTGGCCCTGCTGACCGACCGGGTCTTCGGTGATCCGCTCGCCCTGCGCTACAGCCTCTCCATCCTCGCGGTGGTGGGGATGACGCTGGTGCTGGCCCTGCTGGGATGGGCGCGGCCGGCGTTCGTGCGGACGGTGGAAGAGCTGCGCGCGGTCGACTGACGGCAAACCGGCAGTGGGATCAGCTCCGAATCCGGTTCGCCGCCCTGGTCACCACGTTGCCCGCGAGAATGCCGGCAGCGAGCGAGATGCCGACGATCGCCACGCGGAAACCGGTGGCGATACCGGTCTCCACTTCCTGCCCCAGTAGTGATGTCACGCTGCGGAAGCCGATGCTCCCCGGCACGAGGATCAGCAGCCCCGGCACCTGCGTGACCATCGCCACACGTCGCCGCAAACGGGCGTGAATGTTGCTGCCGGCGCTCACCACGAACGCGCCGAGGAATGCACCGAGCTCTTCCCCGACCGCCGCGCCGGCGACCTTGGACGTGAGGTACGCCGCGGCGCACGCCAGCATGATCAGCGGCGCGTCCTTGGGGGTGCCGTTGAGCAGCACGGTGAACGCCAGTGGGGCGATCGCCAGCCCCACCCACTCGGCCCATGTCGGCAGCGCCTCGCGCGGCGAGAGGTTCGCGAGCGTGGGGAGCAGATCGTGCAACGCCGCGCCCGCTCCCTGACCGGCCTTGGCCCCGAGGGCCAGTCCGAAGCCGAGGCCGAGGAAGGTCACGATCGCGCCGCTCAGACGCGCCGTGCCCGACGCGAGGTGGCGCGTGGACAGTTCGGTGAGGGCCACGGTGAACGTGAGCCCGGGCAGCAGGATCGCGAGCCCGGCCAGAGAGGTGGCGTAGCCGGTCCGCGTGCGAAGCACGCCGTCGAGGGTGAACGCCAACGTGGTCACGATGAACGCCGTCAGGGGTTCCGTCACGTGTCGTGTGGACTCCCAGCGGCTCGCGGTCAGCACCGTCATGCCGGTCACGAGCCCGAGAAAGCTCGCCGTGAGCATGTCGCCCACGCGCACCTTGAGGAAGCACGCGATCGCGGCCGATGCGAGTACGAAAGCCACCAGAACGAGCCACTGCGGATACTGCGGTGGCTCTGCGTCCATTTCGTCGATGCGCTGCAAGCCGTCGGCGGGGGTGATGTCACCGTCCATCACCTGCCGCGTGATGGCGCCGAGCCGCGAGAGATGCCCGAGGTTCGGTTCGCCCGGCTCCACGCGCAACAGGTGCACCCGCTGGTGCTCGAGTGCACCGATCCCCACCATGATGCTGGTCGGGGTGGAAAAGAATTCCGCCTGCAGCCCCAGCCGTTTGGCCACCACGGAAAGGGTCACCTCCAGGCGGTGGGCCGGGGTGCCGTGCCGGTGCAGTTGCCGGGCAAGCTGCAGGATGAACCGGCGCGATGCCGCGAACGCCGCCGACTCCGGGCTCTCCGGGGTCGGCGGTGTGTCGAGGGGGACGAGACCGTCCGCATCGGGGCTCGCCGTGGGGCGCGTGACGCTCATGGTCTGTGAGCGTAGGGTGCCCGGTAGCGCCGCGCAACCGCGAACCCGATATCTTTTACCGAGTCGGTATTTCGGTTTTCTGCACCTCCAGCCGTCAGGTCATGCTGCTTCTTCGGTCGCTCCGTTCGTTCGTACGCCGCGCCGTCCCCGTGCTCGGGACCGCCGCGCTTCTTTCCGCCTGCAGCTCCTCAGACAACGTGGCTCCCAACATTCCGTCCAACCCCGCCGTCGAGACCTACGCGCCCATCACCGGCGTGAACATCACGCAGATGACCAGGCGCAACGACAACCTGTTCGTGCAGGATGTCGTGGTGGGTACCGGCGCCGAGGCGACCTCCGGCCGGACGGTGGACATGCGCTATACCGGGTATCTCGTGAACGGGTCGATCTTCGATTCGAACGCGTCGGCGGGGCGCCCGGTGTTCACGTTCCTGCTCGGCGCCGGTCAGGTGATCCCGGGCTGGGATCTCGGTGTGGCCGGGATGCGCGTGGGCGGCAAGCGCAAGCTGGTGATCGGCAGCGCGTTGGCGTACGCCAATCAGTCGCCCGACACGCGCACGATTCCCAACAATGCCACGTTGGTCTTCGACGTGGAACTGCTCGCGGTCCGCTGATGCGATCGCTGCTGATGTACGGACTGCCCGTCGGCCTCATGGCCGGCGGGTTTTTCGTTGTGGCGGGTGCCGATGTCGAGGGGCGCTCCGAGCGGCCGGTGGCATCCGCCGCGATCGCTGCGGCCGCGGTGCAGACCTTCGACGTGCTGATCGTGAATGGTCGCGTGATCGACGGCACCGGCGCGGCGGCGCGCGTGGCCGACGTGGGCATTCGCGGCGACCGCGTCGTGGCGATCGGCGCGTCGCTGTCGCGCGGTGGCGCGCGGCGGGTCATCGATGCCACGGGGCATGTAGTGAGCCCCGGCTTCATCGATCTGCACGCGCATCTCGAACCGCTGCTCGACATGCCCCTCATGGAGAGCGCGTTGCGGCAGGGCGTCACCTTCGCGCTGGGTGGCCCCGACGGCGGCTCGCCGCTGCCGCTCAAACCGTACATGGACAGTGTGCGCACCGCGAAGCCCGGCATCAACGTGGGCTACCTCGTGGGGCACAACGACATCCGGCGCAATGTGCTGGGCATGCAGGCGCGCGCGCCCAATGCGGCGGAGCTTGCACGCATGCAGCAGCTTGTGGCGACGGCCATGGGGCAGGGGGCCTTCGGTCTCAGCACGGGGCTGCTCTATCTCCCCGGCACCTACTCCAACGTGGAGGAGGTGATCGCGCTCTCGACAGTGGCGGCCGATAGCGGCGGGATCTACACGAGTCACCTGCGCAAGGAGGGGCTCGGGCTCTTCGAAGGCGTCGCGGAAGCGCTGGAGATCGGGCGCCGCGCGAAGATCCCCGTGGTGCTCACCCATCACAAGGCGGTGGGGCAGCAGATGTGGGGGAAGAGCACGGTCACGCTCGCCATGGTCGACAGTGCGCGCAGGGCGGGTACCGACGTGATGATCGACCAGTATCCGTACACGGCCACACACACCGGTCTCGGCGTGCTCGTGCCCTCGTGGGCGATGGCCGGTGGCGATGCGGAGTTCCGCAAGCGGCTTGCCGTGCCGGCGGTCAAGGACAGCATCGTGCAGGGGATCATCTTCAATATCCTCAACGATCGCGGTGGCGGCGATCTGGCGCGCGTGCAGTTCTCGCGCGTGAACTGGGACAAGACCCTCGAAGGAAAGACGCTCAAGGATTGGGCGGCTCGCCGCAACCTCGCACCCACGCCCGGGAACGGCGCTGCGCTCGTGCTCGAAGCGATGCTCAACGGGGGCGCCAATGCGATCTATCACGTGCTCGACGAAGGCGACGTGCGTCGCATCATGGCCAGCCCCCATACGATGATCGCCAGCGATGGTCGACTATCGCGCCCGGGTGACGGGCATCCGCATCCGCGCGCCTACGGGACCTTCCCGCGCGTACTTGGCGAATACGTGCGTACGCAGCAGGTGCTGTCGCTCGAAACGGCGATCCACAAGATGACGCAGATGCCCGCGCGGCGTCTGGGGCTCACCGATCGCGGGGTTCTGCGCGAAGGCGCGATCGCCGACGTGGTGGTCTTTGATCCCGCCACGGTGAAGGACCAGGCCACCTTCACCGAACCGCATCAGTACGCGGTGGGCATCCCCTATGTGTTAGTGAACGGCACGGTGGCGGTGGATGCCGGCAAGGCAACGGGTGCGCGCGTGGGGCGGGTGATCACGAGGAGGTAAAGCGGCTCGGCGACCGGCCACCCGAAACTCCCTGCGGCGCGCGCGATATCCAAAACCGGTGTCGCGCCGGCCGCCGGGAGTTTCGCGTGTGTGGTGCCGGCGGTCGCTGCGTACATCCGATCCTACGCGCGACATTCTGGTGACACACGCCTGCCGACACGGCCGCTTTGTGTGCCATGCTCGCCGCCGCCCCATCCGCCGCCGTACTCGGCATCGACGCCCTCGACGTGCTCGTCGAGGTGCACGTAGCCAACGGGCTACCTCAGTGGACGCTCGTCGGATTGGCGGCGACGGCGGTGAAGGAGAGCCGCGACCGCGTGCACGCGGCGCTGGCCAACAGTGGCTTCACGGTGCCGGCGCGGCGCATCACGGTGTCGCTCACACCGGGTGAACTGCCCAAGACCGGCACGTCGTACGACCTCCCCATCGCGCTCGCGCTGCTCGCGGCCAGCGGACAGCTTCCCCCCGAGGTGCTCGCGACCACCTGCGCGGTCGGCGAACTCGGGCTCGATGGGCAACTGCGCGCGGTGCGCGGGGTGCTCGCCGTGGCGCGGCATGTGGCCGCGACCAGCGGGGCCCTGCTCATCGTGCCGCCGGATAATCTCGCCGAAGCGATGCGCGTGCCGAACGCGCGCGCCATGGCGCCACGTACGCTCGCCGATCTCGTGGTGGCACTGCGCGACGGGATGGCACGGGCGGATCAGCACACAACCACAGGGGTGGCCACGTACGACGATACCCCGGACCTGTCCGATGTGGTGGGGCAGGAGTTCGCGGTACGCGCGCTCGAGATCGCCGCGGCTGGCGCCCACAACATGCTGATGGTGGGGCCGCCCGGAGCGGGCAAGACCATGCTCGCGCGGCGATTGCCGGGGATCCTGCCACCGCTCGATGAGCACGAGGCGCTCGAGGTGCTGGCCATTCACTCGGTGGCGGGATTGCTCGGTCCCTCCGATCAGCAACTGCTCAGTCGCGCGCGTCCCTTCCGTGCGCCACATCATTCGATCAGCACCGCGGGACTGGTGGGCGGCGGCGGCTGGCCACGCCCCGGCGAAGTGAGCCTCGCCCATCATGGCGTCCTTTTTCTTGATGAGCTGTCACTTTTCCCACGACATACGCTCGAGGCACTGCGGCAACCGCTCGAGGATGGCAGCGTGGTCGTCGCGCGCGCCGCTCGCGCGCTGCGCTTCCCGTCGCGCTTCGCGCTCATCGCCGCCAGCAATCCGTGCCCCTGCGGATACGCCGGCTGCGACGATAAACCGTGCCGCTGTTCCGTCGCGGAGCTCGAACGGCATCGCACACGCCTGAGTGGCCCGTTGTCGGACCGGATCGATCTGCATGTGCCGGTGCAGCGCGTACCGCCCGCCCTGCTGGCGCAACATGCCCAGGAGTCGCCTCCGGAAAGCTCGGCGGCCGTACGCGCGCGCGTCCTGCGGGCCCGCGAGCGACAGCGCGCGCGATACGCGCACACCTCCGATGGCGCGATCACCAGCCACGCGGTACACCGTGGCGTGTTCGGCAACACGAACGCCGCGGCCCCTTCGCGCCTCGTGGCCCCCGCGGCACGCATGGATCCCACGGCGCGCGCACTGCTCGTGCGGGCTGCCGACAAACTCTCGCTCTCCGCGCGCTCGTATCACCGGGTGCTGCGCGTGGCCCGTACCATCGCGGACCTCGACGATATGGACAGCGTGACCGCCCAGCATATCGGCGAAGCCCTGCGCTTCCGGCCCGTGGATCCGGCGGATCGGCACGAACAGCCGATGGTCGAGGAATGACGCTCAGGATTTGTGGCCACAGCTGCCGCGCATCCCCCATCTGGGAGCGTCACGCAGCTGGCCCATGTGGTCACACCCGCTTTCGTGATGTTCTATTCACTCGTATACTGCTGAGGTCGGCAAAAACAAGAAAACCCTCCCCTGATCCCCACCTCATGCGACTCCGTACTCCCCTTCTCGTTGGCTCCGCGTTCGCCCTTGCGGCCTGCCAGGCACCGGACAGCGTGTCTGCCCCGGACTTTGACGCGAGCTTCTCG
>CAZNZG010000138.1:0-9217 GCA_964577455.1 uncultured Gemmatimonas sp. | reverse complement strand
CGGCGACCTCCTGCTCCCAAAGCAGGCGCGATACCGGGCTACGCTACGCCCCGCACATCAGCACCGCCTTCCAGCGGCGGGGTATGTTATCCCGAGCAAGCCCCAAGGTCAACTGGCTGCTGCAAAATAGTCACGACTCCGTTCACGTGACCACGTGCGCGTCGAGTGCCGCCAGCAATGCGCGAAACGCGCGTCCGCGATGACTCACCCCGGCCTTCAGGGTCCCGTCGACCTCGGCGAACGTTGCCTCGAGATCGTCGGAGAAGAAGTAGGGATCGTAGCCGAACCCTCCCGTCCCGCGCGGCGCCACGAGCAACCGCCCCGAGGTCGTCCCACGCGCCACCAGCTCCCCCGCAGCCCAGACACACGCCGCAGCACACACGTAGTGCGCCGTCCGCTCCCCACGGCCACGCGCCGCCGCCTCCCGCAAACGCTCCTGCAGAAACTGGTTGTTGAAGGCGTCGAGCGCCGCGCCCTCGAGCGCGCTCCCAGACCAGCGCTTGCTCAGCACGCCGGGGCGCCCGTCGAGTGCATCGACCACCAGCCCGGAATCATCGGCCACCACGGGCCGGCCCGTGCGCTCGGCGAACCAGCGCGCCTTGGCGAGTGCATTGCCCTCGAATGTGTCGTGCACCTCCAGCAACTCCTCATCCTGCGACTCGGGCACGCCCAACATGTCGAGCGTGACCCCACGCCACCCGTGCGCCGCGAGCAAGGGGCCGAGTTCGCGCAGCTTTCCGGCACTGCGCGTGGCGAGTACGAGTTCGCCGCGCACAGCGACGCCGCCGGCGACGCTCACACCTCGACCGGCATGGGGAGGGTGTCGGCCAGCACCTGCTGCTGCAACTGATCGAGCGACGTGATCCCCTGCACCGCCAAGCCGAGCAGGGCATCGAGTTCGTCGCGTGCGAAGGTGCCGTGTTCGCCGGTCCCCTGCACCTCCACGAATCGCCCTTCGCTGCTCATCACGACGTTCATGTCGACGCCGGCGCGTACATCTTCCTCGTAGTCCAGGTCGAGTCGCGCTTCGCCGTCGATCACGCCCACGCTGATCGCGGCCACACGGCGGCGCACCGGTGACGCGGGCAGACGCCCCGTCGCCACCATCCACGCGAATGCATCATGCACCGCCACGCTCGCCCCGGTGATGGCGGCGGTACGCGTGCCGCCATCGGCTTGCAGCACGTCGCAGTCCACCTTCACGGTAAATTCGCCGAACGCGAACCCGTCGAGCATGGCCCGCACACTGCGGCCGATCAACCGCTGAATCTCCTGCGTGCGCCCGCCGATCTGTGACCGCTCGCGCGACACACGCGTACGGGTGGCACGCGGCAGCATGGCGTATTCGGCAGTGACCCACCCTTCGCCACTTCCCTTCTTCCATCCCGGCACACCGGTTTCGACCGTGGCGGCGCAAAGCACGCGCGTTCGCCCGAAGCTGACGAGGCAACTGCCTTCGGCGTACGGCACGGCCCCACGTTCGAGCGTCACGGGACGGAGATCGGCGTTGGCGCGCAGCAGGCGCGGGACCACGATGGCAGGCGAATCAGCCACGAAGCTTCTCGATGATGGAGGTGGTGGATTGTCCGCTCACGAGCGGAACGACGACCACGCGACCACCGCGGGCCGTTACGACATCGGCGCCGACGATCGTATCGGGCGAATAGTCGCCCCCCTTCACGATCACGTCGGGGTGCAACAGCTGCACGAGTTCGAGCGGCGTGTCCTCATCGAACACCACGACGGCATCGACGGCCTCGAGCCCGGCCAGCACGAGCGCCCGCTCCGCCGTGGAGCGCACCGGACGCGTGGGCCCCTTGAGGCGCTTGACCGACGCATCACTGTTGAGCCCCACGACGAGAGCAGCCCCCTCGCGCCGCGCCATATCGAGCACTTCGATATGCCCGGGATGCAGCAGATCGAACACGCCGTTCGTGAACACGACGGCTCCGGGCACGGTCTGACGCCACGTTGCAGCGGTTTCCCAGTCCATCACTTTCGCGCCGGGAAAGCGCGGCGCCTCACGCGTCACCACTGCGACTGTACTCCCTCGACGATGTCGGTCATGAGACTCTCGAGGGCATTGCGCCGTCCACTGACCTCCGCCCCTTCGGCGTATTGCCCTTCGCGCGACAGTCCCTTCTTGGTGAGCAGCGTACGACTGGTCGCGGTTTCGACGATCTCGATATCGATCGCGATCTGCAGCCGTCGGCGATTCGAAGTGGTGTTGCGCCCATCGGCCGATGCCCCGAGCGGGAGATCGACATCGTAGGTGACGATGGTGCCGCGCACGACCAGATCGGCGCGAGCCTCCGGCGCTTCGCGCAGGTTGAGCCGATCGCGCAACACGGTGCGCAGCTGCTCGAAGATCTCGCGCTGCAGCTCGGGGGCGGCCGTCTGGTTGTCGAACGGCTGAATGGCGACCGTCTTCAGGTTCTTGGGCAATCCGCCGCCACCGGAGAAACCGTAGCACGCGGACAGCACGCTCGTCATGGCGACGGCAACGAGCGCCCGGCGCGTGAGCACGGCACCGGTCGCGACGCGCGGGTGAGTAACGGTGTGGTCTGCGGCAGCCTGCTCAGCGGCGACGCCAGATGGCCTCATCAAATTCCTCGACGACGGAAGTATCGGTCACGGCAATGGACAGTCGTCGTTTGCCGCGCTCATGAACATACTGCAGTTGCAATGGGCCGTCCGCCTGCCGCCCGCGGGTCATCCACTCCACCACCCGACCGTCCTCGATCCGATCGACCCGCGACAGTGCGGTTCCCGCAAACGCGACCCGCCAGGAGCGGCCATCGGCGCCAGATGCATCACGACCACGGAGTGTCCCGAGGTCGGCGCGCAGCGTGTCTCCATCCATGCGTGCGATGGTGTCCTGTGTGGCCGGCACGACGAGCCGTCCCAGCGAGGCCCAGAGCAGCGGCACCGGTGGCAGCATGCGCTTGACGAAATCGATGCCGGGGATGGTGAGGGTATCGCCCACGAGGATGGCATACCCGCCCGCCATGCCATTGCTGAGGAAGAAATCGAGCCGCGCCCGCTCGGGCCCCTGCCGTCGCACCGCCCCCTCACCCTTCGCTTCGAAGGTCTCGTCCTTGTACGTCCAGTTGAACCGCAGAATCGTGGGAGCCGTCGGCAGCATGGTGGCTGGCAGGACGGCCCGCGTGGGGGCGCCCACCAATGGCCGCGCGGCCGGGGCGCAGGCCGCCAACGCGCCGGCGGCGACCAGTACGGCGGTCAACACACCGGCGCGGTGGCGCCACATGTCGCGCCTCACGGGACGCGCACGCGCAGCATGCGATCGCCCTGTACCACGCGATCCATCACGTCGAAGCCGTCGAGAACGCGTCCGAACACGGTGTACCCTCCATCGAGATGAGGCTGCGTGGAGTGGCACAGGTAATACTGGCTGCCGCCCGTATCGGGCCCCGCCGTGGCCAGTCCGAGGCACCCACGACCGTGCCGGCGACGAGTCCAACTCTCCCGCAGGGTGAAGGGCGGCTCCCCTTCGCCATCCCCACTGCTGATGTCCCCGTCCTGCACCACGAAATTGGGTACCACCCGATGAAAGATCGTGTTCCGGTACTGCCCCTGTCGCGCGAGCCGAGTGAACGCTTCGACCACCAACGGCGCCTCCTTGGCAAAGAGCTCGAGCGTGATGATGCCGTGCTCCGTCTCGATGTACGCGCGCGGCAGGGTATCCGCCCGCCAGTAGCGTTGCACGAGGGCTTCGTAGTCGGCGAGCGGGCGGGCGAGTGGCGTGGTGTTGCGAGGCCCCCCAGCCGGTTGCGGCCCAGCCGCGGCGGTATCCCGGATCCCCAATCGGGCGCGGGCCGTGCGACGCACTCGCGGATCCGCGTCATCCTGCAGTCGTCGGGCGACCGCACTGTCAAGCGTCGCCCCGCGCTCGCCGGAACCGAGTGAGGCCGATCGATACCGCCAATCCGAGCTGGCAGCCCATGTGGACTCGATCCCGGGAAAGAGCGGAAGTCCCAGTCGGCGTACCTGCTGCAGCAGGACGCGTCGCGTGGCGAGCATGGTATCCGCACTCCACGCCCGCTGCCACCGCTGCGTGTCTCGTGCCCCCACGTCCGCGAAGGCTTCGGCAGTGGCCATCCGCACATTGGGGGCAGGATCACGCAGCATCGGCTCGATGACCTCGGCGAGCTCCGTCCCGTACGACGCGGCGCTCTGCACGGCATTCACACGTACGCGTTCGCTGGTGTCGCGCAGGAGCGCACGAAGCGCTTCGCGCGCCGGTACGCCAAGGGAGTCGCCTGCCGCCGCCCGGTGCATGGCCCGCGCAGCGTATTGCCGGACCTCTTCATCGGCATGCGACCGCACGGCGAGCATTGCGCGGACACCGGAGGGGGCGCGCAATCGCGCGATCACATACGCTGCCGCCCGCACCACCTGCGCCGACGTATCGGCCAGCCACGGGGTGACGAGGGCGATCGGTGCATTGCGGAGCTTCACGGTCGCCAACACCGCGGCCGCCCGCACCTCGGGCACGCGCTGCGCGATCGGGCTGCCAATGAGCGGCTTCGCCTGCCCCTCACCGAGGGCCACCGTGATGACCGTGCGCCCCATCTCGCCCATTTCCCCCAGCGCCCATGCCGCCTCGCGGGCCACGGGATCTGGCGCCCCTCCGACGGCCCGCGCGAGCGCTGGCACCGCCTCGTAATCCTTGGCGATACCCAGTGCATACGCAGCGTTGGCCGCAATCGCCGTGTCGCCATCGAGCAGTAGCTGACGCAACCGCGGATAGCGGCGCTGAATGCGAGCCTGCCCGATGGCGAGTGCCGTGCGTGACCGCCGCGTCGCATCGCCGCCGGCCAGCAGGGTATCCACAAGAGCCGTATCGGGCCGACGCTGATCGACCATCTCGAGCAAGCGGGCGTCGAGACTGATCGCTCCGGTCCCTGCTGCCACCGCCGGTGTCGTGCCCGGGCGTACGTTGCCGGCACATGCCACCACCAACGCCGCCGTCATGCTCATCGCGGCCGTCACCGCCAGCCGGAGCCCTGTCGTGCCACGGCTCATTCGGCACCGTCCGCACCGATAGTGGGGCCGTGCATGGCGCTCTCGAGCCAGGAGCGTACGTCGCGCGGGAGCGCCGCGAGTCGACCGTCGCGATTGATGGACACGAGCGACGTGGACGCGGAGACGAGCAGCGTGGCCGTATCCGCACGCACGATACGATAGGCGAACGCCATGCCTCGTGATCCGATGGCGGTGAGGGAGGTGTGCACGGCCACGGGATCATCGTACCGTGCCGATGCATGGAAGCGCATGGACGCATCGGATACGGCGAGGAGCACCCCGTCGCGCTCCAGCTCCGCATAGGAACGGCCGGCGCGCCGGATGAAGTCGGTGCGACCGATCTCGCACCACACCAGATAGTTCGCGTGGTACACCACGCCCATCTGATCGGTCTCGGCGTAGCGCACGCGCAATTCGGAAATGGTTTCGAAAGCCATGCATGGAAGATGCGCCGACCGGCGCCCCGCCGCACCGGTGTCCGTGCCCCGTCCCGCCGTTTGTCGTGCAGGCGCTCGGGCATTAGACTGCCACCGTGCTCCCAACTCCCTGCCACGTGGTCGGCGACGTGCACCTTGGCGTGGCGTCGCCGGAATCCGAACGCGCCCTGATCCGGCTCTTCCGAGAGCTTCCCGGACAGGCGCGTTCGCTGGTGATCATGGGAGATCTGTTCGATTTCTGGTTCTCGTGGCGCAAGGTCATGCCGAGAACCGGCTTCCGCGTGTTGGCGGCGCTGGCCGATCTGCACGATGCCGGTGTGCCGGTGCTGTGGATCGGTGGCAACCACGACTGCTGGAGCGGCGACGTACTCGAGGCCGAAACAGGTGCACGCTACACGCTCGATCCGTGGCGCAACATGATCGGCGCGTGGGATGCCCTCCTTGCACATGGCGACGGGCTCCGCGAGGTGGAAGACGCGCCGTACCGCCGACTGCGCACCATACTGCGTCACCCGTGGTCACATGCGGCGTTCACGCTGCTGCACCCGGACCTGGCCACGTACATCGCCGAGCGGAGCTCACAGACGAGCCGGAAGGGGCGCGCGCGTGACGGCGGCACGGGTCTTCAGGCGGTGGGTACGGCGGCACTCAGCCGGGCCGATGGCCCGCGGCTCGTGATGCACGGTCACTCGCATGTGCCGACCCTCGTGCGCGCGGGCGCGGGTGTGTACGCCAACGCCGGCGCCTGGTATCTCGATCAGCAGTATCTCGTGATCGACGACGCGCAGATCGCACGTCGTGGTTGGCGCGAGTCAGGTGAACACGTGGTGCTCGACATGATCGAGCGGCCGGTCGAGAAATCGGCTTCCTAGCCGGAGGAAGTGCTGCGGCGCATCCGTCGCCACCACACGGTGGCACGGCAGCTCTGCAGGGGCCGCGAAAGGCTCGGCCAGGATATTGCCGGCCTCGAGCACCGTGGCCAGTTCAGCCGCGGTCTCTTCGGCGCTGTCGATCAGCGTGACATCCGGGCCGAGTTCCGCCGCAAGCACCTGACGAAGCAGCGGATAATGCGTGCACCCCAGCACGACGGTATCCACATGGGCCACTCGAAGGGGCTCGCAATACTCATGGGCAATCAATCGCGTGGCCGGATGATCGATGAGCCCCTCCTCCACGAGCGGTACGAAGAGCGGACATGCGACCGACACGACCTCGATGGCCGGAGCCGCAGCGGTGAGTGCTGCCGTATACGCGCCTGATGCAATGGTCCCCGCCGTCCCGATCACGCCGACCGGCCCACGCGCGGTGGCTCGGCTCGCGGCTCGCGCCCCGGGTTCGATGACACCAATCACCGGAACCGGGAGCGTCTCGCGCAATGCCGAGAGCGCGTGCGCCGTGGCGGTGTTGCAGGCGATCACGACGGCCTTCACTCCCTGCTCCACCAGCCAGTCACCGATCTGCCGCGCGTAACGTTGCACGGTGTCTGGGCTCTTGGGGCCATACGGGACACGGGCGGTGTCGCCCACGTACACGAGTGACTCAGCGGGCAACCGGCGCATGATGGCGCGGGCCACCGTGAGTCCGCCAAGCCCCGAATCGAAGACGCCAACCGGCGCGTTGCTCGCCATATGCTCGTCGCAGGCGTCCGATGCGGAACGCCAGGCGCTGGGGATCAGAATCGCAGCGTGGCCACGAACATCGGGCCAACACGGGAGGGCATGGCCGAAAGCTGCACGGGCATGTCCCACAGCTGCGCGGCCACGAACGCGTCGGCGCCGGCGAACAGATGGTTGAACGCGACCACGGCCAGCCAGTCTTCCACGTGAAGCTTACGGGTGCGAATGAGGTCGCCGTCGTAGCGCGTGGTGAACGTTCCTGCCGCTACGACCGTGTCTCCCGAGACGGTGAAGTTCCCCGGAAGGGTATCGGTGCGCAGTCGCCGCGCTTCCCGCAGGTCGGCACCGCTGCGTCGAAGCATGACCATCGCGGAAAGCTCGACCACCGCGAAGAGCGCTCCGGACGACCCGCGATCGAGCTTTGACTGGCCGAGCCCCGGCAACATCGCCGAATAGAGGAACGCCCTTCGAGGAGTGAGGGGCGGCGTGAATCGGGATGGCAGCCCCGGCGTGGTCCGTGCCCGAGCGTCGCGCCCGGTGGTGTCACGGAGCGTGGCGCGTGCACTATCGGCAACCTGCGCCGACAGCGCGCGCGGCATGGCCGTCCACGCGCCGAAGGCGAAAGCAGCCGACAGGAACGACAGGCGCCGGAACATGCCGATGATACTCCTCAGCGCGACGGAAGAGCCGCGACGAGTTCGACTTCGACGCTGACGTTGCGTGGCAGTCCGGCCACCGCCACCGTGGAGCGTGCGGGGCGCGCGTCTCCGAGCACTCGGGCATACACGCCGTTGAAGGCGGCGAAATCATCCATGGTGCGCAGAAAGCAGGTGGTCTTCACCACCTCGCTCCAGGTCACGCCCGCTTCCGCCAGGACGGCGCTGAGATTGGCGAGCACCTGCTCGGTCTGCGCGGCCACATCGCCGTCGACGATCTCCATGCTCACCGGATGCAGCGGAATCTGCCCGGCGGTGAAGAGAAAGCCGTTGGCCTTGACGGCCTGGGCATACGGGCCGATGGCCTTGGGGGCATTGTCGGTGTGCAGCGTCTCGATGCTCATGAGCGGAATGGAACGGGGTAAGCGGCGCGTTTCAAGCGCCCGGTAGGCGGAAGAAGTGCTGGGCGTTGCGGAGCGTGATGGCGGCGAGCGCTTCCGTGGTGGTCCCCCGGACCTCAGCGAGCCGCTGGATGGTAAACGGGACCCACGACGACTCGTTGCGTTTGCCCCGATTGGGGACCGGCGCAAGGTAGGGGGCGTCGGACTCCACCAGTAGCCGCCCGTCGGGCACACAGGTGAGCAGGTCGAGGTCGGTCCAGTTCCTGAAGGTGACGATGCCGCTGAACGACACATGCCAGCCGGCCTCGAGCCCCGCCTGGGCCAGCGCCACCGATCCGGTGAAACAGTGCAGCACGCCGCGAATCCCGGCGGCCGCCGCGTGGCGCAGCATGTCGCGGGTATCGTCTTCGGCATCCCGTGTGTGCAGCACGATGGGACGATCGAGTTCGGCGGCGAGCGCGAGCTGGCGGTCGAGTGTACGCCGCTGCACCTCGCGCGGCGCATGATCGTAGTGGTAATCGAGCCCGCACTCACCCACCGCGACCGCTCCGAGCGACACCGCCAGGCGGATGGCCTCGGGATCCCTTACCTCGTCCCAGCTCGCGGCGTCATGCGGATGTACGCCGCAGGTGTGATGCACGAGATCCGGATGCCGCGCGGCAATCACACGCGCGCGCTCGGCGGCGGCAGCCGACTCCCCGATACAGACGAGGGCCCGCGCTCCTGCTGCGCGGGCCCGCTCGATCGCGGCCTCCACATCGTCGGTGAAGGCCGCGCTGGCCAGATGCACGTGGCTGTCTGCAAACGCCACCGGCTCCGGCTGTCTGATCTTGCTCACGCGTTCGAGGCGCGCGTCAGCGCGCGGCGAGGCGCTCCGCGCCACGGCCGCCGCGGGTGCTGGGCGGCGTGGCGTCCTTCCCCGCCTTGGCGGCCATCGCGGTGGCGCTGTCGTCGTTACGCGGATACTTGGATTCGATCCAGAGGAGGATCGGCCCGGCCACGTAGATCGAGGAGAACGTGGCCACGAACACGCCGAAGGCCATGACCCACGCGAACGGGCG
>CAZNZG010000137.1:0-9324 GCA_964577455.1 uncultured Gemmatimonas sp. | reverse complement strand
TATGAGGACATCTGCGCTGATGATCCTGGCAACACCGCGCGTCAGGCTCCCGTCAGGCTCGCGTCAAGCGTGATTTCTGCCGCACAGGACTTTAGCGAAAGAATCGCACAGCTGTCATCCATCCAATTTTTGACGGTGGCTTTACGGTTGCGAGCTACTGTCACACATGGCCAGTCGAAAGAATGCGCCGTCACGCTGCTGTCACTCCTCCGGACCCCCCATGCGCACTCGCTTTAGATCCTCCCTTACCCTACTCACCGCCCTTTGCACGTTCATCGTGTCTGAAGCGGCCAGTGCACAGACATTCTATTCGACCGTCCGGGGACCGCTCGGCGCACAAGATCCAGTCTGGCAGGTGGCGCGACAGTTTGGCGGATACGCGGACGGCTTCGGTGGCTTCGGCGGCACGTTCGGCGTCGCGTATCACTATTTCGATTATCCGAATTATGCGCCGTTCCCAATTGTTGTCGGTACGAGCACGTTACCGATGATTTCCAACACTGTTGATGGAAACAATCCTTCCGACTTGGGCCCAAATGGTTACACGTACTTCACATTCCGTCAACGCTTTGACCTAACTGGCTTTGACGCAGCTTCCGCAAATCTTTCGTTTCGGTGGGCGTGCGATGATATCCCCAACTTCAACGGAAGCGTGTCGTGGATGCCACAGTTTTCGCTGAATGGTGGATCGCTTCAGGGTGCGGGTACATGCGGTGACTACGCGCTAGGCGCTCCTGTTTCGATCAGCAGCGGCTTTGTTGAAGGAATCAATGTCATTGACTTCTACGTTCAGGGAAATGCGATTACGGATGGTTTCAGCCTCGAAACGGTGAGCTTTAGCGCTGCGACTACCGTCCCTGAGCCCTCCACCATGGCGCTCCTCGCCGCCGGTCTGCTTGGCCTTGGCGCGTGTGCCCGCCGCAGTCGTCCCAGGTCCAGAATCGAGTAAGCGAACCGCCCAGTGCTCCTCGTGCCTCGCTGTAAATGTCAGGGATGTCCGCTTACAGGGCATCCCTGACATTCAGTAGAGCGCAAGCACGCGCCATGCAAGCACAGGGCTCACGCACCGTCGAGTCGCGCGCGCTGCTGCGCCGACGTCGTCAGGCCTGGTCGCGTGCCTTCAGCATCGCTTCCAGTACGAGAATATCGGCAGAGTCCTATGGTCGACCGGTACGTTTCGACGCAATCAGCGTCTCCAGCGAAGCCGTAGGGATCGGGATGCCCTCCACACCAAAGACGGCAATCGAGCGGCTCGCCTCAGGCCACCCGCATCGCGGGCTCAGCCACCACCGGCACGCGCCCGTCGCCAGGCCACGAAGTCGTCGTACTCCGAAAAGCGAAGCGGCTGCTCGACGTGCACGGGGACCGCGTTGCCGACCAGCGCCAGCTCACGCTCTGCTTCGCGGACCCGCTGCTCAGCGGTCAGCGCGAGATCCCGCCGTAGCTGCGCGGCCCGCGAGGCATCGAGCTCGTGGCTGAGCCGTTCGGATGCCGCGAATCGCCGCAGCGCTTCACTCAGCACCCAGCTGCGCGACCGACCCAGCTTCGCCGCCAACGCATCGGCCGCTGCGAGATCGTCCGTCGGGATGGTAATGGCGATCTTGGCGGTTTGGTCAGACCAAATCATACCGCCGGCGTCCTGGCGATCGCAAAACCCCCGCGGAATGCCCTGACGCCGGCATCGGGGGCGGACCACTGCGCCGCCCCTGCCCTCACCGCGCCGCCCCACCCCCCGGCGCCAGATGCCGGTCGAAAAAGTCGAGCATGCGCTGGAAGGCGTACCGCGTCTGGTAGCGCGGCCCAAGATCCCAACCGTGCGGTGCGTCGGGCAGGGTCACGAGCTCCACGTCGCGCCCCATCTGCATGAGGTACTGCAGCAGCCACACGGAGTCGCGGTAGAGCACCACCACGTCGCGCATGCCGTGCACCAGCATGAGCGCGTCCTTGAGACCGGCCGCCTTGGTCGACGACGAGGCGCTGGCGTACTCCGCCGGCCGTTGCTGCGGCGTGTCCATCACGCGCTGCTCGCCGGTGAGGGCGTGCAGCACGTTGGTGGCCGGTGCCGCCGCAATGCCGGCGCGGTACACCCCGGGCTTGGTGAAGAGCGACATGCTGGTGAGCAGCCCGCCGTAGCTGCTCCCCCAGATGCCCACGCGTGAGGCGTCGGCGATCCCCTGCGCGATGAGCCACTCCACGCCGCTGTGAATGTCTTCCACGTCGATGCCGCCGTAGTCCAACCGGATGCGGCGGCGGAAGGCGGTACCATGGCCGGAGCTGCCGGCCACGTCGAGCGCGAACACTACGTAGCCTTTCTCCAGCAGCACACGGTCGAAGCCCCACAGCGGGTGCGCGTTGCGCCCCCCCCACTGGTTGCGCACCGTGTTGCTGTAGATCGACCCCACCACCACAGGCCAGCGCCGGTTGGGCGTGTAATTGGGGGGCAGCAGCAATCGGCCGTGCACCGTGGCGCCATCGGCCCGGCTGGTGAAGGTCACGTAGCGCGGCGCCGGCCACGTGTAGGCGGCAAATTCGGGGCGCGGCGACGTGGTCACGCGCTGTTCACTCGCCGCGCTGGGGCGCGCCGCCGCAAGGTCCGTGACGAACAGGTCGGGCGGCACCGTGTCGCTCGAAAAGAGCACGGCGGCCAGCTGGCCGTTCGGCGACACGACCGGCGTGTGCGTGCCCGGACGCACCGATACGCGCAGTGCCGCGCCGCCGCGCAGCGGTACCCGGTACAGGTGCCGCTCTTCAGCACGCCCCTCGTTGGCCACCACGATCAGGCCGCGCGGGGTGACCGTGAAACCGAACACGGCCCATGGGCCGCTGGTGATGGCGCGCGGCGTACCGCCTGCGGTATCCACCTGCCACACGTGGTAGTCGTGCGCACGATCGCTCGTGAAGTACACGCTCCGCCCGTCAGGCGCCCATGCCGCACGCCACTCGGCCGACACATTGTTGGCCTCCTGCTCACGCACGAGCAGGCGCGTGGTACCAGTGGCCACCTGCGCGATGAGCAGGCGCCGGTCCTTCACGAAGACATCGCTCTTGTCGATCAGCAGCGCATCACCGCGGGGCGAGAAGGCCCACGTGAACAGCACATCGGTGGGCTCACCCCCCAGGTCGATCCAGCGTGGGGCGCCGCCGGTGTCGGCTACGACGCCGAGCCGGCGGTGCTCGGAGGGTTCGCCGGGCAGCGCGCGCCGCACCGGCGTGGCCACGGTTTCGTCGGGGAGGTAGTCGGGAATGAGCCGCGTGCGGATCGGCGTGCGGTCGGTCTCGACGAGGGCCAGCGACTGGCCGTTGGGCGCCCATGTGAAGTCCTCCACGCCAACGCCGCTGCGGGCGAGCGTGGTGAGCCGGCGCGGAGCGGCAAGCGTGTCACCGCGCAGGGCGGCCACCCACAGATCGCCGTCGCGCACGAAGGCGACACGCGTGCCCGACGGGTCGAAGGTGGGGCGCTGCACGGCACCCGGTGGCATGACCAGACGCACTGGTGTGCCGCCGGGGGTTACGAACCACAGCCCACCCTGGTGCGCGTACAGCAGCCGACGTGCATCCGGGTGCCACGATACGCTGCGCACCCCTTCGTCGAGTTCGGCGGCGATGGCGGTGCGCTGCTCGGCGTACGAGGGGCCGGGTGTGCCGGGAACATCCGGCCGGGGGAGACGCGTGACCCGTTCGGGGCGCAGCGGTTGCCCGGGGACCACGCGCGCCACGAACAGATCGAGGAAGGGCATGCCCTCGTCATTCCAGAGGAACGCGAGCGTGCGGCCGTCTGGCGACCAGGTCATGCCGCGCGGCTCCGTGCCGATGAGCGACGGCAGCGTGTAGAAGCGGTCGATGCTGTAGTCGGGCGCTTGCGCTGGCTGCGCGTTGCCGATGCGCGTGGTGGACATCAGCAACAGCGCCGCGGCGCCGCGCAGCAGACGTGCGATCATGGCAGCACCCCCAGGGCACGCAGCTCGTCGTCGAGACCGGTGAGCTCCCAGCGAATGAGCGAGATCGGTATGGGGCCCGTGGCGAGGAAGGCGTCGTGGAAGGCGCCGAGGTCGAACGCATTGCCAAGCTGGCGCTGGCGGTCGGCAAGCAGCTGCTCCATCTGGGCTTTGCCGATGGTGTAATTCATGCCGTAGGCCGGACGGCGCAGGTAGATGGCCAGGTCGTAGCGCGCGAGGTTCTCCTCCATGAGCGGCACCTCGCGCACGAGGTACCTGATGGCATCGTCGAGTGTCCACTCGCCCGTCTGCATGCGCAGCTCGGCGTGGATACGCGCCGCGCGCTTGAGCTGGGCGATCCAGAACAGCTCACGCCCCTTGGGCCGGTCGTCGAGCAGACCGGTGTGCAGATACATCTCCTCGATGTAGAAGGACCATCCCTCGGCGCGCGTGCCATCACTGAAGGCGCGGCGGATGGGACGCGGATGCCGCCGCTGCAACGCGCCGTCGAAGCGGTGGCCGGGAATGGACGCGTGCACGTGGTTGTTGAGCGGATCACGATACGTGAGCTCTTCCCAGAAGTGCCGCGCGCCGCCCCATGCACTGCGATCGATGAAGAAGGCGTCGGTGTCGTACTGCGGGGGAATGTCGGCGGGAATCGTGAGCAGCTTCTCGCGCTGCGTGAAGGTGCGGATGTGCGTCTCCGCCTCGCGGGTTCGACGCTCATGCTCTTCGGCGGTGGTGACCGGTACGATCGGCGGCAGGGCACGGTACTTGTGCCGGTCGAAGGCGAGCAGCGAGCGGGCGCGGGCGATTTCGCGCTCGCCGATGAGGCGCACCTGCTCCACGTTCAGCGGCACGAGGCGCACGCGGCGCAGGTACCAGGCGTAGTCGTCGAGCCCGATGTGCGCGGGGGCCGTCATGCGGGGGCGTTCTGCCGCGAGCCAGCCGGCAAACGCGCGCAGGGAGGTGAGCGTGGAATCGGCGAGCGGCACGAGCGCCGGTTCGTGCTGCGCGAGACGCGCGCGCAGGTCTTCGTACCAGCCGATGATCCCGGCGGGTGGCGGGTCGCGACGGGGCTCACCCTGGTTCACCCCGTCGGAGCGGGTGAGGTGGAAGTGCGCGATGCCGGCCAGCTCGCCGGCGGGTTCCGTGAGGTGCCGGCGTGCGGCCGCAATCGTGCTGGGCACGGCGCGCAGCTGTTGCACGAGGCGGGTGCGCCCCTCGGCGGTGAGCGGCACGCCCGTGTAGGGGGTGCGGGCCAGGAGGTCCACCCAGTGACCCGGATCGCGTGCCCACGGTCGTAGCACGCGCAGTTCGAAGTCGAAGGCATCGAGCTGCGTACGCACGAGGATGTGATCGACCCGGTCGGGCACGGACCAGCCGGCGGTGTTGAGTGCGGTGTGCCGAGCGCGGAGGGCGTCGAGGCCGGCGCGCCACCGGTTGAGCGCCTCGGGGGAGTAGACCGGAATGCCGCCCTCGGTCAGCGGCTGGCGCAGCGTGCGCAGTGCCTCGGCGAGCTGGACGAGGCTGTCGCGTTGCGCATCGTTCTGCGCGGCGGCGGTGCCGGGATGAACCGCGATGCCGGCAACGAGGAGGGCGAGCGCGCGCAAATGGCCGCGTGTGCGGAAGGGAATGAGTGAACGCATGCCCCAAGTTGGCGCGCGGCGGCGATGCCGGCGAGGGTGGCGTTCGAGTCACACTCCCTAGGCACTCATCACCGGCGCCGGCATATCGGCCGCTGGGTGAATGGCACGACGATGCCGGCCACGCCAAGGAGGCACTGCAGCGCTACAGCGCTACAGCGCTACAGCGCTACAGCGCTACAGCGATTCGGTGATGCGGGTGAAGGACAACCACGCCGTATACTGTGATGGTGGCAGCAGCGGTCCGGGATTCTCGGGCCACGGCGCGAGTGAGTCGAAGGTGATGCGTACGCCTCCGGCGGTGGTCCTGTTGGTGGTGGCATTCCCCCACGTGAGGGGGACCGGTACCGTCGGCCCCATTCCGAGACGTATGCCGACCGTGATGGTGGCCGTGCCCTGTACCACACACACGGCGCTGCGCGCGCAGCGCGAATCCGCATCGACCGAGCGAAGGGTGACCCCCAGTACACCACCGGGATACGGGAAGACCTCTTCTCCCACCCGGATCGGCACCGAGGCCTCGACAAGCGTGGGCGCGGTGGTCGTCCCACCGTTGCACCCCGCGACGATCACCCCGCCGGCGATGGCGATGATCCGCACCATGCCGATCTGCATGGCCATCCGATTGGGCAGACGCGGGAACATGGAGAACCGGCACCTCATCATGGCAGCCTTCCTCATGGCAGGGTGGGACGTGATTCCTGCGGCGTGTTGTCCGACACGGCGGCTGACGTGACCGGAATACCTGCCGCAAGATGTCACCGTGGGCTCCCTTGCACTGTCATCCTCCTGCTGACCCGCGCACGCCCGTGCGGACACCGCTACCAGTGCGCACATTGCTTCCTGTCGGACACGTCGCCCGCGTTCCCTGTGTCGTCCTCTCCAACACGAAACGTCTCATGTTCATGAATCGCCCCCGGCTGCTCCCGCTGGTCCTCGGCGCATTGCTGCTCGCTCCCGTGATTGCCAGTGCGCAGCCCGCCGCCCCCCGTGACACGGCCCGCACGGCGCCAGTGGCGCGCACGGCCGATGTGGAGAGTATCGACGCGATCATGCGGGCCGTCTACGACGCCATCTCCGGGCCGGCCGGCCAGCCGCGCGACTGGAATCGCTTCCGCTCGCTCATGGCGCCCGGCGCCCGGCTCATTCCCACGGGAAAGCGATCGGACGGCGTGGGGGTGCTGCGCGTGTGGACGACGGAGGAGTACATCGCCAATGCCGGGCCCGGACTCGAGCGCAGTGGGTTCTTCGAGCGCGAGATCGGCCGCAAGCTGGAGCGTTACGGCAACGTGGTGCATCTCATGAGCGCCTACGACTCCAAGCGTACGCTCAGCGATGCGACTCCGTTCGCCCGCGGCGTGAACTCGTTTCAGCTCTTTTTCGACGGCACGCGCTGGTGGGTGGTGACGATCTATTGGGAAGCGGAAACGCCGGGTAATCCGATTCCGCCAGCGCTGCTCTTCGCGAAGTAGCCGCGTCCTCAGCGGGTCCACACCGCGAGCACTCCGCACTCCTCGACGCCCGCCGGCAGCCGCGCGATGAAGTCCGATGGCGTACTGGCCCGTGAGGGGTACGCCTCGATCGCGGCGATCTCACGCGGCGAGACGAGCAGATCGATGCTCATCTTCGGGAAATAGACACCATTGAGAAGGATGGCCAGCGGACACTCGCTCCGCCCGACGGGGGTCCCCTCACTCCCGCGCCCACGCACCACGCGAATGGCGGCATTGCGCCCCACGAGCAGCTGCGAGGTCTGCACAGGGTTCAACCGTTCGATCTCCTCTCGACGCACGTGTACGCCACCGTAGAGCATCTTTCGCTGGTCCATGTCGGCCATGGTCCGGCTCATGCGCGTCGCGACCACGGTCACCCGCTCGAGTTCCTGCCCAAGCGGTCGCAGGATGATCTGCGTGCTCGTGCTGTCGTCTTCGGCTGGGCGAACGAACGCCGCGGCGTACCCCAGCCGTCGTGCCCGCAGCCACAGTGGCGTGTCGCTCGATACCGGCAGCACGAATCGCCCAAGCGAATCGGTGCGAATCGACAGCTCGGTCCCCGGGATGCTCACTTCCACGTCCCGCACCGGCGAGCCCGACGAATCACGCACGACGCCACGCAGGGTTTTCCGTGTCGCCTCCACATCCGTCAGGGGATCGCGCCACCGCAATGTGATCCGGAGTGAGACGGTCACCCCTGAAGCAAGCGCTGCATCGGTCAGCAGGCGCTCGTGCTGCGGATGCGCGACAGTGAGGCGCACCGGACCCGGCAGCAGTCCGGTCACCACAAAGCGTCCGGTACTGTCGGTGGCGGCGTCGCTCGCCAATGGGGTCTCATCGGCACCATCCGTGGCGGGGCGCACCACGCGAATGCTGGCGCCGGCGATGGCGGTCCCCTCAGGATCCACCACGACGCCGACAAGGCTCGACGGGCGCTCTTGTGCCAGCGCGGGGAATGTGGCGAAGAGTGCCAGACACGTTGCCACCACCATCGGCAACACGAATGAGCGTCGCATCTCCTTGGAGTCTCTATCGATAATGACCATGGACCTGCCCACGGTGCCATCGGTGACCTGCTGCGTCAACGGTCATGGGACGAATGGGTAATCGCGTCGCTGGGCCGTTTTCCCCGATGACCGCCTACGACTGCGCGGACAGCGATAGCGGAACGATGGCCGCGAGTACCGCCACACCCATCGGGATACATCTCGCAAGAGCAGACATGACGTCGAGGAATTGAGGGAGAGGCTGCCTGCACGTTACGGGACGCGCGGGAGGGGCACCGGATGCAGTTATGCCTTGCCAACGCTGCGCCGGGCGCGTCTACTTGGCGAGTCCTTTCGCGCACGTGCACCCACGAACATGTACGCCCCCGTATGTCAGAGCTCGACGTTGTCGGTTGTCGCATGCACTGCAACGTGGTGGGTGAGGGCCAACCCGTCGTCTTCATTCAGGGAATGGGTGTGCGCGGTGCGGCCCATGGCATGCCGATCGACCGGGCCATCGAGGTGAACGCCGTCCTCCGCGCTCACTTCGAGCGGGACGACGCAATGGGCGGGGGGTGAGGTGAACCATTCCGAGGCTCGAGAAATGATCCGAACCGATCGTGGGCTTGTGATACGGCGGCTGGGGCGTGGTGATATCGCCCTCGCACAGCATACGTTCCGACTGATGGCCGACGTCTTCGACGAGGCTGTCGCCACACTCTCGGACGACTATGTCGCGACGTTGCTCGAGCGCCATGATTTCTGGGCGCTGGTCGCACTGCACGATGGGGTCGCGATCGGTGGTATCACGGCGCATGCACTGCCGATGACGCGTGGCGAGTCGTACGAACTCTTCATCTACGACCTCGCCGTGCATGACGCTCATCAACGGCGCGGGGTGGGGCGTCTTCTGGTCGATACCCTCTGTCGCGCCGCCGCCGCTGCCGGCATTCGAGTGGCGTTCGTACCGGCCGACATCGAAGACGACCATGCTGTTGCCTTCTACAAGGCAATCGGCGGCGATCCGGCCCCGGTCATGATCTTCACGTTCGAGCAGCAGGAGCACGACCGTTCCGCTCCGAGCTGACGACACGCGCCGCCCGTCCGACGCCGTACCGTTCAGCCATCGGTGGTGCGTTCACGATGGTGCAACCCCACTCGCCGCCGTATGGTAGGGCCAACGCTCTCCCCTCCTCGAATGCCCCGACCGCTTCGCCCCTCGCTGCTCCTGCGCGGCGTTCCGCTGCTCCTGGCCGTCGCCTTC
>CAZNZG010000136.1:7753-9517 GCA_964577455.1 uncultured Gemmatimonas sp. | reverse complement strand
AGCGGCGCGGTACACCGCATGGCCAATCTCGGAGTGCACTGGAGCGGCATCACGCACGTGGCGATCACGCACTTCCACGCCGATCACATTGCCGACCTGCCGCTCCTCATCATGGGGTGGCGTTGGGGGCAACTGCCGCCGCGCAGTGCACCGGTCACCGTCTACGGACCACCGGGAACCGGCGCGTTGTTCGAACGCATGGCCGCGGTGTACGGCGCCTGGCTGTTGGCCCCGGGCTTCCCCCTCACCGTGCGCGATCTGGGGCCGGACGAAGTCATCCGACTCGGTGATGATGTGACGTTACAGGCCTGTCCGGTACCACATAGCGCTGAGAGCGTAGCATATTCCATCAGTGAGGGAGCAACGCGTCTCGTCTATACCGGTGACACCGGCGTGAGCGAGACGCTCGGCGTGTGGGCACGGGGCTGCACGGTGCTGCTCGCGGAATGCTCCCTGCCCGACGCGATGGCCATTCGTGAGCATCTCACGCCACGACAGGTCGGCGCGTTGGCGGCACAGGCGCAGTGTGCGCGTCTCGTGCTCACGCACTTCTATCCGCCGGTCGAAGCCGTCGATATCGAAGGCGAGGTTGCGGAGCTATTTGCCGGCCCCACGGTGCGCGCCACCGACGGCTGGTCCATCGATTTCTAGAGTCTCACCGAGGACGTGACATGCTGGTCGTGATGCAGCCCAACGCTTCTTCCGCCGATATCGATCGGGTCTGTGAAGAGATCACGCGTCAGGGCTTCAAGCCCCTCCCGCTGCCGGGCGAAGTGCGCACGGCGATCGGTCTCCTTGGTGACGATGCCAAGGTGGACTGGTCGTACATCGAGGGGCTGCCCGGCGTGTCCAGCGTGCTCATCGTGCAGAAGCCATTCCGTCAGGCGTCGCGCGAATGGAAGCCTGAAACCACGATCGTGGAGATCGCTCCGGGCGTGCGCTTCGGCGGCACCGACGTGCCGGTGGTGGCCGGCCCCTGCTCCGTCGAGAACGAGCAGCAGATCCTCACGGCGGCACGTCAGGTGAAGGCCGCCGGCGGCGTGGCACTGCGCGGCGGCGCGTTCAAGCCGCGCTCCAGCCCGTACGCCTTCCAGGGGCTCGGCAAGCAGGGGCTGGAACTGCTCGCACTCGCGCGCCGGGAAACGGGGCTCGCCATCGTGACCGAAGCGATGGACGAACGCGGCGCCGACCTCGTGGCCGAGTATGCCGACTGCATCCAGATCGGCGCGCGCAACATGCAGAACTATTCGCTGCTGCGTCATGTGGGCACGCTCGGGAAGCCGGTGCTGCTCAAGCGCGGGATGGCGGCCACGATCAACGACCTGCTGCTCAGCGCGGAGTACATCCTCGCCGAGGGCAATCCCAACGTGATTCTGTGCGAGCGTGGCGTACGCACCTTCGATAGCGCCACGCGCAACCTGTTCGACCTGACGGCCGTCCCGGTGGTGCACAAGCTGTCACACCTGCCGATGGTCGCCGACCCGAGCCATGGCACGGGGCTGCGTGACAAGGTCACCCCGATGGCGCGCGCCGCCATCGCGGCCGGTGCCGACGGGATTCTCGTGGAGATGCATCCCACGCCCGACAAGGCGCTCTCCGACGGGGCGCAGTCGCTGTATCCCGACCAGTTCACCGAGCTGGTGCGTCAGCTCCGCACGATCGCCACGGCGATCGAGCGCAGCATCACGGCGATCTGAGCAGCCAGTCGGGGAAAAGCTCGTCGGGGGGCACGAAGGAACGGGGGCACGGAGAACAGCACGTGTT
>CAZNZG010000136.1:0-7743 GCA_964577455.1 uncultured Gemmatimonas sp. | reverse complement strand
TCAGCAGCTAACGGGTAGTTCAGACATGCACACCACGAACCGTTCCGCCCTCGTCATCGCGCTCACCGCTGCCGCGATCGCTTCGCCCCTGTCGCTGCGCGCGCAGAATGGCGCCGAAACGGCGTACGACCGCGTCGCGCGCGCCTGGAAGGACACGCGTACGCTGGAGGCGAACTTCGACCAGAAGATCACCAACCCGATCCTCGGGCGCACGGCCATGTCCAAAGGCGTGTTCCATCAGGAACGGCCGGGCAAGGTGAGCATCACGTTCACGCAGCCGGCGGGGGACCGCATCGTGGGTGATGGCAAGACGCTGTGGGTCTATCTCCCGAGCAGCGCGCCGGGTCAGGTGCTCAAGCTTCCCGGCGATGCCGACGGCGCCATCGTGGCCGATCTGCTGGGGCAACTGCTCGAAACGCCCAAGCGCGCGTTCGCGATCAGCGGCGGTGACGCGGTGCAGGTGGAAGGACGCGCCACGCGCCGCGTGCAGCTGCTACCGCGCGACCCGAACCGGGTGCCCTTCCAGAAGGCGGTGTTGTGGCTCGACGAGAAGGATCCCCGCCCGGTGCGCGTGCAGGTGATCGACGGTCAGGGGATCGATCGCACCATTACGCTCACGTCCTGGACCCCCGGTGCCGCGCTGGCCAAAGACGTCTTCACCTTCTCGGTCCCCAAGGGCGTGAAGGTGTCGACGAAACTCCCGGGGACCTGAGCGAAGCGCTGAGCGCTTGGCGCTGAGCGCTCAGCGCTTGTCGAGCGTGCCGAACACGTCGCGCGGTGTACGCGACCCGGCCAGCAGCTGGGTCGCACGCAGCAGTGTGGCGTCGTCCTGCGAGCGGCGCATGAACTCCGCATCGCTCCCGAACGCCTGCCGTGTCATCTCGTAGCCGAGTGATCGGGCCACCCAGGGGCCCGCGGCATCGAACACGGCACGCGGCGGCGCCACCTTTCGCTTGACCAGATCGGCATACAGCGCATCGAGAAGCTCGCGCGTCACCGATTCGGTTGGCGACGTCATGCTGCGGCGATGCTCCTGGCCGAGCTTGGAAAGGGCGTCCTGATAGGCACCGAGGTTCTTGCCCATCGCACGAGCGAGTGCCTGCACCGGAAGCGGGGCGATCGTGTCACCCACCACCACGTCGGGGGTGATGCCGCCCCCGCCGAAGACCGTCCGGCCAGCGTCGGTGCGGAAGCGCGGAACGATCGTGTCGGGGAGTGACACCCCGCCGCTGTCGACCTCTTCATCGGCCTCGTCGGGATCCTTTGCGGGCGCACGACTGATACTGCGCCCCACGGGCGTGAACCAGCGTGCGATGGTGAGTCGCAGCGCCCCGCCGTTCGACAGCGGGTACACGTTCTGTGCACTTCCCTTGCCGAAGCTCGTCACGCCGACCACCACGGCCCGGTCGTGATCCTGCAGGGCACCGGCCACGATCTCGGACGCGCTCGCACTGGCGCGGTCCACGAGCACCGCGAGCGGCAGCGTTGGCCACCGCTGCGGCATCGAATCGGTGTAGGTTTGCGGCGCCGTACCGGGGCGGCCGCGCAGCTGCACGATGCTCTGCCCGCGATCGAGGAACAGCTCGGCCACTGCGACGCCCTGCTCCAGCAGTCCGCCGGGGTTCCCGCGCAGATCCATGACGAGTGAGCGTGCCCCCTGCTTCACCAGCGAGTCCACAGCGGCGGCGAGCTCCTCGGCGGTGAACGCGTTGAACACGTTCACGTCGACATAGCCCACGCCATTGGGGAACATCGTGGCGCGCTGCACGGCGTACAGATGCACCTTGTCGCGCACGATCGTGAAGCCGATCTGCTGATCGCCGCGTTGTACGGTAAAGGTCACCGACGATCCGGTGGGACCGCGCACACGCGACGACACTTCGTCGCGGTCGAGATCCTTGGTGCTCTCCTTGCCGATGCGGATGATGCGATCGCCCGCCAACACCCCCGCGCGCTCCGACGGCCCGCCCAGCACCGGCTCGATGACGACCGGCCAGCCGTCGCGAATGTCGATCTGCAAGCCGATACCGGAGATCGTGCCGTTCATCTGCTCGCTGAGCCGGCGTACGCGATCTTCCGCGAGGAACGAGGTGAAGGGATCCTGCAGCTCGCTCAGCATGCCCGCCACCGACTTGGCGTAGATCGAGTCGGGGGGCAGCGAGTCCACGTATTTCTGGGCAACGGCGGCAACGACCTGATCGAACAGTCGGGCGCCTCCGAGCGGCGCACGTGTCGGCGGCGCGGCGGCGGTCAGGTCGCGACCGGCCCACCACGAACCAACGCCCATCAGGACGCCGAAGCCGATACCGGCAACGACGGTGCGCAGCTGTCGCCTCGGGACACGCGGCATGTCGGGCAGGTTCTCTGGCATGAAGTCGTTACGGGCTCAGATCGCGCTGAGTGCTGCTGAGGCGGCCGCCGTAAACCGCTCGGGCCAGCGCGCCACGAGGACCTCCAGACAACGCGCGGTCACGGTGTCGGGTGACGCGTCGGCCGCGACCGCCACGACGCGTCCCACCTCGGGATGCGCCTGCTGCCACGACGGGGCCAGCGCCGCCTCGAAGGCATCGCGCACGCGCAGGTGAAAGGCCACATCTTCCTGTTCCATGCGATCAGCGGTGCCACGCGCATGCATGCGCGCCTGCGCCGTGTCGATTGGCACGGACAGCAGGAGCGTGAGATCGGGGGTACGCCCACCGGTGGCGAGCGCATTCACCTCACGCAAGGCGGGCATGGGCAACCCGCGACCGGCACCCTGATATGCGTAGGTGGAGAGGAGGAAGCGATCCACCAGCACCACCGCCCCGCGGGCAATGGCCGGCTCGATCACCTCGCGCACGAGTTGTGCGCGCGACGCGGCGAAGAGCAGCGCCTCGCTCTCCGCCGACAACGTGGAGGCCGGATCGAGCAGGAGCTGCCGGATGGCGTCGCCCGCCGGTGTGCCCCCCGGTTCGCGCACGGCCACCACGTCGTGGCCAACGGCGCGGAGGGTGTCGGCCAATCGCGACCACTGCGTGGTCTTGCCCACCCCCTCCCCGCCCTCGAGCACGAGAAACACCCCCGCGCCACTGCTGCCATCCATCAGCCGGTCCGCCAGGTCAGCCAAGGATGATCTGACTCGTGGCACCGGCGCGGATGCCATCGGCGATCCACTGATTCACGCGCAACATGAGCTTGTCGAAGTTGTCCTGCGCGGAGATCGCCGCCTGATAGGCCGGGTTCACCTGCACCTGCTGCAGGAGCGTATCGAGCTGCTGCTCCATGTCGCTGGTGGGCTCCTCGCCGCGGTCGATCATGGCCTGCGCATCCTGGCGGATCTTCTCCATCTGCCGGAGGATCGTGGTGGCCTCGCGGTCGTTGTTGAGCGCTTCGCTCGAGCGCTTGACCGCCTTGTACTCGTCGCTCTGACCGATCGTGCGGCCGAGATCCTTCGCCTTGTCTTCGAGCATGAAATCGGCCTCCCGGCCGCGTGGGGTCGTGCGTGAATGTTGGGTGAGACGATGACGTGCGTCAGCGGACTGGCGCGCGCGCCACCAGAACCCGATCGCGTCCGGCGTAATCCTGCAGCACCTGCACCTCCTCGTACCCCCGTGCCACGGCCAAGTTGGCGGTACGCTTGGCACGATTGGCGTCGAGCTCCAGCACCAGCCACCCGCCCGGCTCCAGGACGGCCTGAGCACCGCCGATCAGTGATTCGTAGCGTGCCATCCCCTGCTCCGCCGCGAACAACGCCACCGTCGGTTCCCAATCCCGTACACTGCGCGGGAGCAACGGGGCCTCCTCGTACGCAATGTACGGGGGATTCGCGACAATCACACGGGCCCGGAGCCCCTGCACCGGGGCCAGATCACTGCCCAGCCGGAACTCCACGGGGGCGTGCCCGCCCGAGAGCACGCGCTGCGCGTTGTGGGCGGCCACGGCGAGCGCATCGTCGGACACATCGGTGGCCACGACGCGCTCGAAGGCCCCCTCGGTGGCGAGACTGAGCGCGATCGCCCCCGAACCGGTCCCGATGTCCACCGCCACGCCGCCGGGCGTGGAGGCCGTACGCCGGAGTGCCTCGCTCACGACCACCTCGGTCTCCGGCCTCGGGATGAGCACGCGCCGGTCCACCTGCAGCACGAGATCGCGGAACGGGGCCTGCCCGACAGCATAGGCGAGGGGTTCACCGCGCAGCCGTCGTAGCAGCGCCTGCTCGATGGCCTCGGCTTCGCCCGGCCCCAGCGCCGGCTGACCCACCAGCCGGGTGGCCAGCTCGCCCGGAGACAGGTCCAACACGCCGGCCACGAGCAGGCGCCCTTCGCGTTCGGCATCGCCGCGCACCTCCGGCTCCAGCGCCGGCGCATCGGCCACCAACGCCACCACGCGGCGCACCACGTCCCGCAGCGTCATGCTGTGCCCATCGGTCACCCGACGAGGCTCTCCTCGGCATTGGCGAGCTGAATGGCGTCGATGAAGTCGCTGATGTCGCCGTTCATCACCCCATCGATGTTGTACAGGGTGACGCCCACGCGATGATCGGTCACGCGTCCCTGCGGAAAATTGTACGTGCGGATCTTTGCGGACCGGTCGCCCGTGCTCACCTGCGACTTGCGCAGTCGCGAGCGTTCCGCCTCCTGCTCGGCGAGCCGGAGATCGAGCAGGCGCGCACGCAGCACGTCCATGGCCTTGAGCTTGTTCTGCAGCTGCGACTTCTGGTCCTGCTGCGACACGACGATGCCCGACGGGATGTGCGTGATGCGCACCGCCGAGTCGGTGGTGTTGACGCTTTGGCCACCCGGCCCGGAGGACCGGAACACATCGATGCGAAGATCCTTGTCCTCGATCTTCATGTCGACCTCTTCGGCCTCGGGAAGCACGGCCACCGTGGCGGCCGACGTGTGAATGCGCCCCTGATTCTCGGTGGCGGGTACGCGTTGCACGCGGTGCACCCCCGACTCCCAGCGCAGCACACCGAAGGCCCCGTCGCCGATGACCTTGAACACCGATTCCTTCACGCCGCCCAAGGTGCCTTCGGAGTACGAGATGGGTTCGATGCGCCAGCCACGACGCTCGATGAAGCGCGTGTACATGCGCAGCAGGTCGCCGGCGAAGAGCCCGGCTTCGTCGCCACCGGTGCCGGCGCGGATTTCCATGATGGCCGGACGGTCGTCGAGCGGATCGCGCGGAATGAGCAGCGGCAGCATGGCCTTCTCGAGCTGCGCCACCTCGGCCTCGAGGCGCGTAACCTCGGCGCGCGCTTCGGCAGCAAAGTCCGCATCGTCACCGTTGGCGAGTTCACGAGCGTCGGTGAGCTCCTGCTCCGCCTTGGTCAGGCGGTTGGCCTTGGCCACGACCTCCGCGAGGCGGTGATGCTCACGCCCCAGGTCGGCCAGGCGAGCGGCATCCCGGGTGGTTTCCGGGTCGGCAAGCAGCTGTTCCACCTCTGTGGCACGCCGCAGCGCATCGGCCATGCGGTCGCGCAGGTGGCTCAGCATGAAGACAACCCGATGATTGGGACGAAATTCGTGATATCAGTCACGGCGGGCATGTGACGTGCGTGGTTAGGCTTCGCTCCGGTTGCGCCAGCAGGTACTCCGGCGGACCTGCAGGGATATCGCGGGTATCACCGTTGGCGTGTCCCGTGCGGCGCTCTCACCGGTCACGACGGGCTCCCGGCGGCCCCCCGAAGCTACCGCGCAAGATACACCAGAAGAGGTGATAGACTATGGTTTCGTTCGGTACGCCCCCCCTGCGATTCGCGCCGCCCACCATGAGCGTTTCTCTCGATCGGATCACCGACTTTCTGTCCACCGTCCCGCTCTTCCGCGAACTGGACCGGTCGGCGGTGCGCGGCTTCGCGGAGCTTACGCGCGAGCAGCGGTTCGCGAAGGGCGCCATGATCGTCGCCGAGGGCGACGCCGGCGATGCGCTGTATGTCGTGCGCTCGGGGGAGGTGAAGGTGGTGCTCGTGGGCGATGACGGCCGCGAGGTGATCCTGAACGTACTCACCGTGGGCGACCACTTCGGTGAACTGGCCCTGATCGATGGCCGGCCGCGCTCGGCCCATGTGATGTCCACGCAGGCGTCGACCCTCCTGGTGCTGCGCCGCACCGATTTCCGTCGGCAGGTGGAGCAGAACCCGCAGGTCGCGTGGGGGCTGATGGTGGAGCTGTCGCGCCGCTTGCGTCAGGCGGACGGGACCATTGGCAGCCTCGTGCTGCTCGATGTGCCGGGACGCGTGGCGAAGGTGCTGCTGGAGCATGCGACGCCGGGCGAACCGGCCACGCTCGTGAAGCAGCTCACGCACCAGACGATCGCACAGATGATCGGCGCGAGCCGCGAGACGGTATCGCGTGCGATGGCGGAGTTCCAGGACAAGGGGATCATCGCGGTCCAGCGTCGCATCGTGACCATCACCGACCGCGGGGCGCTCGAGGCACGCGCGCGGCCCCGCCTCTGAGTTCGGCGCGCTAGATTCCGCGCATGCTGCCCGGCGTCCCTCCGCGCTCCCGCATCCGCTCCCACATTCGGTTCTGGGGTACCCGCGGAACCTGTCCGGCTCCCGGCCCACGCACGGTCCGCTACGGCGGCAACACGCCGTGCGTGGAAGTGCGCGTGGCCGGTAACGGGCATGATGACAGCATCCTGATCCTCGACGCAGGCTCCGGCATCCGCGGACTTGGTCGGCAACTGATGGAAACGGCCGACACGTTGCCGCTGCATCTTTTCCTCACGCATCGCCACAGCGATCACGTGCTGGGACTGGCGCACTTCGCTCCGCTGTTCACCCCCACCCGTCAGATCAGCGTGTGTTGCGGTGACGGTGAGGCCACGTCGCTCGAGGCGTTCATCACGTCACTGCTCACGCCGCCCATGTTCCCCTCCGTGGACGGCCTGCAGACCCGGCTGGCGCTGTGCGAGTGGGTGCAGGGCACGTCGCGCCGCGCCGGCAGTGCGGAGGTGCTCCGCTTCACGGCGCGGCACCCCGGCGACGCGGCGATCTTTCGCGTGGACGACGCCGACGGCCCCCTCATCGCGTACGCCCCCGACAACGAGCTGGCATATCATGACACGTCGGCAGAGACCGCCACGTGGCGCGCGGGGCTGACGGAGTTCCTGCGCGATATCCCGATTCTCGTGCACGACGCCACCTACCGGCACGAGGAGTTACCGCACCATGCGGGATGGGGGCACTCGTCGGCACTCGAAGCGACGCGCCTCGCGATCGGATGCGGTGCCGGCATGCTCGTGCTGTTCCATCATCATCCCGACCGCGACGACGAGACCGTCGAGCGCATGGTCGAGGAATGCCGTGCCTATGCCGCGCAGGAAGGCTCGGGGCTGCGAGTACTCGCGGCGTGGGAAGGACTGGCGCTGACGATCTGAGGACTCGGCGGTCGGAGTTCCGAGTTCAGAGTTCAGAATTCCGAGGTCCGACTTCCGAGTTCAGACAGGCATGGAGGTCCGAGGTCGGAAACGACCACCGGATGGGCGGACGCCACGATGCGGGGCTACGTATCGCGCTGTGCCACGGGCCCCGCAACAACTACGCGATATCGCCCACGCACCGTGGCGTCTGCCCATCCGATTGCAGTCTCGGGCCTCTGACCTCCAGGGAAATCCGAATTCGGATTTCGGAGGTCGGAGTTCAGACGGGCCTGGAGGTCCGAGGTCGGAAACGACCATCGGAGAGGCGGACGCCACGGTGCGGGGCTACGTATCGCGCTGTGCCACGGGCCCCGCAACAACTACGCGATATCG
>CAZNZG010000135.1:0-9710 GCA_964577455.1 uncultured Gemmatimonas sp. | reverse complement strand
CGGCGACGGGTTTGCCCTTGGCCGGCTGCAGCGAGGCGTAGTAGACGGAGAAACGCGGCCGCGGCGTGCTGTCGTTCACGTCGGACACGAACGCCACCTGCTTGCCGGCCCGGTCGAAGGTGAAGCCGCGGTAGGTGGCCTGTCCCGCCACGAGCGTGGTGACCGCGCCGGTGCTCAGGGTCCGGACGAAGGCACCGTTACCGGCACCATCACGCGTGGTCACGGTGTACCCCAGCAGTGCCTCGCCCTCATCGAAGGCGTAGTTGGTGACCCCGTCGATGCGAGTCTCGGTCCCGGTGGTGAGTTCGCGGAGCACCAGCGTGGTACCGTACTCACGGCGCGGGCCGGCGGCTGGTGCGGCCGCCGGTGCCTGGCCGGCGGCGCCATTCGCGCGCGCGGCCGTGGTATCGTCGAGCTGATAGGCGATGTAGCGACCGCCATTTCGCGCGAGCCGATACGAGCGCACGTTGGGAATGCGGGTCACGGCACCGTCAGCCACGTTGACGATCCCGAGCCCGTTACGCGGCTGCGGTGCGCCGCGGCGTCCGCGGGCCCGTTCCACGTCGGCGCGGGAGGGATAGATCGTAAAGGCCACGAAACGCGAGTCGGCGCTGAACTGCGCCGGCTGCGCGCTGAACTGCGCGGCTGAGTCGGCCGAGGGCTGCAGTTGCGGACGGCCGGTGAAGCCGCGCCCGATGTTGGCGTACTCGGTGGCAGCCGAAGTAGCCCGCACGACCAACGCCCCCTCGCCCACCACGGGGCTCACCGTGTAGGCCACCCACTTGCCATCGTTCGAGAGCGAGGCGCCGGTGATGGTGCGCCACTCGTCGTAGCTGTCCTGCGTGATGGCCTTCTTGCCTGCCGGGAGAGGCGGCGGTGTGTAGCGGCTCACCTTCGTGAACGGGTTGGCGGGCGCGTCCTGCGCGCCAGCGAAGACGGGGCCACCAGCGGCGACCAGCGTGAGGAGACTGGCCGTCACGGAAACGGCACGAACCGGTGTGCGACGCATACCTGAGGGGTTCGGTGAGAAGTGGACTGGTCGCGCGCTGCCCGCGGCCCCAAGTTGCTGCGGGGAGTTCCGCGACCCATTCAGCTTACTGCGCGGCCCGGCCGGCCGCGCGAGGACAACGATGAGACGGATACTCGGCTACTTCGCGCGTGGGCTGGTGCTGCTCGCGCCCCTGGCCGTGACGGTATGGGTGTGCTGGATCGTATTCACGAACGTGGACGGGTGGTTGGGGCTGCCGATCCCGGGCGCCGGCTTCGTGGCCACGCTCGTGCTGATCACGCTCTTCGGCTTTCTCGGTTCCAACCTCCTTACGCGGTCGGCGGTGTCGGCGCTGGAGGCGGTGATGACCAGGCTGCCGTTCGTTCGCCTGCTCTACGGGTCCACCAAGGACCTGCTCAACGCCTTCGTTGGCGAGAAGCGGCGGTTCGACAAGCCGGTGATCGTGAGCATCACCCCGGACGACAGCGTGCGGCTCATGGGGTTCGTCACGCAGGAATCGCTGCAGCATCTCGGGCTGACGGAGCATGTGGCAGTGTACTGCCCGCATTCGTACAACTTTTCGGGCCAGCTTTACGTGGTGAGCGCCGCGAAGGTGCAGCCGATCGATGTGGCGAGCGCCGACGTCATGGCTTTCGTGGTGTCGGGCGGAGTGGCCGGCATCGTTCCCTCCGCACAGTCCACCGGCGAACACGCCGCCCTCGGCCCCGTCACATGAGCCCACGCGTTCCCATCCCTCACGCGGCGACCGTCGGCAACAGCAAGGCGCTGCGGGGACTCGTTCTCGCCCTGACGCTGGTCTCCGCCGCGGGGGCCCTGCCGGCCCAGGCACCGGCCCCAACGCCGCGTCCGGTGCTGCTCGTCCCCGACGCCGTGTTCGACGGGACAAACGATCAGACGCAGCCCGGATGGGGGGTGCTGGTCACGGGGCCGCGCATCACGGCGGTCGGGCCGCTGTCGTCGCTACAGGTGCCGAGCAATGCGGAGCGCATCGCGCTGCCGGGCACCACACTGTTGCCCGGACTCAGCGACCTGCACAGCCACGTCCTGCTGCACCCGTACGACGAGACGCCGTGGAACGATCAGGTGCTGCGCGAATCGCTCGCGCTGCGCACCGCGCGCGCCGTGAATCATCTCAAGGCCACGCTCGACGCCGGCTTTACCGTGCTGCGCGACCTCGGGACCGAAGGCGCCGGCTACGCCGACGTGGGGCTCAAGGAGGCGGTCGAACAGGGCATCATTCCGGGTCCTCGGCTGTTCGTGACGACCAAGGCGATCGTGGCCACGGGCTCGTATGGCCCCAAGGGGTTCGGCGCCGAGATCGGGGTGCCGCAGGGCGCCGAGGAGGCAGATGGCGTGGAGGGGGTCACGCGCGTGGTGCGCGATCAGATCGGGCACGGCGCCGACTGGATCAAGATCTATGCGGACTATCGCTGGGGCCCGCGCGGCGAGGCACGCCCCACCTTTACGCATGAGGAGTGGCGAGCGATCGTGGCGACCGCGTCGTCGAGTGGGCGTCCGGTGGTGGCGCACGCCAGCACGGTCGAAGGGATCACCCGTGCCGTGGTGGCCGGTGTGGAAGTGATCGAGCACGGTGATGCCGCCACCCCCGAGGTGTTCTCGCTCATGAAGGCCAAGGGCGTGGCGTTCTGCCCGACGCTGGCGGCCACCGAAAGCACCACGCGCTACCGCGGATGGAAGAAAGGCATCGATCCCGACCCGGCGGGCATCACGCAGAAGAAACAGATGTTCCGGCACGCGCTCGCGTCGGGCGTGACGATCTGCAACGGCAGCGACGTGGGCGTGTTTGCCCATGGCACGAACGCCCTCGAACTCGAACTGATGGTGGAGTACGGGATGACTCCCGTGCAGGCGCTCAAGGCCGCCACCAGCGTGAACGCGCGCATCATGCACCGCGAATCGGAGTTCGGTCGTGTGGCCCCGGGGCTGCTGGCCGATCTGGTGGCGGTCACGGGTGATCCCACGAAGAACATCAGCGCGCTGCGGGGCGTACAGTTCGTGATGAAGGGCGGGACGGTGGTGCGGCGCTGAGCTTCGCGCGCCTCACCGATCGCCAAGGGCACCTTACCGGGTCGGCACACGTTGTCCATCGTGTTCCGACCCGACTTGCTTCCCGACCATCTCGCCGAGCGCGTCACCGACCACTCGGCCGGCCCGCGCCCCAATGCGCGCGCCGAATTCGTGCTGTACTGGATGCGCACCGCGGTGCGCGCGCACGAGAACCCTGCGCTCGACGTGGCGCTGTGCGCCGGCCGTGCGCTGCAGTTGCCGGTGTTCGTCTACCATGCGCTCAGCGAGCGCTATCCTTACGCCTCCGATCGGCATCACACGTTCATCCTCGAAGGGGCACGTGACGTCGAGGCCGAGTGCGCGCGCCGAGGCGTGGGATATGCGTTTCACCTGGAACGCCCCGGGCATCGCGAGAAGGCGCTCGCGGCGCTGGCGCAGCGCGCCGCGCTGGTCGTCACCGAAACCATGCCGGTGCCGCCGCTCGACTGGTTGACCGACAGCCTAGCTGATGCCGCGCCGTGCCCGGTGTGGAGTGTGGACACCGCGTGTGTGGTGCCGATGCCGCTGGTGGAGAAGGCACACACGCGAGCCTTCGCGTACCGCGATGACACGGCGGCGATTCGCCGCGAACGAGTGGGGGCGCCGTGGCGCGACCAGCCGGTGCACGGGGCGGCGTTCGTACCGGCTGCGCTGCCCTTCACACCCGTGGTACTGGCCGCGGCAGACCTCTCGACACTCGTCGCGAGCTGCGAGATCGACCACGGCGTGGGGCCGGTCGCTCACTCCCCCGGCGGAACCATTGCCGGGTATGCACGGTGGGAGGCGTTCAAGCGTGACGGTGGCCTGGCGCGATATGCCGCCAAGCGCAACGACGCCACGATCGACGGCGTGAGCCGCATGTCGGCCTACCTGCACTACGGCATGGTGTCACCGCTTCGCCTGGCGCGTGAATGTCAGGCCATGCCGGGAGACGGCCCCGAGAAGTACCTCGATGAGTTGCTGGTATGGCGCGAGCTGGCCTACGCCTTCTGCTACTGGCATCCATCTCCCACGACGCTCGAGGCCGTACCGGGATGGGCACGTGACACCCTCGCTGCGCACGAGCGCGATCACCGCACGGTGTACTCGTGGGAGGTGCTTGCGCGTGCGCGTACCGGTGACACGCTGTGGGATGCCACGCAGCGTTCGCTCGTGCGTCATGGTGAGTTGCACAACAACGTGCGCATGACGTGGGGGAAGGCCATTCCCGCGTGGTCTGACAACGCCGGGCAGGCGCTCGAGCGTCTGGTCGACCTCAACCATCGCTACGCGCTCGACGGGCGCGATCCTGCGTCGTACGGCGGCTTGCTCTGGTGTCTGGGTCAGTTCGATCGCCCCTTCACCCCACCCGTCCGCATCCTCGGTACGGTACGGCCACGCCCCACGGCCGAACATCTGAAGCGACTGGACCTCGCCCGCTACACGGCGCGCGTGGACCGACCGGCGCAGCGTACGCCGCCCCGCGTGCTCGTGATCGGCGCCGGCATTGCGGGGCTCGCCTGCGCACGTACGCTGCGCGACCACGGCCTCACGGTGACCGTGCTCGAAAAGGGACGTGGCGTTGGTGGGCGTACCAGTACACGCCGTGAGGGAGCGTGGCGATTCGATCACGGGGCCCCGAACTTCACGGTGCAGGATTCTCGCGTGGAGCGCTACGCGGATTCGTGGCTGCACGACGGGATTCTCGCGACGACGGGCGACGCGCTCACGGGGCGAGATGGCATGAACGCGCTGGCGAAACATCTCGCGAGTGACCTCACCGTCCGCACCGGTGTGCAGGTGACGGGGATTGCGCGCGCGGGAACCACGTGGCAGGTGACGGACCAGCACGGACAGGTGCACGAGGGTGAGGTCGTGCTGCTCACGACACCGGCGCCTCAGGGAGCGACCTTGCTCGGCAGTGCCGTGTCATCCCTCGCAGGTGCATCGCCGGAGTGGGCCGCCGGCCTGCACGGCGTGATGCGTGCGCTGGAGTCAGTGCGTATGGCCCCGTGCTGGAGCACGATGGTGGTGTTCGACGGCCCACCCCCCGTTCCCGTTACGGAGCAGATCCGCGCGGGCAGCGCTTTCCGGATGGATGACCCGCGCCTCGAGCATTGCTGGCGCGAGAACGGCAAGCCAGGGCGCCCCACAGCGGAAGCGTGGGTGGTGCAGTCGGGCACGTCGTGGAGCCGCGAGCATCTCGAGCGGGATGCGGCCAGTATCGCCGCAGAGATTGCGCCGCTGCTCGCGCAGTCGCTGGGCATCGCTGGTGCGACCGTGCACGCTGCGGCGCACCGCTGGCGCTACGCACGCGTGGAGACGGGACTGCGCGCACCGTGTCTGTGGGATCGCGCGCTTGGCGTGGGAGCCGCCGGTGACATGGGCCACATCCCGACCGCATCGAGCGACGTGGAGCGGGCGTGGCTGAGTGGCGTGGCGTTGGCAGGACGAGTGCTTGCCGGATGAACACGCCACGCCGTGGCGATGCCGTGTGCCTCAACGCGTGACGCCCCGACGGCAGCGGCCGTCGGGGCGTCGCGTGGTGCGGGCACGATGCGCGCTTACTTCAAGCCGGCCGGTGCCTTGAAGTAGGTCGCGTCGGGCGCGCCGAACGTGACGATCTGGATGTTGAGCACCACGTCGCCCTGCGGCGTAGCCTGCACCACCTTGGTGGCCACCAGCTTGCCATCGAAGGGCTTGTAGTCCTTGTACAGCACCTGCTGATCGCCCATGGGCGTCTTGTTGATGCTGCCGATGAGCAGTCCGGTCTTCGCGTCGAAGTACTGCACCGATTCACGGCCGCTCTTCGAGGTTACCGATAGCTTGTAGGCCTCGACGCCATCAAACGCCTCCTTGGCATCGACGGCGGCCTTGGCGAAGCGCGCCGGGTTGAGGAAGTGGGCGCCATCCGGCGTCGGCTCCCCCATGTCCTTTTCCTGCTCGGCGGGCATGCGCTGCGCGCCCTGCCCCTGGTCGGCCCATCCGATCTCACCGTCGAAGCCCTGATCGATCTTCACGATCCCGAGATCGATGATCATCCGCATCTTGTTGGGCTGTGCGGAGTGGCGCTCGTATGCGCCCGACATGCCGGCGAAGGTGATGTCGGCCGTACCCTTCTCGCTGCGCCCCGCCACCGCCTTCCAGGCATCACGCCCGCCCACGGCGACGGCGTACTTGTCGTAGACCTGCTGGACGGTGGGAAGCTGCGCCTCGGCGCGCACCGCACCGACAACCATGACCGACGCCACTGCCATCCGAACGATCGACCGCATGCATTCTCCTGAGTTGTGTGGACCGGCATCGAATGCCGGGCATCGTCACATACGACACGGGACGGTGTCGAGTTTCGACACCGCCCCGCATGGTTGGTTCACCGATGGTGCCTTGACGGCGCGGCCATGTCAGGCGGGCATGACCCCTGTGAAGGGCGCCGCGGCGCCGGCACGCAGCGCCTCGATCCGCTCGACGGTGAAGTCGACCAGCTCCTGCATGGTATCGGCGTCGAACACCAGCCGCGCTCCGGCTGCCGCATAGAGCTCGGGGAGCGGACGCGTCCCGCCGAGCGCGAGGAAACGCTTGTAGGCGGCCACGGCCTCACGCGGATCCTTCACGGCGTTGCGGAACACCTGCAGCGCACCGAGCTGTGCAATGCCGTACTCGATGTAGTAGAACGGCAGCTCGAAGATGTGCAGCTGACGGTACCAGCGGGCCACACGTTCCCGTTCGAGCCCGGTCCAGTCGACCCCCTGCTCGAATTCGCCGCGCAGGGCGAGCCACTGCCGGTCACGGGCATCACGATCGGCTCCGTCGGGGTGCGTGTAGATCCACGCCTGGAAGGCGTCCACGCTGGCGATGTGCACGAGAGCGCCGAGCACGTCTTCGAGGTGCTCGAGCCATGCCACGCGTGCTTCCTCCGGCGTGTAGTAGCCGTCGGGCTGCACCAGATACGGCATGGCCAGCAGCTCCATGCTCATCGACGCCAGTTCGGCGGCTTCGTGCCCCGTCTTTCGCATCCAGGTGTACGGCAGCGGATGCGTGGCGAAATCGTGGAAGCAGTGCCCCGCCTCGTGCACGAGCGTGTTCACATCATCGGGCACGCCGACGGCATTCATGAAGATGAACGGCCGGCCGCGGAACGACAGATCGGTGCAGTAACCGCCCGGCGCCTTCCCGGGACGGCTCTCGAGGTCGAGCAACTGCTCGTCGGCCATGAGCGCGAACTGCTGTCCCAGCTCACCATCGACGCGTGAGAAGATCGTGCGCGCGCTGCCCACGAACTGCTCGATGGTGCTGAACGGCTTGAGCGGCTCCTTGGCGTCGAGATCGACGCCCACATCCCACGGGCGCAGCACCTCCACGCCGAGCTTCTGCCGACGATGCTCCATGAGCTTCGCCACCGCGGGGGTGACGGTGCGACGGACCGCGTCGTGGAAGCGCGCGGTGTCGGCGGGCGTGTAGTCGAAGCGGTGCTTGGCCGCGAAGCAGTACTGCTGGTAATCGGCGAAGCCGGCTTCCCTGGCCACCGCCACGCGCAGGCCGTACATGCGATCGAAGCAGTCGGCGAGTTCGTCGCGGTGCGCAAGATACGCATTCGCACCGAGACGGAAGGCGCGTTCGCGCACGGCACGATCGGCAGCCTTGAGGTACGGCTGCAACTGCGGAATGGTCTTGGCCTCGCCATCCCAATCCACACTCAGCCCGCCGGTGATCTTCTGGTACCCGGCCGACAGCTCCTCGATCTGCGAGAAGCGTTCGACGTTGGCCTCGCGGAAGATCTCGATATCGGTGCGGAAGCGACGCAGCGTGGTGTCGAGATCCTCGCGCGTCCATCCGAGATCGAGCAGACGCCTGGCGAGGCGCACCTGCTGTTCCTCGAGCTTCGGGAAGATGTCCATGGAGAAGCGCAGATACGCCTGCTCCTTGGCCGCATCGGCGGTGTTGCCGGTGTAGGCGATCATGGCGAGCGTGCCCGCCTCGCCGATCAGCGTATCGAGCCGCGACCAGGTGGCAAGCCACGGCTCCACCGACGCCGCGGTGGCATCGAGCGGAACGGCGGCGAGGGCATCGTAATGTGGCACCACATCGTCCCACGACGCGTCGCGAAACGCGTCGGGAGAGGCGGGAAGTTCGATCATGGGAGTGAAGGTGGTGGTCATACCTGCGTCATTCGCCATAGGGAATCCAAATGTTCTTCACCTGCACCGCCCGGCGGAGGAACTCGCGCCCCTCACCGACGCGGGGATCGAGCCATTCCCGCCCGGCCCACTCGGTCCACGTCCGCTTGAGGTTGGCTGCCGACGCCCGTTCCACCACGGTCGCGCCCGCCTGCGTACCAACGTACCACACGGCATCGACATCGTCATGCTCGGCCAGCGTTCGGGCCAGCCCGTCGCGTGCCCCGGTGATCAGGTTGACCACCCCCGCCGGCACGTCCGAGGTCTCGAGCACGCTGTAGAAGTCGGTGGCAGCAAGCGGGAACCGTTCGGACGGGATCGCGACCACCCGGTTGCCAGTGGCAATGAGCGGCGCCACGAGCGACACGAGTCCGAGGAGCGGATACGCATCGGGACAGGCTACCCCCACGACGCCGATGGGTTCGTGCATGGCCAGCGCTACGCCGCGCAGGGGTACGTCGTGCACCGCCCCGTCGTGCTTGTCGGCCCAGGCGGCATAGGTGAAGAGACGCGAAATCGCGGCGTTCACTTCGACCTCGCCGGCGGCGAGAGGGTCGCCGGTCATGCTCACGATGCGGGCCGCGAACTCGTCGGCACGGACCGAGAGATTTTCCGCGAGGTAGAAGAGAATCTGTGCCCGCTGGTGCCCAGACAGCTTGCTCCAGGCGCCGGCTGCGTGCGCCGCTTCCACGGCGTTGCGGATGTCCTTGCGGTTCCCCTCACCGACCTCACCCACACGGGCCCCGTGCAGCGAGCGTACGGTGAGGGTGTAGCCGGAATCCGGGCGCGTCTGCTTCCCGCCGATGAACAGCTTGGCGGTACGATCGATCTCCGGCATGCCGTTCGTTGCATGCGACTCATCGGCAGCGGCGTCGCTTTCGTCCCGTGCCGCTGACGCGGGAATGACGGGTAGCGGCGCCGCTTCGTGCGCACGATTGGGCTTGAGATACTCCCACATCCCTTCGCGCCCGCCTTCGCGACCGAAGCCCGACTCGCGGTACCCACCGAAGCCGGCCGCCGCGTCGAACAGGTTGGTGCTGTTGATCCACACCACCCCGCACTTGAGCTTCGGCGCAACATCGAGCGCGAGGTTGATGTTCTCGCTCCACACGCTGGCGGCGAGGCCGAAGGGCGTGTTGTTGGCGAGGGCCACCGCCTCTTCGGGGGTGCGGAAGGTCATGCTCACCAGCACGGGGCCGAAGATCTCGACCTGCGCGATGGTGGCGCTCGGGGCCACGTTCGTGAAGAGCGTGGGCGGATGGAACCATCCGGCCGTCGGTTCCGCCCACGAGGGCTGCCAGCACGTTGCGCCTTCGTCCACCCCCTGCTTGCACAAGGTGCGAATGCGCTCGAGTTGCACCGGCGCGACGATTGCCCCCATGTCGATCGCCTTGTCGAGCGGCGACCCCACGCGCAGGCGCTCCATGCGCTCGCGCAGTTTTTCGTGCAACCGGTCGGCGACCCCTTCCTGTACCAGC
>CAZNZG010000134.1:0-9767 GCA_964577455.1 uncultured Gemmatimonas sp. | reverse complement strand
CGACACCCCATCGGAGCTCGTACTCTCGATCCGCTTCACATCCTCGAGGGTCTAGAGCTGCCTTTCGATCGGCTCGGTGACCAGCTGCTCCATGTCTTCCGGACTCGCACCCGGGTAAACCGCCACGGTGGTGAAAATGGGCACCGGAAAGTCGGGGTCCTCGGCACGCGCAATGTTCATCCAGCTCACCACACCCAACACGGCGAACATCAGGAAGACGAGGACCGTGAACTGCCACCGCTTCACGGAGAACTCGGTGAGGCTGCTGAGGAAGTTCACGGCGTGCGTCCTCCTGTCATCGCCACGGAACGGCTCGCCGCGCTGTCGAGCGTCGCGCTCGTGACCACGCGCACGGCGACGCCGGGGGAGACATACGCGGCGCCCCGGGTAATCACCTGCGCATTGGGGGCGAGGCCGGTGACGATCACTCGATCCCCCTCGATGGCGCCCACCTTCACCCGCTGTGCGCGCGCCACGAGGGCAGCTCCGGTTTGCGCCTGTGCCGTGTCGCGCTGGATGGTGTACACGGTTGCCGAATCACGATCCGCCTCCAGCAGCGCATCGGCCGGCAGAGTGATCGCGAGACGCTGCCCTATGGCGGTCACACGCAGCTCCCCCACCAGGCCGTTGGGGAGCGCGTCGGCGTTCCTGAGCAGCACTTCGATCGGGTAGGTTCCGGTGCGCGGGTCAGCTGATCGCCCCACTAGTACCACCGTGCCTTCGTATCGCACGCCGGGCATCGCATCGAAAGAAACGGTAGCTGCATTGCCGACGGCCACGTGGAGGGCATCGCGATCGGGCAGGCCGGCGCGCAACACGCGCCCGCGGCGCGTCCCCCCCAGTGTGAGCACCGTCGTGCCCGGGCCCACCGTGCTACCTGCCGTGACCTGCCGCTGCAGGATGATGCCGGCCTCCGGTGCCGTCACGATCGCGTACTCGCGATTCATGCGGGCACTCGCCAGGTCGGCGCGTGCCGCATCGAGCGCCGACGTGGCGTCCTGCAGCTGCGCGAGCGTCGCCACGCTGTCGGCGGCGAGCCGTTGCACACGTGCCTGATCACGCTGCGCCTTGTCCACAGCGACCTGCGCCTTGGCCACGGCCGCGTCGATCTCGCGCAGATCGAGCGACGCGAGAATCTGTCCGCGCTGCACGCTGGCCCCCTCGTCCACGAGCATGCGCGTCACCACGCCGCCGATCTTGAAGGCCAGCGGAATCTCGTCGCGCGATCCGAAGGTGCCGGTCGCCGTGATCCACGCGGTCGAGTCATTCTCTCCGGGCGAGGCCACGGCAACCGGCACCGGGGCCGTGCGCGTGGAGGCCGAGGCAACATCATGCGCAGGGGCATCGGGGTCGTTCGCACAGGCGGCGAGCAGGACAAGCATGAGGACGGCCACCGAGGTCTGGTGGACGGCAGGTGACCGGCGTGTCGTGGTGGCAGGAAGCATTGTCATCATGAATTGGGTCCGGTGCGGGTGGTGGAGGTCAGTTGGGGAGCGCACGCAGGGCGGCGGCACGTTCGAGCTCCACCACGCGTGAGGCGTACGTGAAGCGCGTGATGACGCGGTTGAGTGCGGCGGCCGTGGCACTCGAGCGGGCGGTCAGGAACTCGATCTGTGTGGCGAGCCCTTCGGCAAATCGGCGCTGTACGAGCGCAAACGCCCGCTGCGCCGCGGCGTCTCGATCATCGGCCGCGACAAGACTGATGCGTGCCGTCTCCACCGCATCGGCGGCGTTGAGCACATGCATGCGTACGGACCGCTCGGCTTCGCGCTGGCGGAATTCGGCTTCGGTGCGCGTCGCGGCCGCCTGTTCGCGGCGGGCAGCATCCTGCGTGCCGTTGAAGAGGTTCCACGACAGCACCACGGAGGCGAGCCCCACGTCGTTGTTGCGATCGAAGCGATAGCGATCGCCCTGAATGCCATAGCTGGCCGCGAGCGCCATGTTGGGGAGGAACGCCGCATCACTCATGCGCTGCTGCGCCTTGGCGATGGCGATGCCGCTCGCCGACTGGGCCAACTCTTCGCGCCGGCGCAGCGCCGAGGTCAGGAGTTCGTCGCGTGCCATGTTCACACCTGCGAGCAGCGTACTGTCGTCCACGAGACTTACCGCCGCGTCGTCCGGCGCATTGCGCAGCAGGTTGAAGCTGCGCTTCGCCATGTCCCGCTGCCGCGTGGCGTCGGCGAGCTGCTGCTGGAGGTCGCTGCGCTCGGCGCGTGCCCGGAGCAGCACGTCGGGCGTGGCTTGCCCGTTGGCGATCAGCCGCTCGCTCACGCGCACATTCTCGTCGAGTACGGTCATCGTGGCGTCGAGGGTTTCCACCGCACGTACCGCCGTGGCGTAGCCGAGCCATGCCTGCTGCACGTCGGCGGCGAGCTGACGCATGGCAGCACGGCGGGTGCTGCCGGCGAGATCACGTTGGGCCCGGGCGGCCGCGCGGGCGCCGAAGAGCGCCCCGTTGTAGAGCGGCAGCGAGAGTTCGAGCTTGCTCTCCTGCCGAAAGGGGAGCGTGGCCGAGACGTCGGTGGGAAAGCGCTGCTGGCCGAGGAGCTGATTGAGCGCGCCGTACGCCGGGTTGATGAAGTCGCCGATGTTGACCACGCCGCTGAACTCCGAGTAGCGGGCATTGAGGTCGAGTGCCGGGAGGAATCGACCAGTCGCTTCGCGCACCGCGGCATCGGCGCGTCGCACGGCCGCATGTTGCTGGGCGATGGCGAGGTTGGCGGCGAGCGCTTCGTGGACGTAGCCGTCGAGCAGCGCGCGCGCGGAGAGCGAGTCGGCGGGCGTCTTCGTGTGGATGGGCTGCGCCCGGAGCGCGGGTGGCGCTACGAGGTGAGCGGCGGCGCTGATTACGCCAAGTACTCGCCACGCGCTGTTGAACATCGATACAGTGTTGAACATCGCTTATTGGAATAACAGCGTTAAGTTGGTGGGCCTAAAGAAGGGCGCCGAAGCGCCCGGGTGGATCCGATGACTGCGTATGCGTACGTCGGTGGATTATGGCCGGTGTCAGGCTGGGGAGCGCTGAATACCGCGGATCATCGCGTCGCACATGGTCCCGACAGTCGAGGCCGGGTCGCGGAAGGTGATGTGCGGATCGTCGGCGTGGGTGAACCAGAGGGCGATCACGCCGTGGATCCCGCCCCATACCATCTGGGCCAGTTCGACCGGGTCGCGCAGTTCGGGGCGGCACATGCCCTTCTCGATGCACTCGGTGACGGTGGCGAACAGGAAGCCATACGCATCGGCGTCCGGGGTTGGGAGCACGTTCCCCTGGGCATCAAGCAGCGAGTGCTGTATTGGTGTCATGAACATGAACCGATACTGGCTCGGATTGCGCAGGGCAAACTCGGTATAGGCCATTCCCATCTTCTTGAGCCGATCCATCGGATGCTCGATGCGGCCAATGCTGTACATGGCCTGACCGAGGGCGGTGAAGTCGGCCATGCACAGCTCCACGATCAGGGCGTCCTTGTCCCGGAAGTGGTGGTAGATCGCGGTGGGGGTGTAGCCGATCTTCGCCGCGATCGCGCGCATGGTGGTGGCCTCGACCCCTTCCGCCACGAACAGCTCCCGCGCCGCATCCAGGATGGCCTGGCGCGTCTCGGCCTTCTGCCGTTCCCGGCGGGCCAGCGAGGCGGAGCGGATGGCGGAGGTGGTCATGGATGGACGATGCGTCGTTCACCTAACGCTGTCAAGTGGCTGAGCGAACCGGGCGGCGACCTTCGGCCACGACGCACGTTCGAGGTAGTCAACGGCTCTGATCCCTTGACCCGATAGTCAGGCCGCCCGCTCCATGCGGGCATTGCGACGGCCCAGCCAATAGGCGACCACCAGCCAGGCGAGACTCATCGGGGCGGCCGCCAGCGAGATCGTCCCCGCCGCCAGCCCCACTGCCGACAAACCGGCGTACGACCAGGCGCCGATCTGGTCGCCGCCGCGATAGACGAACGTGTCGATGAAGTTCTTGGCCTTGTACTTGTCTTCCGCCGGCACGACGGTGAACAACACCTCGCGCGCAGGACGGCCGAACGCGTACTCACCGGCGCGTCGCAAGACCTGAAAAACCACGAATACCGCCAACGTGCCCCACCCCCCCAGCGCGGTGAAGCCCACGAGACTGATCACCGGCATGATCGCGAGTGTAGCGCCCACGCCAAGCCACTTGAGCACGCGCCCCGTGATGAATAGCTGCGCAAGAATGGTGAGCGACTGCACCACCGTATCGATCGTGGCCAGGAACGCCGTGCGCGCTTCACGATCGGCGTACCGCGCCCCCACGATCTCCGCCTGCTGGAAGTACAGAATGGTGGACCCGATCGTGAACAGCAGCATGTATGCGCAGATGCCCAGCAGATACGGGCTCGTGATCACGTGCGTGATGCCGGCCAGCGACGATCCCCCCACCGGGCGATCCTCCTCGTCGCGCTTGCGCGTCTCGTCACGGAAGCTGGGCGGAAAGCGACGCGCCGCCTGCACCGCACACTCCAGCAACACCACGCTCATGACCATCAGCACCGGCGTTCCCACCACCTCGGCCAGCCTGGAGGTAAGGAACGAGCCGACGAGCGCGCCCAACGTCCCACCCACACTGATGAAGCCGAACAACCGCTTGCTCTGGTCCGAGCGGAAGGTATCGGCCATGAACCCCCAAAACACCGAGGGGATGAACAGTGAGTAGATGCTGGTCAGAATCCAGAACGCCGGTCCCAGATATGGCTCCCACGCCGACGGCCCGTAGCGGATGATCGCGGCGAAGGTCAGCAGCAGCGCAATGAATACCCGGTACACGATCGGGATGAAGCGCCGAACCGGCAGACGCGACACCACGCTCGAATACACGGGATTCATCGCGAGCGTGGTGAGCAGCGTGCCGGTGAACAGCCATGGCAGCTTGTCGGTCCCCGCCGCCACACCGGCCGCATCGCGAACGGCGCGAAGGATGAAATAGCTCGCGAGTGCGAAGAAGAAATACGTGGCGGCCAGCAGGGTCGCCTTCTCTTCACCTTCCTCGATTGCTCCCAACCGACCGAGCACGGTCCGCACAATCGAACTCACCGCGTACCTGGCTGGGCCTTCCAGAGGGCCAGGATCTCTTGCTCCCGTTCTGGCGAAATGCCGGCGCGCAGCTTCTCCTGTTCGGCCGCGGGGCGCGCGTGATACCATGTCATCGCGTCGCGCACCGTGGTGGCCAGCGGCCGGAAGGTCAGCCCCGCCGCCAACGCCCTCTCGATCACGCTCGTGCAGAACGCCACCGTCGTGTGCCCGGTAAAGCTCCACACCGGCATCTCGGCCCACGACCGGATCTTGTTCGCGCTGAGAAACGGCTGCGGCACCCACGTGAACCGGGCGTCGTTCGCGAAGCAGGCCTTGATGCCGTAGAGCAGTTCCCCGATACCGCACACCGTCCGCGGGCCCACGGCGTTGAACACGCCCCCCGTCCCGCTCTCACCCAGCCGCACCATCCACTCGGTGAGATCACGCACGTCGATCCACTGCGCCGGATCGTCGAGGGTCCCGGGCGCGAGGATCTCCCCGCCCTTCTCGATGCGGACGGGCCAGTACGTGAAACGATCCGTCAGATCACCAGGGCCCACGATCAGCCCCGGCCGCACGATGGTCGCTCCGCCGCCGAACGCCTCCTGCACGAGCTGTTCGCACCGTGCCTTCTTCGCGCCGTACGATGCGCCTGCGGCATCAGGACCGCTGATGGGGGCCGGATCCATCACGGGATGCGTTTCGTCGGGAAATGAGCGCGTATAGTCCTTGTACGCGCCCGTGCTCGACACGAACACGTACTGCGACACGCGGCCCTTGAGCACCGCCGCCGCATTGACGATCCACTGCGGAGTGGTGGTGGGGAGATCGAACACCACGTCCCACGTACGCCCCTGCAGCGCCGCATGCCCGTCGGGGACATTGCGGTCCCCCAGCAGCTGCTCCGCGGCGGGGAACAGCCCCGGCTTCGTCCGCCCGCGATTGAACAGGGTGACCTGATGCCCCCGCGCGAGCGCGTACGACACCAGATGCGGACCGATGTAGCCGGTGCCGCCAAGCACGAGGATGCGCTTGGGGGCGCCGTCGAGGAATTCGTTCATCGTGGCAGTGACGTCAGCGACCCACGCGAGCGTGCCATTCGGCCAGCACCGCTTTTTCGCGATCGGGCGCGAGCCCGGCCTTGAGCGCCGCCTGACGTTCGGGCGACTGCGCATGGTAATAGGTGAGCGTATCACGTGCCGTCTCCGCGAGCGGGCGGAACGTGAGCCCTGCCGCCAGCGCCTTGCCGATATCCATGCGCGCCCAGCCGGCACTGTTGCCGCGCGGCGGCATCCACACGGGCAGATCGGCATAGGGACGCAGCTTGCGCTCGAGCACGAAATCGGTGTCGACCCATGTGAAGCGCGTGTCGCTCGTGGTGACGGCTTTGCAGCCGTAGAGCATCTCGCTCATGGTCAGCCCCGCGCGGGGGCCCACCACGTTGTACGTGCCCGTGGCGTCCTGCTCACACAGTCGGATCATGAACTCCGTGAGATCGCGCTGGTCCACGAACGCCACCGGATCATCCGGCGTACCCGGCGCGAGCATCTCGCCTCCCTGCTCCACACGAATGGGCCAGTACGAGAAGCGATCGGTCAGGTCGCCGGGCCCCACGATCAGACCGGGACGCACGATGAGGGTCTTTCCCTCGCCGAAGGTGGCCTTGGCGTCCAGCTCACCGCGCACCTTGCGCTCACCGTAGCTCGCGTCGCGCTCGCTGGCATCGGGTGCCGACGGCGTGTTGAGCAGATCGGTGTCCGCCTCGCTGATGCCGACCTTGCCGCGGTTCTTGTACGTGGAGAGCGTGCTCACGAACAGGTACTTCCCCACGTTGGGCGCAAGCACCACCCCCGCTTCACGCACCCACCGTGGCACCTGCACCGGGTTGTCGATCACCACATCCCACGTGCGCCCCTCGAGAGCCTTGTAGCCCCCCGGCGCATTGCGGTCGCCGATCAGCTTCTCGACCGTGGGGAAGAGCCCGGGGTTGGTCTTGCCGCGATTGAACAGCGTGACCGTGTGTCCGCGCGACAGGGCGTACTCCACCTGATGTGGCCCGATGAAGCCCGTGCCGCCGAGGATGAGGATGCGCAGCGGCTTCACCGCCACTCCCGCCGCACTCACTTCCCCACCTTCGCGTGCCACGCGGCAAGCACCGCCTTCTCCTTGTCGGGGGCAAGCCCGGCGCGCGCCTTTTCCTGCTCCGCGGCCGGACGGGTCTTGTACCAGTCGAGCGTGGCCTTGGCCGTGTCGGCGAGCGGACGGAACGTGAGGCCGGCAGCGTAGGCCTTCTGGCAGTTCACGGCGGCGAAGCCGGCCGTGCGCCCCACGGGCGGCACCCACACCGGCATATCGCTCCACGGCCGCACCTGATTGGCCGCGAGGAAATCGGCGGGTACCCAGGTGAACTTCGCGTCGCTCGTGGTGACCGATTTGATGCCGAGCAGCATCTCGGCGATGTTGGTCGGCCCCTTGGGTCCCGTGGCATTGAAGGTGCCGATGGTGTGGCTCTCGCCAAGTCGCACGATCCATTCGCTGAGATCGTGCGCATCCACGTATTGCACCGGGTCGTTGGGCGTACCCGGCGCGAGAATCTCCCCACCCCGGTCGATGCGCACAGGCCAGTACGAGAAGCGGTCGCTCAGATCGCCGGGCCCCACGATCAGACCGGGACGCACGATGGTGACCTTGTTCTCGCCGAACTGCGCCTTGGCTTCCTGCTCGCTCCGGACCTTGTTCTGCCCGTACTGATTGCGGTCGAAGGGGGCATCGATATCGGCTGCGGGCAGCAGCGGACCGTTCTCGTCCATGCCCACGATCGAGTTGTCGCTGAACACGGAGATGGTGGACACGAACACGTACTGTCCCACCCGCCCCTTGAGTGCCTCACCGGCACCGCGCACCCACCGGGGATTGGTGGTGGGATTGTCGATCACCACGTCCCACGTGCCCTTCTTCAGTGCATCGTGGCCGTTGGGCAGATTCCGGTCGCCCAGCAGGCGCGGGACCGTGGGGAACAGCTCCTTGTTGGTCTGACCGCGGTTGAAGAGCGTGACCTTGTGCTGCCGGTCGAGTGCGTACTGCACCTGGTACGGCCCGATGAAGCCGGTGCCGCCAAGGATGAGGATGCGCAGTGGCTTGGGCGCCGCGGTCCCTCCCTCGGGACGATAGACCAGCGGCCGTACGCCGTCGCTCGTGAAGGCCTGCGCCGTGCCGGGAAGTCCGAGCGACACGGCACCGCCGATGAGCGCAGACGTCTTGATGAAGGAACGCCGATCGATCGTCATGCTGGAAGTATGCTGGAAGTATGCTGAGGAGAGCGCGTCAGGGTGTGATGCGGCGGTCGAGTTGCTCGATGGTTTTCGTGGACGCCGGACGGACCTTGCGGAGGCGCGCCGCCACGGCTTCCGCGCGCAAGAGCACCCGCAGTACGTTCTCGCCGGCCAACCCGCGCAGTTCCGCGTCGCTCCACCCGCGCTTCACGAGTTCGGCCAGGAGGTACGGATACTTCGAGACATCCTCGAGCCCCTGCACGGTTTCCGTGATGCCGTCGTAGTCGCCACCCATCCCCACATGCGCAGCGCCCGCGATCTTCCTGATGTGATCGAGGTGATCGGCCACGTCGGCGATGGTAGCCACAGGAACCGGATTGGCTTCCCGCCATGCTGCTACGGCGCGGAACTGCGCATCGTTGTCGTTCGGATACCGCTTCGCGATCGAATCACGCACCGCGGTGAGTGCTGCCGAGTGGCTGGCCACCTTCTGTGACACGAAACCGGGAACGAATGTCACCATCACCACGCCACCGTTCTTCGGCAACCTGGCAAGGATCGAGTCGGGGACGTTGCGCGGCACATCGGTGATGGCCCGGGCGCTCGAGTGCGAGAAGATCACCGGCGCCTCCGTCGTGCTGAGCGCATCGCTCATGACCGCCGGCGACACGTGCGAGAGATCCACCAGCATGCCGAGGCGGTTCATCTCGCGCACCACTTCCCGCCCGAAGTTGGTGAGCCCCCGGTGCGTGGCCTTGTCGTTCGCGGCGTCGGCCCAGTCCAGCGTCACGTTGTGCGTGAGCGTCATGTAGCGCACGCCCAGGTCGTAGTACGCGCGCAGCGCCCCCAGCGAGTTCTCGATGGCGTGACCACCTTCCATGCCGAGCAGCGAACCGATCTTGCCGGCCGCATACGCCTTGCGCACATCGGCCGCGGTGAGCGCGGGCTGGAACACGTCGGGATATTTGGCGATCACGCGCTTGGCGATGTCGATCTGCTCGAGCTGCACGCGCGCGTAGCCGCTGTCGCGGATTTCGCCGGGGATGTACACCGACCAGAACTGGCCGCCCACCTGCCCCTGCCGAAGTCGCGCGATGTCGGTCATGCCGCGCGTCTTGCGACGGAGGTTGTAGGCCTCCACGTCGCGCGGCGTTTCCTTTTCCTCGCGCAGCGCCCACGGGAGGTCGTTGTGCCCATCGACGAGCGGCGAGGTGCGCAGGAGCTTCCGCACATGGGCCAGACGCGCGTCGAGCGACGCGTTCTGCAGCGATTGCACGGCAGGCGCCGTGGGCTTGCGGGCGGGTTGGGCGTGTGTGGTGGATGCGGCGGCGCCAAGCGACAGCGCAACGACGGCCAACAGAGCAGTGACGGGTCTTGGGTTCAGGTTTCGGGTTTCGGGTGTGAACCCATTGACCCGCAACCCGAACCCGGAACCCGGAACTGATCGGTTCAATCCTGCGG
>CAZNZG010000133.1:0-9831 GCA_964577455.1 uncultured Gemmatimonas sp. | reverse complement strand
GGCGAAGGCGATCAGCGCCATCGCGGAACGGGTGATGCAGCGCGTTGCCGAACGCTACGGCTGATCTCGACGCATCGAATGCCCCGCGCGGCGAACTCGTTGGCGAGCCCCTTTCGCTGACGATTCGCCGCGTGGCGCTTCCGGCCGTCATCGCGAATCTGCTGATGACGGCCTTTCACAACGTCGACACTTTCTGGATCGGTCGCACACTCGGCCCCGACGCACTCGCTGCCGTCACCGGCGCGGTGTTCTGGGTATGGCTCGTCATCTCCATCGGTGAGATGGTGTCGATCGGGCTCGATGCGATCGTGGCGCGACGTCATGGCGAACGCCGCCCCGCCGACGCCGCCCGCAGTGCGAGCGAAGGGTTGCTGCTGGCGATCGTGCTCGGTGCCGCCATCGCGCTGCTGGCGCCGTTCGTGCTCGATACCATGTTTCGCCTCGAAGAAACGAGCGATGCCGTACGCGAGGTGGGCAAGCAATATCTCGGCACCTACCTCCTCGGCATGCCGCTCATCTTCGGCTTCTTCGCCGTCGATGCCACCTTCCGCGGCAAGGGCGATACCCGCACGCCGCTGGTGATCCTCGCGGGTACCACCGTGCTGGGCCTCATACTCGATCCGCTGCTCATTCGCGGCATCGGGCCCTTCCCCGAACTCGGCGTGCGCGGGGCGGCCTTCGCGACGCTGGTCCCGCGCGCGCTGGCGTGCATCGTGGGCGTGATCCTGCTGCGCAAGGCGCAGATGCTCGCGTGGGCCGCGCCACGGCTGTCGGTGATCGCGACGATCGCGCGAGTCGGTGCCCCCGCTGCCGCCACCGGTGTGGCGTTCAGCGCGATCTACGTGTTCCTCACGCGCATCACCACGCAGTTCGGTACGCCGGCACTGGCCGCCCTCGGACTCGGATTTCGCATCGAGAGCGTGGTGTACGTGGCGAGCGTGGGGATGGGCGCGGCCACGGCCGCGATCGTGGGGCAGAGCCTCGGCGCTGGTGATGTGCAACGAGCCGCGCGCGCCGGCTGGATCTGCATGGGCGTGGTGAGTGCCCTCGGGGCGGTCATGGCCGCGCTGAGCTTTGTGTATGCGGAGTCGTTCGCCGGGATCTTCTCCAGCGACCCGGCCGTGATCGCCGAAGCGGCGCGGTATCTGCGCATCGCGGCGTTTTCGCAGCTGTTTCTTGGCGCGGAGGTGGTGCTCGAAAGCGCGATGGGCGGCGCCGGGTGGACCTTCGTACCGATGGTACTCAGCACCGGCATCACCGCGCTGCGGTTGCCACTTGGCGCATGGGCTGCGCAGCAGTGGGGCACCACGGGCCTCTGGTGGACGATCGCGCTGACGGCTGCGGCGCGCGGCATCGTCATGGCGGCGTTGTGGGCGTGGGGGCGCTGGCGCGGGGTGCGGGTGTAGCGCCAACGTCAGCGAGAGGAATCGGGACGAATGGTATTGCCGTGCCTCGGATAGGGGTGCAATTCATGAGTACGATCGACCCCGCCCGCCACTGTCATTCGTTGTCCTCCCGCTTCCCGTGATGCATGTCCCAGCAGAGTGGCTACAGCACCAACCTTGGCAACAGCCGGCCGGATCGCTCTGTCGTATCGGTAGCGGGAAGGGCGATGCTCGTGGTGTTCATGGCACTCATGATGGCCGCGCCGCTCCTGGCGCAGGATGCCGAGACCCGCGTGGAAGGGATTGTGCGCGCCCGCGGGACCGAGGCGCCGGTGCCGGGGGCAACCGTGCTGCTCGAAGGCACCGATCTGCAGGCGCGCACGGACAGTCTGGGGCGTTTCTCGCTGCGACGCGCGCCGGCTGGCCCGCAGGTACTCGTGGCGCGGAGGCTCGGCTATGCGGTGAGTCGCCTTCCTGTCACCTTGGCGTACGGCCGTACGACCACGCTCACGGTCACGATGGCCACGAGTTCGCTGCAGCTCGATCAGCTCACCGTCACCGCGGATCGCACGTCACGCGCCCGTGGTGAACTCGGGACGGCCAGCGTGATCGATCGCGACGCGATCGCCAATCAGATCGCGAGTTCGCTGCAGGGCGTGCTGGAACTCGTGCCCGGCGTGGCGCTGCAGCCGCCGGGGCTCGATGCCGCTGCCCAGTTTTCGCTGCGCGCACTCGCGCAGTCCAGCACCGCGGGTGCCGGTGGCCTCAGTGGCCCGAGTGCTGCCGACGTCGGTGCGGCGGGCACGCTCATCGTGCTCGATGGTATCCCGCTCTCCAACAACGCGAATCTTCAGACCGTGGGGCCGCGCGGTGAAGTGGCCGCCGTGGCGTCCACGGCCGGCGGTGGCATCGACCTCCGGCGCATTCCTGCCAGCACGCTCGAGCGCGTAGAGGTCATTCGCGGTATTCCCACCGCGCGCTGGGGCGATCTCACGCAGGGCGCCATCATCGTGGACACGCGCGCGGCGGCTGCGGCCCCGGAGCTCGCGACACGCTACGATCCGCGCACCAGTGAAGGCAATCTCGTGGGCGGCCGCAGCTACGCGAGCGAACGACAGGCGATCACGGCCACCGGCAACATCGCGCAGACCGCCTCGCTGCGAACCCTCAGCAGTGCCACCACGACGCGCGGCGCAGGGCAAGTGGCGCATCGCCTGCGACTGGGTGTGGCCCCCGGCCGTGAGCGCACCGGAGACGGTTCGGCGCTGCCGCGCCTCAGCTTCGACACGCGGCTCGACTGGTATCAGTTGCGCTACACCTCACCGGAGCGCACCGACATCGAGCGTGGCCGCTCGTCATTTCAGGACGACTGGGGGCTGCGACTCGGAGAACGTGCGCGTCTGGCCCTTGCCGGCGGACTGCTGGAATGGACCGCCGCATACGATCATCAGCAGCAGCAGACGAGGGAAGCGCGGTTGCTGAGCCGCCCCACCACGCCCTTCACCGATCGGCTTACCGAAGGGCGCAATATCGGTACGTATATCGAAGGCACGTACAACGGCGCCTACGAATTGCTGGGTGCCCCCCGCATGCTGTATTCGCGACTCGAGTGGGACCGCACGGTCGCCTCGCGCCGCTGGCTGCTGTCGCGCGTGCAGATGGGGGCCGAGTTGCGTCGTGAGTGGAATGCCGGCGACGGCTACCTGTTCGACATTGCGCGTCCGCCACAGGCCAGTCCCTTCAACGGCACGGCGGGCTACGATCGCCCGCGGAGTTTCCGGGACACGCCGGCGCTGGCGACCAGTGCGTTGTATGCCACGTCGCGCTTCGGGTGGCGTCGTGGCGCCATGACGGCCGATGTGCAGCCCGGAGTGCGCCTCGAAACGCTGCACGAACCCGGGAAGCTCTCCGGCGTGCGCAGCAGCATGCTGCAGCCACGGCTCAATGCGCAGTTCGCACCGCAACCGTGGCTGCGCCTGCGCGCCGGTGCGGGCACCGTGAGCAAGGCGCCCGCCATGTCGCAGCTCGCACCGCCGCGGCAGTACTACGATCTGGTCAACGTGAACCGATTCACCCCCGACCCGCGCGAGCGACTCGCGGTGGTCACCACCTCCATTCTCGATCCGGTCAATCGCGACCTTGGCTTGTCGCGCGCCAACAAGCGCGAGGCGGGCTTCGAACTCGACGGCGGACCGCAGCGGGGGTCGCTCACGGCCACCTGGTTCGATGATCGCATTCGGGGAGCGGTCACGCTGCGGCGTGATCCGTCGCCGCTGCTGCGCGATAGGTACGCGCTCGCCGATACAGGGCGGGGCACGGGGCAGCCTGGGCGCATCGTCGATCCTCCACTCCGACGGGAGCCGGTGCCGGTGTTTCTCGATCGCTACGTGAACAACGGGCGTCTCGACAGCCGTGGCGTGGAGTTCGTGGCCACGTTCCCCGTGGTACCCGCACTGCGAACCCGCCTCGAAGTGAGCGGGGCGCGGCTCCAGACAGACTTCGCAACGGGAGACCGTGACTACGGCAGCGTGACGCGCCTCAGCGAATTCCAGGTCGATACCGCCGTGAAGCGTGTGGCGTACTTCGAGGGGATCTCCACGTCGTCGAAGCAGTCGATCGTAACCTGGCGCCTTGTGCACCAGCAGCCCGACGTGGGGCTCGTCATCACCGGCACCGTGCAGCAGCGACTTGGCTTCGAACGGCGCGTACTGTCACGTACCGACTCGCTGTCATTCGCCGGGTTCATCGACCGCGCGGGGGTGATCACGCCCGTCCCCGAAGCGGAGCGTACCCGTCCGGAGTACGCGGATCTTCGGAGGGCTCGTGCCAACGTGACCAGCGGCGTGAGCACGTCGCCGGACGACTGGGTGATGTCGCTGCAGGTCGCCAAGTCGATCGGGGCGAGTGGCCGTCTTTCGTTTTACGTGTTCAACGCACTCGACAAGTTCGTGACGTTCGGCGCCGGCGGCGGTGCGCGCGCGCTGCCAAGCACGCGCTTCGGCGCCGAGCTCACGTTGCCCACGCAGCAGCTGTTCGGAGGGGCACGATGACCGTGCGCATCACCACCCTGTTGTGGCGCACCATGCCGTCCATGCTGCTCTGTGCGTCTACAGCCTCTGCGCAGGACGGGGTGGCCGGTGGCTGGGGGCGTGCCCCCGATGCCACGGCCGCTACGGCCGGCGGCACCGCCGCTTGGATGCAGGCGTGGAGTCCGTTGCGTAGCACGGGCGATGTGGTGCGTGGGCTGTTGCGAGCCCCGCTTGCTCCGTCGCTGCTCACGGCGCCCGCACCGCGGGCCGGAGCGTTCGTGCTGGCGGGGGCCCCCGGTGCACTTGGACGTGATCTGATGGCCGCCAGCGCACCGCGTGGATTCAGCGGTGGCGACAGTGCACGCTTCGGTGAGGTGCGGGTGCGTGCCGCCACCGAAACGGGGAGCTATCGTCGGCCTCTCGACATGGCCGAGTCGCAAGCGACGCAGGTGAGTGGCGGCGGCTATGCGCCGGTGGGGAAGCGCGGGGTCGTGATGGGGCAGTTCACGGTGGACCGCGAACAGCACGATCAGTCGGCGTTCGCCCAACGCGTGGGCGTATACGGCTCGTCACCCTTCGTGGTGACGGACTCGGTGACGCCGCCCATGCAGCGTACGCGCGCGCGCCTCGAGGGCGCGCTCGGACTGCGGCTCGGGCAGTTCGGCGTGGGGGCCTCGGCAGCGCTCGAATCGCGTGAGCACTTCTCGGTGGATTTTCCCCTGCGCCGTACAGGGCGTCACGCGGTACCGGCGTTGAGTGCAGGCATCGAGCGCGTACTGCCCTGGTTCGGTGCACGTGTGGGCACGTACTATCGCTGGACCGAGCCGGTTGAAACGAACTCGCTCAACCCCACCCCGCTCGCCACGAATGTGTACCAGATCCAGGGGTACGACGAGCCGGTGGGATTGGTGATCGCCAGTGGCAACCAGCTTTTCGTACGCAACGAGAAGCGGGCGAGTGTCGTGGGAGGCACCGCGGAGTTCAGCGCCTTCGGGGCGCGCATCGTGCTGGTGCATGAGCAGGGGGATCGGCGAGAGGATCAGTATTTCCTTATCACCGCTCGCACGCGGCCAACTGATCGCTGGCGTGCCAACGGCACGGACTCCCGCCTCCAGATGCAGCGCACGGTCCTCGGGCGTGGATTGCTCACCCTGGTGGGATCCCGGCAGACGGTGACCGGTACCGCCTCCCGGCAGGATCTCACTGGTATCGTGTTCGAAGGGTGCGATGAAACACTGTCCGGTGAGGCGGACCTGCGGTGGCGATTTGGGCCGCGCTGGCAGGTGGCGGCGATGGCCGGCGGCACCCAGCGGCGCTTCACCCGCGAAGACTTCGTGGTGTCGCTGCGCACGCGCGTGGAATCGAGTACGCCGTTTGTCGGAGGCGAGGTGGCGCGCTCACTCGGTGCCGCGGCCTCGAACGGTGACGTCGTGCACGGGGTCGCACTTGGCGGGTCGTGGGCAGCGGTCGCGCCTGCCGGCGCCGTGCCGGCCATAACCAACCGCGGCGCGAGTTATCGCCGGTTGATCGCCCCTGCGCTGTCGTACGATCTGGCCCAGAGCCGCGCACTGGGGGCATGGGCAACGGTTCGCAGCCGACTTGGGGCCACTCCGCTCTGGGTGACGGTGCGCATGGACAAGACACAGCCGGGCACCGAAGCGCCGTCCCGGTTGCAGCCGTCGGGGGAGCGCTCGGTGTGGAGTCTGTCACTGGGGCTTCGGCCATAGCCCGGCCATAGCCTGGCCATAGCCGGTACCCTGCTGACGAGTGCACCTTATAGTCATGACGGCTCCCGCCATCACCCTGCTCACCGATTTCGGCACGGCCGACGGGTACGTGGCCGAGCTCAAGGGCGTGCTCGTGTCGCTGGCGCCCGGTGTGTCGATCGTGGACCTGTCGCACGACATTCCCGCGCAGGACATCGCGATGGCGCGTCTCACGGTGGCGCGCTACTGGAAGCGGTTTCCGGCGGGCACGGTGCACATGGTGGTGGTGGACCCCGGCGTGGGCACCTCGCGTGCCGCGATCGCCATTGCCAGCGAAGGGCGCCTGCTGGTGGGACCAGACAACGGCGTGCTGTCACCCGCGCTCTTCTCGCTCGATGCGCGCGTGGTGCAGCTCCCGGTCGATCCCAACGCCTCGGCCACCTTTCACGGGCGCGATGTGTTTGCCCCGGTGGCGGCGCGGCTTGCCCGTGGTGAACCGCTGGAGGCGATCGGCGAACCGTATCGCGATGCGGTTCGACTTCGCACGCCACAGCCGCGGCGGGATGCGCACGGGCTTCTGCACGGGGAGGTGCTCACGATCGATCGGTTCGGCAACGCCATCACCAATCTCGTCACGCGTGACAGCGTGGGGATGGTGAAGGTCGCCGGGCGTGCGGCGCGACTCGTACGCACCTATGGCGAGGCGGCACGTGGTGAGGTGGTGGCGCTGGTCGGTTCGAGCGGGCTCGTGGAGATCGCGGTCTGTCAAGGGAATGCGGCGCAGGTTCTGGGGTTGAGCCGGGGAGACGCCGTGGTGCTCACCACGGCGCCCTGAGCGGCGTGCAGACTCGACGGACGTTTTACGAGGGATCTTCGGAGAGCGCGATGCAACGCAAAACGAATAGCGTGCCGGTATGGTTGAGTGGATGCATGCGAGCGACCCTCGCCTTCATGCTCGCTGCCTGCACGGCGGGCGGTATCGTCGAAACTACCGATGGCGTGCCGGGTACGCCCACCGATTCCACACGCACTCCCACGGTGCAGCGGGCGGCGATCAGCGTGCGTGTGTCGGTCGATCCCGCCGACGCGGCGATCGCGCAGCAGGCGGGCATCTCCGTTGGCGGGCTTGCCATTCGTCTCACATCGCAGCGCCCCGGTGATCCGGTGCGCACCGCCGTGACGGCCGCTGATGGCACGACGCGGTTCGACAACCTGCTGGAAGGCGTGTATCAGGCGAGCGTCGAGCGCCGGCTCACGGCGGCCGAGGTCGCGCGGCTGCCGGCCGGCGATCGTGATGCATCGGTGTTCGCGGGGAGCGGATCGATCATCCTGTCGCCTCCGGCAGCAGCCAGTTTGGCCATCGATCTTGTGGGCGCGCGGCGCGGCTCTGTGGTGATCTCGGAAATCTTCGCGAACTACGGCCCCAGCTCCACGCCACCGCCCAATTACGTGTACGGCAGTTATGTCGAGGTGTACAACAACAGCGATACGACGGTCTATCTCGATGGTATGCTACTCACGTGGACGCCCGTCACCTGGCACTGGAACTCCACGCCGGGTGGAGAGTGCAGCGCGTCAAACAAGATCCAGCGCCTCGATAGCACGTACGTGTACCTGAACTCGCTGCTCGCTTTTCCCGGAACAGGGCGTGACTACCCCATTCGCCCGGGAGAGGCCAAGGTTGTAGCGATGGACGCCATGAATCATCGCGCTGCCGCGCCCGAGAAGGAGCAGGTGGATCTCTCTGCGGCACCGTTCGAGCAGTTCTGGACTGACGGCGACATCGATAATCCGTTCTCCGTCAACATGGTGCGTCGGTACGGCAGTTCGGGGGGGATCTTCGGACGCGGGCTCATGACGTATGGCGGCGGCACACAGCACATACTGCTCGCGCGCGAGGCACTGGCTACCCTCGAAGAAACCAGTGAACGGCGCTGTGGAGGCAATGGGTGTTTCGACGCGCCGATCGGTCGCATTCCCAGCCGGTACCTCCTCGACTTGTGGGCGCTCGAAAGTCATCCGGATCAGCCGGGCTTCGCGGTCGCCAGCGTGCAGTTCCCGCGCTGCGTGCCGTGGACCAGTCCCTTCTATGACCGCGCCCCCGCACCGCTGGTGGCCACGAACAGTCCTCTGGCAATCCGCCGTCGCACGGTAGGCTTCACGACCGATGGGCGTGAAATCCTCCAACGCACCCGCAACTCGGCTCGCGACCTCGAACGCGCGGTGCCGCTGCAGCGGTCACTCGAACGATAGGAGAGAGCATGCGACGTACGATACTCTCGGTGCTTCTGCTCACCGCGTGCACCAGTGGTGGCATCGTCGAAACCACTGATAGAGTTCCCGGCACGCCTGCCGATACCACACGCACCCCCACGGTGCAGCGGGCGACGATCAATGTGCGTGTGTCGGTCGACCCCGCCGACGCGGCGATCGCGCAGCAGGCAGGCATCTCCGTTGGCGGGCTTGCCATTCGTCTCACATCGCAGCGCCCCGGTGATCCGGTGCGCACCGCCGTGACGGCCGCTGATGGCACGACGCGGTTCGACAACCTGCTGGAAGGCGTGTATCAGGCGAGCGTCGAGCGGCGGCTCACGGCGGCCGAAGTTGCGCGGTTGCCGGCCGGTGATCGTGATGCATCGGTGTTTGCGGGGAGCGGGCAGGTGATCCTCACGCCACCCACGGCGGGTACGGTGCAGATGGAGCTCGTGGGCGCGCGGCGGGGCTCCGTGGTGATTTCGGAGATCTTCGGCAACTATGGACCGATATCCACACCACCGCCCAACTACGTGTTCGGCAGCTACCTCGAGGTGTACAACAACAGCGATACCACCGCGTACCTCGATGGGATGCTGCTGATCCGCACCCCACTCTGGAACACGGCGAGCAGCATCTCGGGGCCGTGCGACACTCCCGACAAGCTCCTGCGTCTCGACAGCACGGCCGTGTATGCCGCGAGTTCGGTGGTCGCCTTCCCGGGCACGGGGCGCGAGTACGCCATTCGCCCGGGCGAGGCGCTGGTGATGGCCATGGATGCCATCGACCATCGGGCGGCGGCGCCGGACAAGGAGCAGGTGGATCTGTCCAAGGCGCACTTCGAGCAATTCTGGAGCGATGCCGACACCGACAACCCCTTCGCGGCGAATATGGTGCGGCTGCTCGGAAACTCTGGTACGGTCTTCGGTCGTGGGCTGCCGTATTTTGGTGGCGCACAACACGTGCTGTTATCGCGCGATGCGTGGGCGGTGCGCAGGGAGGTGCTCATTACCAACTGCAGTGCGTTCGGGTGCGTGCCAGCCACCGCCTTGCGTTTCCCGAGCCAGCATATCCTGGACCTGTGGGCGCTTGAATCACACAACAGCGAGCCGGGATGGGCCGTCGCGCAGGTGAATTTTCCGCGCTGCGTGCCGTGGACGAGCCCGGCCTACGATCGCGCGCCGGCGGAGTTGGGAGCGAGCACATTGCCTGTGGCGGTGCGGCGGCGCACAGTAGGGTTCACGGCAGACGGCCGTGCCATTCTTCAGCGCACGAAGAATTCAGCGCGTGATCTCGAGCACGCCGTGCCGTTGCAGCGGTCGCTGGCGAAATAGCAGCGACCTTTCGCGAGAACGGGCGAGATGCATCGCTCGCGCACGATCTGCGCGTCAGAGCTCTGCGCCCGGCCCCGTGCCCGTGCTATTGTCGACCGGGCGGCGTGCGGCCACCACTCCCTGC
>CAZNZG010000132.1:0-9935 GCA_964577455.1 uncultured Gemmatimonas sp. | reverse complement strand
CGTTCGGCGACGTACACGGCGCACGCGCACGGCTATCGGCCCGGTCTGATGTGCGCGACGCGTTCATGCGCCGCCTGCCCGAGTTCATGGCGCGCTGCGCCGGTAACGGCAACACGGCCGCCCTCGGGGCCCTGCTGCAGTTCGCCCCGTCGGCTGATCTGCGGTGGGCGGAGGGTGACGGCTACTGGGAGATCGCTCCGGGGAGCACGGCCCTGCACGTGGCGGCCTGGCGCGCGCAGCACAGCGCGGTGCGCCTGCTGCTCGATGCCGGCGCCGAAGTGCACGCCGCGGACAGCTCAGGGCATTCCCCGCTGAGGCGCGCGATCGATGCGTGCACCACGGCGTGGTGGCGGGACCAGCGCTCCCCGGCGTCGGTGGCGGCGCTCCTCCGTGCCGGCGCCTCTCGCGGCGGCATCCCCCTTCCTACGGGCTACGACGAAGCCGACCGACTGCTGGCGCCAGATGGTGCGACGTGAACACCGACTCCCCGCCGCAGAGCCTCCGGCTCTACCCCTGATGCATGTAGGCCGAGAACAGCTCCACCATGTCGGGCGGGATACGGGTGATGCGCCCGGTCTCGCGCGCCAGCAGGGTCCACAGGGACCGTCCGCGGCACAGCACGTGGTCATCAGAGGTCCGGACGATCTCGGTGAGGCGCTCGAAGCGCCGTGAATCGACCGTACCGATCCAGGTGCGGGCCACGATCGGATCACCCATCACCGCTTCGCGCCGATAGTCGATCTCGTGCCGCGTGGCCACCCACCCGTACGCCTGCTTCATCTCCGGTGGGGCACTCACGTTCCAGTGTTCGAGCGCCACATCGAAGATCCAGCGCAGGTACACCACGTTGTTCACGTGGTCATTGTCGTCGATATCCGACGGCACCACGGTAATGGGGATCTCGAAAACCTGATGGCCGTGCTTCGCGAAAGACATGGCACCCTGGACAAATGCTGAAAAAGACCGACCGCGGGGGTTGAGCATCCCGCGCACGGGGCGGAATTTAGCGCCATGCGATTCTCCTCGGGGCGCGCCCTGCGCGATCAGCCGGCTCACGCCGTCACCTTCTTCGGAATGTCGGGTGTGGGGAAAACCACCCTCGCCGGGCTGCTGCAGAAGCACGACTGGTTCCAGTACTCGGTCGATTACCGCATCGGTACGCGGTACATGGGCGAACACATCGTGGACAACTTCAAGCGCGAAGCGATGAGGGTGCCGTTTTTGCGGCAACTGTTGCGCTCCGACTCGATCTACATCCGCTCCAACATCTCCTTCGAGAATCTCAGCCCGCTGTCCACGTACCTCGGCAAGCCTGGCAGTGAAGCGCTCGGCGGCATTCCCTTCGCCGAGTACCGGCGCCGGCAGGCGCAGCATCGCGCCGCAGAGATCCGCGCGCTGCTCGACGTGCCGGAGTTCATCGAGCGCGCCAAGGAGATCTATGGCTACGCGCACTTCGTCTGCGACTCGGGTGGCAGCCTGTGCGAAGTGGTGGACCCGGCAGACCCGTCCGACCCGGTGCTGCAGTGCCTCGCACAGCACACGATGCTCGTGTACATCCGCGGCACAGCCGACCACACGCGCATGCTGGTGGAGCGGTTCCGCAAGCACCCCAAGCCCATGTACTACAACCCCGCATTTCTCGAGGAGAAGTGGGCGGAGTACAAGGCACTGCGCGACATCCGCGACGAGTCGCTCGTGGACCCTGACGATTTTTCCGTGTGGGGTTTCGAGCAGCTGCTCGCCCACCGCATCCCACTCTACGAGGCGATCGCCGACCGCTACGGCTACGTGATCGACATGGAGGATGTACCGGGCGTGAAGACCGAAAGTGACCTGCTGGATCTTCTGGCGCGCACCATCGATCGGCAGGGTGACGCCGGCGCACGTGCAGGAGCCCGCTGACATGGGGCAAACGGCATCACGCCTGCGCTCGATCGTCGGCGGCTCGATCGGCAACCTCGTGGAGTGGTACGACTGGTATGCGTACTCCGCCTTTTCGCTCTACTTCGCCAAGGCCTTCTTTCCCCCCGCCAGCCAGACGGCGCAACTCCTCAACACGGCGGCGGTCTTCGCCGTGGGCTTCTTCATGCGCCCCATTGGCGGGTGGCTCATGGGGCGCTATGCCGACCGGCACGGGCGCCGTGCCGCGCTCACCTTCAGCGTGATGCTGATGTGCGGCGGATCGCTGCTGATCGCGATCTCGCCGAGTTACGCCACCATCGGCCTTGCCGCCCCCGCACTGCTGCTCTTCGCTCGCCTGCTGCAGGGACTCAGCGTGGGTGGTGAATACGGTGCCAGCGCCACGTATCTCAGTGAGATGGCGGGGCAGCGGCACCGTGGCTTCTGGTCGAGCTTCCAGTACGTCACGCTGATTGGCGGGCAGCTCATTGCCCTTGCCGTGCTGCTGGTGCTACAGCGGTTCCTCACCAAGCCCGAGCTGGAGGCGTGGGGCTGGCGCATCCCCTTCGTGATCGGAGCCCTGTGTGCCGTGGTGGCGATCTGGCTGCGCCGGTCGATGGAGGAGACCAGCGACTTCACCAAGGACAAGGCGTCGCGCCCCAACGCGAGCGCGGCCGCCACCATCCGCGGTCTGATGGAGCATCCGCGCGCCGTACTCACCGTGGTGGGGCTTACCGCGGGCGGCACCGTGGCGTTCTACACCTTCACCACGTACGCCCAGAAGTTTCTCGTGAACACGGTGGGGTTCACCGCACCGCAGGCCACGTTCATCAATGCGGTCACGCTGCTGGTGTATCTGTGTCTGCAACCGATCGTGGGCGCCATCTCGGACCGCATCGGCCGTCGCCCCGTACTCACCGCCTTCGGCGTGCTGGGCTCACTCGGTACCGTCCCGCTCTTCCGTGCCCTCGAGCACGCGCAGTCGGTGAGCGCGGCGATCTGGCTGTTGCTGGCCGCGCTCACGGCCGTGAGTGGCTACACCGCCATCAACGCCGTGGTGAAGGCCGAGCTCTTTCCCACGAGCATTCGCGCGCTCGGGGTGGGGTTCCCCTACGCCGTGACCGTCGCCTTGTTCGGCGGTACCGCCGAATACATCGCGCTGTACTTCAAGAACATCGGCCACGAGGAGTGGTTCTACTGGTACGTGACCGCCTGCATCGTGGCCTCGCTGCTCGTGTACGTGACCATGCGCGAGAGTTCGAAGCTGGGGCACATGAGCGACTGACCGTCTTCCCTGGAACGTCCGGCACGGCACCACGGCATCAAGACGACAAGGCACCTGCCCATACCGGGCGGGTGCCTTGTGGCTTTCCATGACGTGACGGGGCTCGTGGACGTGCCGTGCAATACCGGCGCCCTTACGGCCGCCACACCGCATCGGTGCTGGCATTGCCCACGCGGTCCACGGCATTCACGACCACGCCGTCCACACCGCTCGCGGCGATTTCTACCGTGCGCTGCGATACCGGCACGAGGCGCTGTCGCCACGCCCCGTTCACCCGCCAGCGCAGCAGCCACCACCAGGCATCGCCCGACGCCGCTGTAGTGACCTGCAGCGCACTGCCGCTCGGCACCACCGTGAGCGTCGCCGCCGCGGGGGCGCTGGCATCCAGCCAGGTCGTGGCCGGTGGGATGGCCCCTCCCGCATACAGACCGCCCGCGAGGGCCGCCGCAAACCCCAGCCGATTGTTCCTCACGCTGGTGGCGTTGTAGAGGATGCTCCCCGTCGCGCCCCCTGCCGTGGCCGCCGCGTCACGAACGAGCGCCACCTGCGACGGGATTTCGGAGGCCGAGAAGGGACCGGGATCGGTCCCGATCCGATACGACGCCAGCCCGGGCCACAGGTGCCGCCGCATGGCGTTCTGTTGTGCCCACCATCCCAACAGGGCGGGGAAACTCTGCCCCGCGCTGGCAATGCTCCAGTACAGCTGCGGTGCGAAGTAGTCCACCCACCCGCTCTGCAGCCAGCGCCGTGAATCGGCGTAGATCGTGGCGAAGGCGTCGAGCCCGATGATGCCGGCGGGATTACCCGGACGCCAGATCCCGAAGGGGCTGATCCCCACGCGCGCCGTGGCCCGCTCCTCGTGGACCTCACGGTACATGCGCTCCACGAACCGGTTCACGTTGTCGCGCCGCCAGTCCCCCAGTGACAGCGTACCGCCGCCCTGCTGATAGCGCCGATACGTGGCGCTGTCGGGGAAGCTCGTGCAGGTGTCGGGATACGGGTAGAAGAAGTCGTCGATGTGGACTGCGTCCACGTCGTATCGCCGCACCACATCGCGCATCACGGCGATTGCCTGATCGTGTACGGCGGGCTCCCCGGGATCGAGCCACAGCTGCCCGCATTTGCGGACGAGGTCTGGGCGCCGCACCGCGAAGTGCGATGGCGCCAGCGTGAGCGTGTCACGCAGGTTCCCCGCGCGGAACGGATTGAACCATGCATGGAGCTCGAGCCCACGCAGGCGCGCCTGCTGCACCGCGTAGGCCAGCGGATCGTAGCCGGGATCGGCCCCCTGCACCCCACTGAAGACCCGCGACCACGGCTCGAGCGAAGACGGGTACATGGCATCACCGGCGGCGCGGACCTGCAGCACGATCGCATTGAGTCCCGTCTGCTGCGCCACATCCATGAGCAGGCCGAGTTCGGCCTGCTGCTGCGCGACCGTGAGTCCGGTACGCGATGGCCAGTCGATGTTGGCCACGGTCGCGATCCACATGCCGCGGAACTCGCGCGCGATGGCCGGCACCGAAAACACCGGCGCGGGTGGCGGGGGCGGCGGTGGTGGTGGTGGCACGTCGACCGGTCGGGTCGGCGAGGAGTCACCACATGCCGCCATGCCCCACCCGGCCACCAGCAGCAGCGCCAGGCGGGACCGCCGCGTCATTGCCCCTGTCCGAGGGAGAAGCCGGTCTGGCCGTCGAAGGTGTACAGATGCTCGGTCTTCACGAAATCGAGACCGGCATTCCCCACGCGCATCAGCAGGGACAGCACCTGCGACAGAGTGACCGTGTGGCCCTTGGCCGCCTGGAAGCGGCAGCGCCAGTGATCCGTGCAGAACGTCTCCGGCAGTCCCTCGGGATACACCTTTACGCCGCGATTCGTGACCATGGTGAGCGAGAGGCCATCGCCGTCGAGCGCTGCGAGCTGAGGGCCAAGCACGTCGGGGCGCCCCTTCCAGTGCAGGAAGACGTCCACACCGGTGAGCTCCTTCTTCGACGGGTGGAGCGCTGTCACCCGGCCAGCCACGGCAATCGGCGAGCCCCCTGCGTAGGCGACCGGGGTGAAACGCTGCGGCCGGCGGCCAAGCCGGTCGATCACCGCCTGCGCGAACGCGTCGGTGCCCACCTGCAGCTCCGAGACCTTCTCGTGGTAGATGTCGCCGGTGTGCACGCCGTCCTCGAGCGTGGCCAGCCAGGCGTTGTGGATCTTCTCCGCCACTTCGCCCTGTCCGATGTGCACGAGCATCATGACCGCCGCCAGCAGCAGCCCGCTGGGGTTCGCAATGCCCTGCCCGGCAATGTCGGGGGCGCTGCCGTGCACCGCTTCGAACATGGCGCAGAGATCGCCGATGTTGGCCGATCCGCCGAGCCCCACGGACCCGGTCACTTCGGCCACGATGTCGGAAATGATGTCGCCGTAGAGGTTCAGCGTGACGATGACATCGAAGGTTTCCGGGCGCGTGGCAAGACGCGCGGCGCCGATGTCGATGATCATGTGATCGCTGGCGATGTCGGGATACTCCTTCGCGATCTCATCGAAGACCTGATGAAACAGCCCGTCGGTCAGCTTCATGATGTTGTCCTTCGTCATGCACGTCACGCGCTTGCGGCCATTCACGCGGGCGTACTCGAAGGCGTACCGCACGATCTTCTCACACCCGGGGCGCGACACCAGCTTGAGACACTGATAGACCTCGTCGCTCTGGCGATGCTCGATGCCGGCATAGAGGTCCTCTTCGTTCTCGCGCACGATCACGACATCCACGCCGGGATGCTTCGTGGCCACGTAGGGGTCGTAGCTCACACTGGGGCGCACGTTGGCGTAGAGCCCCAGTGTCTTGCGCACCGTCACGTTGAGGCTCTTGAAGCCACCGCCCTGCGGGGTGGTGATGGGGGCCTTGAGAAACACCTTGGTGCGCCGGAGGCTCTCCCAGCTCGTGGCCTCGATCCCGCTCGACTGACCGCGGGCGTACACGGCCTCCCCGATCTCGATGGTTTCGGGGGCGATGCGAGCGCCGGCGGCCTCCAGCACACGGAGGGTGGCGCGCATGATCTCGGGGCCGATGCCGTCGCCGTGGGCGATCGTTATGGGAACGTTCTGCATTTGGAATGCTCGGGGTCGGTGGAAATCCGGGGAGACAGGCACGATGTATGGATGCACGCCGCTGTGCCAGTGCCCTTCGGGGCGGTCCTCTTGCGACCGGCACGGACTTCAGCGAACGTCGCCCCATGCATGCACCGCGGACTCTGCGCATCGGGATCGATCTCGGTGGCACCAAGATCGAAGCCGTCGTCATCGACCAGTCGGGGGCGGTGGTCGCACGCCGGCGCGTCCCCACCCCCCGCAGCTATGACGGGACGCGGTCGGCCATCATCCGCCTCGTCGAGGAGCTCGAGCGCGCGGTGGGACAGACCGCCACGGTCGGCATGGGGATCCCCGGCACCGTGGTGCCCGAGACGGGGCTCGTGAAGAATGCCAACTCCACGTGGCTGATCGGCCAGCCGCTCAAAACGGATCTGGAGAGGGCACTTGGCCGTGAGGTACGCATCGAGAACGACGCGAACTGCTTTGCCCTGTCCGAAGCGACCGACGGTGCTGCTGCGGGGGCGCCCGTGGTGTTCGGCGTGATCATGGGCACCGGAGTCGGCGGCGGCGTGGTGATCGACGGGCGGGTACTCTCCGGCCGCAACCTCATCGGTGGGGAATGGGGCCACAATCCCCTGCCCTGGCCCCAGCACGGCGAGGTGTACGGCCCTGCCTGCTACTGCGGCAAGCACGGCTGCATCGAAACGTGGATCTCCGGCCCGGGGGTGGTCGCCGACCATGCCCGCGAGTCGGGGGAAGCGCTCTCCGCCCCCGACATCATGGCCGCGGCGGCGCGAGGGGAGCCCGATGCCGTGAATACGCGCACCAGGCTCGTGCACCGCGCCGCCCGAAGTCTCGCCACGATCATCAATGTGCTCGACCCGCACGTGATCGTGCTGGGCGGTGGGCTCTCCAACACGGAGGGGCTCGCCGAGGACCTGGAGCGCGAGGTGGCACCCTGGGTGTTTTCCGACACGGTGCAGACCCGGATCGTGGTCAATGCCCACGGGGACTCGAGCGGCGTGCGGGGGGCCGCCTGGCTCTGGCCGGCGACCAGCGCGGCGGACTTACACGCCGCGCAGTAGGCCCACTTGGAATCGAACCAAGATCTTCGGCTCCAAAGGCCGAGGTAATAGCCGTTATACGATGGGCCAGCAGCGGCTGCTGCAAACTATCGCGAACGGCGCGACAGAGGGAGGGGCGGTGGCGCTCCGGGGCACCGAACGAAACGGCGGGAGCCCGGAAGGCCCCCGCCGTTCTTCTGCACCCGTACCCGTTGGGGGTCAGAACTCGTAGCGCATGCCCAGCTGCATCTGGTAGCGATTCCCGCTCTTCACGGTGCGCCCGAAGTTCGGGTTGACCCGGTAGCGGTATTCGCGCGATGCCTGATCGAACCCGATCACGTTGAGCAGGGTCTGGTTGGCCCCCGGCACGCCGCGGATCGCCCCCCAGTTGTGGTTGATCAGCGCCGCCGCATTGAACACGTCGAGGGTAAGCAGCGCCCGCTGGCCGCGAATGGCGGGCAGCTTCTGCGTAAGCCGCACGTCGACCTGCGTGACGAACGGATTGCGCACGGCGTTGCGATCGGCGATGCGTCCGATGTTGGCGCGGAGGTACTCACCGCCGATGTTGGCCGGATTGTTGTACACCAGGCGCAGTGAGTCGGCGAAGCCCTGACGCAGCCCGGCGGTCGACGGGTCGAAGATGAACGCGAGGTCGTTCTGGTTGCCGAAGGAACTGCCGGCGCCCACGTCGTCGCCGTTGATGTCCTGCGCCACGGTGGCCGACCACGGCGAACCGCTCTGCCCGATCACCCGCGCGCTGAACTGGAAGCCGCCGATTTCCGGGGTGGCCCCATACAGCACGAGCTTGTGCCGGAAGTCGTTTGCGCTCGCGCCCCAGCTGGGCACCCGCGGGTCACTCGGTACGGGTGTGAACACCGACGTGATGGCGATGCAGCAGTTGAATGAACTGTTGTCCCGCGTCTGGTTCCACGTGAACGAGCCGTTGAGCGAGCCCCCACGCGGCAGACGGAGGGCACCGTCCAGCACGAACGCCTTCTGGTACTGCGCGGCGTCGCTGCGCAGTTCGAGCACGCGCTGGAACTGCGCGAACGGTCGAGCCAGCACCGGGTTGCGACCGCCCGCCGCGGTGATCGACGTGGCCGGCACGAAGACGCCGCGGCCACCTTCGTTGGCGAGCGTGAACTCCGGGTTGGCGCGCAGGTTGAGGTCGTAGTAGCGATACAGATCGCTGGTGTGCGAGTACTGCGCTGCCGCCCCAAGCGTGAGGTTGCCGTCGAACAGGCGACGCTGGTACGCGATGTCGCTCTTCCAGGTGCGCGGCACCTTGAAGTCATCGTCGAACATGTTGATGTACGACGGGCGCTGGGTGCTGCCCTGCGGGATCCCCGGTACGTTGGCGAACGACTGCCGGTAGGAGATGAAGTCCGGCGTGGGCACGGCGGCGCCGGTGAGCAGCACATCGGCGAGCTGCGTACCGTCATTGAGCAGGTGATTGATCTGCACCATGTAGTGCGGCTGGGCCGTGAACATGCCACTGCCAACGCGCAGCAGGTTGCGCCCGGCTTCGCCCGGTGTCCACGTGAGCTGCGCACGCGGCTGAATGGCCAGATCACTCGGCTTCACGTCGGTGCGGCGGCCGAAGGCCTGCTCGACCTGTTCGTTGCGGTTGGCGGCCGTGAGAAACGCCGACATGTCGGCACGGAGACCGCCGGTAAGGTTGAGGTTGGGACGCACGCGGTACTCACCCTGCACATACGCGCCACCGTCGTACACCCACTGCCGCATGCGCGGCTCGAGCGACTGCAGCGGTACCAGTCGCGCGAAGCTCGACGGGCGCCGCGCTTCGAGCGCCGCAAGGTTGGGGAACTGGAAGAGGCCGTCGGTCTCGATCGAGACGAACATCGACAGATTGTTGAGCGAGTGGTCGGTGCCCGCCGTGAAGGCCGTGCGCTCACCATCCCAGCGCAGCACGTTCACCAGCTGATACGATTCCTCGGTCTGCAATTCCGGGCTGGTGCGCTGACCACCGAACTGGAGGATCTGGTTGGTGCCGGTGCTCCCCGTGGGGAGCGTGGACGACACATTGACCCACGCACGCGGCAGGCGCGTGTTGGGCTCGTTCTCGAGGAGACGATTGGTGTAGGCGAGGCGGAAGTCATTCGTGAGCGCGTTGCTCAGCGTGGACTTCACCGACCCCATGACCTGCAGTTCCTTCGACTTCTGGTTGCCGCGGCTCTCCAGCACCGACAGTTCGCGGTCGGGAATGGAGTTGCTGTAGAACCAGTCCGAGTAGGTGGTGCGCAGAGTGGCGCGGTGAGCGTCGTTGATCTGCCAGTCCAGGCGCCCGAACACGGTATTGAGCGCGTTGCTGCGATCGAACACGCCGACCTGACGCCCGGCGGGCAGGCCGTACTGGGCCGACAGGATGTTGAGGAAGCGGCTGACCGAGTCCGGCGCCACCTGCAGCCGTGCCCAGTCGGCGGCGTTGTCCACCTGGAGGGTGCTGAACGGCTCCGCGACCTGCTGGCGATCGTATGCCACGAAGTAGTGCAGCTTGTCCTTCTTGATCGCGCCCCCCACCGCCCCGCCGAACTGCCAGTTCTCGAAGTTGGTGATGCGCTGGCCGAGGAAGTTCGTATTGGTCG
>CAZNZG010000131.1:0-10030 GCA_964577455.1 uncultured Gemmatimonas sp. | reverse complement strand
GCGATCCCGCCGCTCCCCGCGGTTCCTGTAGACAGTGCGGTGGCGCCGCTGCAGGCCGTCCTCAACGTGCGACCGCTGCCGGTGTACGAGGCGAATCTTTCGCCGGCCTGTCCACTGGCCACGATCGCCATTCCGAGTGTGGCACGAGTGGACCAGCTGGTGAAGATGCCGGTCGACTCCGGCGACGTTCTCACTGCCGACGCACTCGTCACCGACGGGGAAGTGCGCCTCGGCTTCGACGAGGCTGGCCCCATTCCCGAAACGCGTGAGCGCAGATCGTTTCCGCACGCGTCCATCGTCGCAACGGCGAGGGGCATCCTGACCCTGCGGGTGCGGGTGATCGTGCTGCCGAAAGTGCAGGCGTTTCAGCAGGTGGTGTACCTCAAGTTGCAGAAGTCGCGCTGATTCCGATGTCGTTTGGCGAGGACCTTCACTCCCCCGCTCATGCCCTCTCGCGTAGCCTCCGCTGTTGCCCTCGTGCTCGCGCTGCCTGCCGCCGTGGTGGCCCAATCTGCCGTTCCCACGATCGAGCCGTGGATGTCACCGGCGTCGCCGCTCACGCTCGTGTCCGCGCGCAAGGCGGACCGGTTGGCGTGGATGACCTACGATCGTGGGTTGCGCAATGTCCATACGGCGGCGGCCCCCGACTTTCGTCCGCGACGGCTCACGAATTTTCTCGCGGACGACGGTACCGACCTCACCGACGTGCGCCTCTCCGATGACGGCACCATCGCGGTGTTCGTGCGCGGTTCGGCGCCCAATCGCTTCGACTGGATTGCCAATCCGGCGCACGATCCGCGCGGCGCTGAACGCGCCATCTGGGCGGTGCGGACGAGTGGCGGGCCGGCGTGGCGCGTGGCACGTGGGGCGGCGCCGGAGCTGTCGCCCGACGGGCGCTGGGTGCTCTTCACGCGTGACGGCCAGATCTATCGCGCACGGGTAGCGCGTACCGGTCCGGTGACGGCCATGGATACCGGTGGCGTGCCGTTCGTCTCGATCTGGGGGCGCAACGGATCGCCGCGCTGGTCACCCGATGGCAAGCGCTTCGCTTTCGTGAGCGAGCGTGAGCACCACGCGTACATCGCCGTCTACGATATGGCATCGCGCGCGGTGCAGTATGTGGCGCCAGGCGTGGACTGCGATGGCACGCCCACGTGGTCGCCCGACGGCCGGTATCTCGCGTTCTCACGCCGGCCCGGTACGCCCTTCGGGTTGCAGCGCCCGGTCCTCTCCGGGGCGCAGCCCGGCACCGATCGCATCAGCGCGGGTCCTCCCCCGACGGGCAATCCGAGTGTGGGATGCAGCGGTGGCTTCGGTGCCGCGGGGCCGGGGAGCGAGCGAGCCACACGCAGCAACATGACGAACTCCCCCGGCTTCTTTTCGGCGGCGTTCACCGGTGGCTACACGCTCTCGCTCATGGTCGCCGACATCGGCGGGGCGAAGCACATTGCCTCGCCGCTGGTGGCGGCGCAGATCCCCGCGCGCGAAGTGTGGCACAATGCGCCCGGAGACAGCGTGTTCACGTCGCTCGCCGGCATGACATGGGCGGGTGATCACATCGCGTTTCCGGTGAACGTGCCCAAGGATGAATGGGAACGTTGGTACGCCGTACCCGCAGCGGGTGGTGCGCTGGTGCGCCTCACCACCACTGACGGGCTGATCGAAGACGCCACGTCGGTGGCGTGGTCCCGCGATGGCGGGCGCACCATGTACTACACCACCAACGCCGGCGACATCGAACGCCGTCACATCTGGGCGGTGCCATCGGCCGGGGGCACGCCGATGCGTCTCTCCACCGGCAACGGCATCGAGACGTATCCGCAGCCGCTTGCGAGTGGCCGGCAGGTGGCGGTGCTCTACTTCGATGCGCGGACGCCCGCGAGCGTGGCGCTCGTTCCTGCCACCGGTGGTGTACCGCGGGTGATCTTTCCCACGCCGAGTGCGTACTTCCCCACGGCGGCGCACGTGGAGCCGCAGGTCGTGAAGACCAGAGCTGCTGACGGGCTCGAGATCAGCAATACCCTCTTCATGCCCAAGAACATGAAGCCGGGCGAGAAGCGTCCCGCGATCGTCTTCGTGCACGGTGGCCCGCGACGACAGATGCTTCCCGGCTATCACTACATGCAGTTCTATCACTGGGCCTACGCCGCCAACCAGTGGCTCGCCGATCAGGGCTACGTGGTGCTGTCGATCAACTACCGGCGCGGTGTGGGCTACGGCAAGAGCTTCCGTGATGCGCCATTCGCCCAGGCGGCAGGCAATAGCGAGTATCAGGACGTCGTGGCCGGCGCGACGTATCTGCAGCAGCACGCCAGTGTAGACGCGTCACGCATCGGCATCTGGGGGCTGTCGTACGGCGGTCTGCTCGCTTCGCAGGCACTGGCACGCAACAGCGACATCTTCGTGGCCGGTGTGGACATGGCCGGCGTGCATCTGTACGGCAACGTGATCGACTCCACCAACGTGGCCTTCAGGAGCTCCGCAGTAGGTGCGATCGACGGCTGGAAGAGCCCCGTCTTTCTCGTGCACGGCGACGACGATCGCAACGTGGACTTCGCGCAGACGATCGGGCTCGTGCAGCTGCTGCGTGCCCGGAACGTCTACCACGAACTGATGGTGGTGCCCGACGACCTGCACGAGTCGATGCTGCACGCCAACTGGATCGATACCTTCGACCGCATGGGCGTGTTTCTCAAGCGGTTCGTGTGGAACCGGGAGCGGGTGCCAGCGGCCAAGTAACAAACGTCCATGATCATGGCAGAGGCAAAAAGGTAGCGGAGGCAGCAGCGCATTCAACGAGTTTGCTCCGCTGCCTCCGCTGTCTTTTCGCCTCTGCCGTTCTCTTGGACGTTCGAATGACTACTTGTTGGCCCCCGCTGCGCCCGCCCGCCGCGGATCCGCACCCGCTGTCACGCTCTTCGCATTGATGCGAATGGCTGCACCGTAGCCCTCGCGCAGTTCGCCGCGCGCCGACACGAACGACAGATCGTAGCCCAGCGTGCGGAGCCGCTCGATGACCTGCGGGGCGAAGCCGTCCTCGAGCTGCAGCGCGTAGCGTGAACCGCCCGCGCCGCCGGGCGCACCACCACCGGGGAGGAAGCGCGGCAGCTCGAGGGCCGCCTGTGGCCCGAGGTTGTAGTCGAGCCCACCGAGCAAGGTCTGGTACACCGCGCTCGTGATCCACGCGTTGCCTGCGGCGCCCACGGCGAACACCGGGCGGTCACCCTTGAAGGCGATCGTGGGGGCGAGCGTGGAGCCGTGCCGCGCGAAGGGCAGGCGCGAGCCGTACTGCGTGGGGTCGGTGCCGTAGCTGGTGAGCTTGTCGTTGCTCAGGAAGCCCAGGCCAGGCGTCACGTAGAAGTTGCCGCCCCAGGTACCGAGCGTCTGGGTGACGGCGACCGCGTTGCCATCGGCATCGGCAACGGTGTACGCCGTCGTGCCGGCGGCATGGCAGACGGTCATCTCGCGCGCATGATCGTCGCCGCAGGGGGCGTGCGGGTCGTCGTGAAGCGCGGAGCCGGTCGATACGTCGGCGGCTTCGTGTGACGGTGGAGTACTGGGTGGAGTACTGCGTGGCGTCGCCGCGCGCGCCTTCAGGCACGCGAGCGTATCGCCACGCACACTGGCCGGCGTGAGCGCGCTGTCGGAGCGATAGCACTGCCAGCGCACCTTGGCCGTATCCTTGTGCACGATGCTCGCCACATCAACCGGCCACATGGCCGGATCGGCGATCTTGTTGCGCGACGACGGAGTGAGGAACCACGCCGAGAGCATGGCATGCAGCGTGGGTGCGTGGTCATCGTAGCGCTGCGGAGCAGGGAACTGCTCGAGCAGGTTGAGCCGTGCCACGAGATCCGCACCGCCGCTCACCGGGGGGGCCCCTGAGCAGAGACGATACCCGCGATACGTGCCGCACACCGGTTCGCGCTCGTTGGCGAAATAGCGCGCGAGGTCACTGACCTTCATGGCGTTGCCCTTGGCACGCAGATCGCCCGCGTACTTCGTGGCCACCTCGCCCTTGTAGAAGCCGTCGGCGCCTTTCGTGGCGATCTGCTCGAGTACCCACGCGAGATCGGGGTTTCTGATCGTATCACCCACCTGCAGTGGCTCCCCGTTGCGGAAGAACAGGGCGCGACTCCCCTCGTACTTGGCAAAGTGCTCACGTTCCGTGGCGAGTGTGGTGGCGAGGCCATCGCTTACCGGATAGCCGTTGCGCGCCGCGCGAATGGCAGGCGCCACGAGATCGGCCCAGGCGATCTTCTTGCTGCCGTGCCGCTGCCACGCGAGGTACATGCCGGCCACGGTGCCGGGTACGTTCACCAGCACCGGGCCGTCGATCGGATACCTTCCGTTCACGAGGAGTGACGTATTGGTGAGGCCACCCTCCTCGGGCACGCGACTCATGAACTCGATCAGCGTGGGCTGCTTGCCCTTGAGCGCGATCACCATCTCGCCGTAGCCGCCGATACCGCTGGCGTCCGGCTCCACGACCCCCAGCGCGAAGCTCACCGCCACCGCCGCGTCGACCGCATTGCCGCCCTTGGCGAAGATCTCGAGCCCGGCCTTCGTGGCCACGGGGTGCGCACTCGACACGGCCGCCTTGCCGGTCGCTTCCTCACGCAGCGGGGGACGTTCGCGGAGCAGCCGATGAATGACCTGCTGCAGCGCGCTATCGGATGGCGCGGCCTGCGCCAGCGGCCGATAGCGATCACGCAGGCGCGTCCATGTGGCGCGTCTGGCTGCGGCCCCAGCATCGCTGAAGTACAGCCGAGCACTGCGCTCCCACACGCGGTCGAATGCGACGGTGTTGGCCGCGCGGCGATCGGTCGGGAGCGGACCGCGCACCGCCGTCATGCCCTCATCGGGGGCAATCGGTGCCACGAAGCTCAGCACCCGCAGCGCGCTGTCTGGTCCGAGCAGCACGCGCTCATGCGCGGAGCGGTCCACGCCGCGATCCGGATCGCCATTGTAGCTCACATTCACTTCACGATACTCGGCTACGGTGACGAACATGCCGTCGCGCGACCAGTCCACGTCGCCATGCATGCGCGACAGGAGATTGGTGTAGGTCGGGCCGCGGACAGGCACGATCACCACCCCGTTCCGTGTGGAAACGGCCAGCCGGTCGCCACGTGGCGACAGGGCAATGTCCTCGATACCCGGATCGGTGAACACGGTCCGCTCGTTTACCACCACACGTCGCGTGTTTTCCGTGAACACGATCCAGGCAATCACCTTGCCGTCGTCTGACACGCGCGGACGGCGCTCCGTCTGCTCGCTCGTGGTCAGGCGACGTTCTGGCGCTTCCCCCTCGCGCATCCAGATCCGCGACTCGTTGCCCAGGCCGCGCTGCCAGACGATGATCCGCCCCCCAGCCGACGGCGCCACATCGTGCGCCGGATGTGACGTGATGCGCCGTGCGGCTCCGGTGAGGGCGCCCCGTTTGTCGATGCCACGCTCATACAGGTCGTAATGGCCAGCGCTGTCCGATGCGAAAAGGAGACCGGTCGTGGACCACGCCGGGTCGCGATGATAGGCGCTCCCCATCGACAGCTGGACCGGCTCGGGAATCTCCCGCCCCCCTGCCTGCTGCACGAGATAGAGATGCCCGTCGCGCTGGACTGCGAGTTGGCCCTGATTCCCCGCAGGGCGTCGTGCCCCGTAGATCGCGGGCACGGTGTCTGCGCCCGTCGACGGTTTTCCCGCAGGCGCCATGACAGGCTGTGCAACAAGTTGCGCACGAACGGCACAGAGCAACGTCAGCACGCCGGCGGTGCGGATCATCGCCGTGCTCCCGCGGAGGTACGCCGCCGAATGATGACCGACTCGATCACATCCCCTTCCTGCACGCGATCCATCACGTCGAGCCCCCGAATGGTGTTGGCCATCACGGTGTAGTCGAAGTCGAGACGTACGTTGTAGACATGGTTGAAGTAGAGCTGGCCGTCGCCGGTGTCCCGGCCGCGTGTGGAGATGCCCACCGAACCGCGCACGTTGGGGGCACCGACTTCGTCGCGCATGAAGTACGACGTGGCCGGGTCGTACTCGTCGGCCCCGGGGCTCCCCCCCTGAATCACGAAGTTGGGGACGATGCGATGAATGGTCCGCCCGTTGAAGTCGCCACGCTCGGCAAGGGTCACGAACGTATGCACGGCCATCGGCGCATGGTCTTCGAGGAGATCGAGTTCGATCACCCCCTTGCCGCGAATCGTCACACGCGCTGACGCGCCCTGCAGTGCGCGCCACGCGGCCTCCGTCATGAACGCGGGCGGTACGTAGGGCGGTTGCGCCGCCACGAGCGGATCGATCTGCAGCGCCGTGGCCGCGATCTTCTGTATGGCCGGGTCGGCATCGCGCAGCCACTGCGTCATCCACAGGCCGCCGAAGCGCGCCTCACGCCGTGACCACTGTACGATCAGTTCGAGCAGCGCTACGCGCGGGTCGCGCCAGGTGACTCCGTGGGTGCGGCTGATGCGCTCGAAGGCCTGCATGGCCACCACGACCTGCGCCGCCTGCACACTGTCCGCACCACGATACGCCTTGAGCACGGTGGCGGCCTGCATGAGCAGCCCGGCGTGATCGGCACTCAACGCCTTCACGGCCTCGGCGGGGGTGGTAATGGCGTCGAGCCGCACGTTGGGATCTGCATCGAGAGCGAGACGGCGCAACGTGACGGAATCGCCAACGCGGCGGGCCGCCCGCGCCGCCCACGCGCGTGCCTGCCACGCGGGGCTCGTGGCGAGGGCACGGATGGCGGGTGTGGCCGATGCGGAGTCGGCGAGGGTGAGCGCGTACACGGCGTGGGCACGGCGACGCCAGTCGCTGTGGGCCAGCAGTGGCTGCAGCGCGGTGCGCCCGCAACGCTTTTCGCCGAGCAGATCGATCGCCAGCAGGCGTACATGTTCGTCGGGGTCGTTCAGGTGCGCCGTGGCTCGCGCGCAATCGCCGGCCACGCGTAATGCCTGCCAGCGCACCATGGGCGCCGTATCGGCGACCCACACGCGTCCCAGTTGCACCGCGAGGCGCCGTACTTCGGGGTTGGCGTCCGTCAGTCCTGCGCGTACCACGCTGCTGTCGCGCGCCTGCGCCGCGGTGAGCGCCAGCAGGCCTGCGATGCGAACCGGCGAGTCGTTGGTGGCGAGGATCACGTCGCGGAGCGCGTCGACCGTGGCCGGTTGGGGCTTGTAGCTGCGCGCATGGCGCCGCAGGAACGATTCCAACCCGCGCACCGCGCCAGCACGCGCGACCGGGTGGGCGTCGGCCAGCCCTGTACGAAGTGCGGCCTCCCATTCTGCCGCGGCGGGGGCCACGCGTCCCAGACCGTGCAGCAGCGCTGCGCGCACCTCGGGGTGCTCTTCGCGGGTGATCGGCGTCACAGCCCCCTGCTGCCAATAGGCCAGCGCCCTCATCTGCGCTGCTGCCAGCGCGGCTTCGCGTCGCACCGAGGCGGCTCGAGCATTCTGGAGGGGAGTGAGCTCCGTGACCAGCGTACTCTGCTCGCTGCGCCCGATCGCCCGGGCCGCGAGCCGCTCGAGGATCGAATCACCCGAGGCGAGTGCGCGACGAAGCGTGATCAGGTCGGTGCCGCGCGCATGTTCCGCCACCAGGACCTGGTAAGCGGTGGGTACGGCGGTCGGCGAGGGCTGAACGGCTGCCTGAAGCAGCAGGGCGGCAATTGGCCACATGGGCATGTCGGAATGTGGGGAGGACGGTCGTGGCCAATATGCGTCGCCCGCGGAAAGCGCGTAACTTTCGCGTGATCCCCCTCTGTCACTCTGGAGATGCTCATGCGGCACGTCCGCTCTCTTGCGCCTGCGGGCGCGTTCGTTCTGATGGCCGGTGTGTCGGCCACGCTGTCGGCGCAGTCCGGAGCGAAGCTCAATCGCTTCGGCAACCCCGAGAAGCTCAAGCCGGCGCCCACTGCGCCCACGATCACGCCGCGCGATCTGCAGATCCGACTCTATCAGTTCGCCGACGATTCCATGATGGGGCGGCAGGTCGGGCGCGTGGGCAACAAGAAGGGCACGGACTTCATTGCCGCTGAACTCAAGCGCCTGGGGCTCGTCCCCGGTGGCGTGAATGGTACGTACTTTCAGAACCTGCCGTTCCACCTCCGGAAATTCACGGAGCATTCGCGGGTGACGGTCGATGGCAATCCGATCGCGTGGAACACCGAGATCGTGGCTGTACCCGGGCAGCGCGCCCCGCGCCCGGTGACCGGCGCCGAGGTGGTGTTCGGCGGCACGCAGGGGGATACCTCGCTGCAGATTTCGAGCGCCGCTGCCGCCGGCAAGTTCGTGGTGCTGCTCCCGGCGCCGGGTGGCCGAGGCGGGCAGGGACAGGCCTTCGCGGTGCGCCCCGGCTTCGCGCCGCCGGCGTCACGCTTCGCCGATGCGGCCGCGGTGGCGACCGTGGATCTCGATAACCTCACCCCTGCGCAGCGCGTGGCGATCAACGAACCCACGGTGGCCACGCAGGTGGCGCCGCCACGAGCCGGTGGCGCCGGTGGTACCGACTCGCTCACGCTGCTCAAGCGTGAACTGGCCGCGCTGCAGCCGCAGGCGAGCTTCCGGCTCACCAAGGCTGGTGCCCAGCAGCTGTTCAAGGGGCAGTCGGTCGAAGCACTCTCACCCGGTGCCAAGGGCGGCGTGGTGGAAGCGTCGCTCGACTATGTGGAGCTGCCGACGGACTGGGCACGCAACGTGATCGGCATCATTCCTGGCAGTGACCCCAAGCTCCGGCACCAGTACGTGGCGGTGGGCGCGCACAACGACCACGTGGGCTTCACCACACCGGTCGACAAGGATTCGCTCAAGGCGTTCAACGACATTCGCAACCGCATGCTGCTCGCGAACGGCATGAAGCCGCTCGGTCCGCAGGACATCGCGCAGATCCGGGTGAACATGGACAGCATCCGCGCATTGTATCCCAAGCCCCGCCTCGACTCGATCAACAATGGGGCGGATGACGACGGGTCGGGCTCGATGGCCGTGCTCGAAATTGCGGAGGCGATCATGGCGATGCCGGTGAAGCCCAAGCGCTCCGTGCTCTTCGTGTGGCATACGGGCGAAGAGGCCGGACTGCTCGGTGCCGCTCACTTCACGCGCAATCCCACCGTGCCGATCGACTCCGTGGTGGCGCAGCTCAACATCGACATGATCGGCCGGGGGCGCGCCGAGGATCTGCCGGGCGGCGGTGACGACTTCGTGGGGGTGATCGGCTCGCTCTTCGACTCGAAGGACCTTGGCGAAACCGTGGCCGCCGTGAATACGAAACAGAGCAAGCCCCTCACGCTCGACTACAAGTTCGATCAGCCGATCGAATGGGCCGGCTACAACAACATCTACGCCCGCAGCGATCACTACCGCTACGCGCAGCAGGGGGTACCCATCGCCTTCTTCTTTACCGGCCTGCACGGGGATTACCACCAGCGTACCGACGAGCCGGAGTGGATCGATTATCCCCACTACGCGCGCATCACCAACTACATCCGTGACATCACCGTGGAAGTGGCCAACGGGCCGCGCCCGCGGTTGAACGGGACCAAGCCGGCGAAGCCCAAGGTGATCGTTCCGTAGTTCACGGCGAGCTGCGTACCCAGCGCATGAACAGGAGATGCGAGTTCATGCCCGGGTTCGCATCGCCCATGCTGGCGTTCGACAAATGATGCAGCGCATAGCCCACGGCGAGCGCACCGCGTGATCCCACGGTGCGCTCCATGCCAATGCCGGGCGCGACGGTGAAGTTGGCCTGCGTGGCCTTGCCGTACGGTACCACCTGATTGAACCACGCGGCCCCGGCAGTCACGTTGAGCAACAGCCGCGCAGAGACGGACACCGGCACGCTCGCTTCCGCACCAAGGGGCGCGAGCCCCACGCCGAAGCCACGACGCATGGCGTAGCGTGCCAGCCGTTCCGGATTGCCCGCCTCGCCGGGGTCACTCAGCAACGTGGGCAGCAGCTGCGTGTGAGCTCCCGATTGCACGAGCTTGACCGGTTGCGCTTCGGAGAGCCACGAAAAGGTTAACTAG
>CAZNZG010000130.1:8476-10040 GCA_964577455.1 uncultured Gemmatimonas sp. | reverse complement strand
GCCGGTGGAGACCGCTTCCTGTCCGATGTAGAGGTGGCAGAAGCCACCGATGCGCCCGATCGCGTACATCTCGGCGCACCGCTCTTCGAAGCGGCGCTGGAGGAGCATCGAGTACAGCAGTTCGCGGTGCAGCGCCGCGGTATGGTCCGGCTTCACGGTCACCTGGGTGTCGGATTTCGCGTCAGATTTCTTCTTCGGAGGCATCAGAACGACAGTGGGGAGTGTCGGGTGGGGAGTTCTGAGCGCGTCAGGCGAGCGACGCGGCCTGGACCTGTTCCCAGGCGTGGTAACTCGAACGTACGAGCGGGCCGCTTTCGACGTGCTTGAAGCCCATGGCCATGCCGGTTTCGTAGAACCAGCGGAACTCTTCCGGGGTGACGTACCGATCGAGTTCGATGTGGGCGTCCGAGGGGCGCAGATACTGGCCGAGGGTGAGGATGTCCACGTCGACGCTGCGGAGATCCTTCATGACTTCGACCACTTCCTCGTTGGTTTCTCCGAGACCGAGGATGATGCCGGTCTTGGTGGGGATATCGGGGGCGATGCGCTTGGCGATGCGGAAGATCTCGAGCACGCGCTCGTAGCGGCCGCCCGGGCGCGCCTTCTTGAAGAGGCGCGGCACCGTTTCGGTGTTGTGGTTGTAGATCTCCGGCCGCGCTTCGAGGACGGCGCGGATGGAGTCTTCGTTACCCTGGAAGTCGGGGACGAGGACTTCCACGCTGCACTCGGGGAGTCGCGTGTGGATCTGCCGGATGGTTTCGGCGAAGATGTAGGCGCCGAAATCGGGGAGATCGTCGCGGTCGACGGAGGTGATGACGGCGTGGCGAAGCTGCATGCGGGCGATGGCTTCACCCACGCGGTTGGGCTCTTCGATGTCGTACTCGGGGGGGCGTCCGTGAGAGACGGCGCAGTAGGCGCAGTTCCGGGTGCAGACGCTGCCGAGGATCATGAAGGTGGCGGTGCCGTGCTGCCAGCACTCGCCGATGTTGGGGCAATGCGCTTCCTCGCACACGGAATGGAGGTTGAGCTCCTTCATCATGTGCTTGAGGCGGATGTAGTTGTCGCCGCCGGGCGCCTTGACCTTGAGCCACGACGGCTTCCGCTCGGGGAGCGGGTCGCGGCGGTGGCGCCCCATGATTTGAACCAGCTGCTCAGCCATAGTCCGGCACGGTGTTGCCCGGGGGTGGGCCCGGGACGTGAACAGGGGAAGGTAGCCCGGTGCACGTTCCGCGCAAACCGGCATAACCCCCTAACCCAAAATAGCCGGATTCTCCCTCTGGTGTGAAACTTCGGGGCGGGTCATTCGTAGGGGGAGAGACCACTTCATCCGATTTGAGGCGACCCATGCTCCGCACCCTGTTTACCGTTGGCATCGTGGCCCTGTTGGGCCTGGTGGCGCTCAAGCTCGTATTCGGGCTGCTGGGCCCCCTGGTGAGCCTGTTGTTCTGGCTCGTGGGACTGGCTGTGCGGGTGCTCGTTGTGGGTGCGGTGGTGTACTTCGTGATCCGGCTGGTGAGTCCGGCCACGGCGGAACGCATCGAGCGGGCGATAAAGGGCTAGCGGT
>CAZNZG010000130.1:6669-8376 GCA_964577455.1 uncultured Gemmatimonas sp. | reverse complement strand
CTGGTGAGTCCGGCCACGGCGGAACGCATCGAGCGGGCGATAAAGGGCTAGCGGTGCAGGTGGGAGGGCGCGGCGCTTGGCGCCTCGCTCTTGGGGCCGTGGTGCGTGGCTCTTTGCGCTTCGCGCGAACGGCGCGAACCGCGCCAGCAAGACAGCGCCAGCACGAACCCGCCAGCAAAACGGCGCCAGCATCCCTGCGAAACGCGGGAGATGCTGGCGCCTTGTTGTTCGCGCCCCTTTGCTGGCGCCCGTCTGCTGGCGCCCCTTTGCTGGCGCCCCTTTGCTGGCGCGGTTCGCGCGAAGCGCCAAGAGCAAATCGCTCAGCGCCCCCCCAGCGAGCTCTTTACTCCGCCGCCGGTCCCGCGTCTCCGGCGTCACCCTTGTCCTTGCGTCCGCGTGACCGGCGGGCGCCGCCGCGGCGGCCACGGCGACCGCGCCGACGCGGCCGGGCCGCCCCATCGCTCATGCTCTCCACGCCGCCCATGTCGTCATCGTCGCCGGCGTCGTCGTCGCCGTCATCATCCGTCTCGTCGTCGCCGGTCACACGCACCGGCTCACCGTCGATGTGATCAGCAGGGGTGAACCGCACGCGCTCACGTCGAGCCTTAGGGGCGTCGCCCTCGGCTTCGGCGTCGGCCATGCCGTCTCCTCCCCCGTCCTCTCCGTCGCCCTCCCCATGCTGCCCGCCGGCATCGGCGCTCGCATCCGATTCGCCGTTGTCCCCGCGCGCGCCCTTGCGGCGCCGCCCGCGGCGGCTGCGACGGTTGCGGCGGCGCTTCCGCGGGCGCCCTTCGGCATCCACGTCCGCCTCGTCGCCGTCGGTCCCGGCGTCGGCACCAGCCTCGCCATCGTCCTGCCCGTGTTCGGCGTCGTCGTCGGCGCCCTCGCCCGATCGGTCGTCCGAGCGTTCCGACGCATCGGTGGCCGCGCTGGCCATGGCACGCGCCTCCTGTGCCGTGTCGTCGCGCCCAGCGCTGGCGACCGGGCGCTCCCCGGGCACCGCCTCGACGGGCACCACCTCAGGGGACGCCTCGGCGACGGTGTCCGCGCGGTCAGCCGGCGCACGCTCCGGGACTGCCCCGTCGCCGGTAGTGGCCGCGTTCACCAGGTCGTCGAAACGGCGTTCGCGGCGCGCACTCGGCGGAGCGAACGGATCGTCCAGCTCGAGCGTGGGATCGGCAAAGGGCGAGCGCGGCTCCTCGCGGCGACGCCCAGGGCGCGACTCCGCCGGCCGTTCGTTCCGGCCATCGGCGCTCCGGCTCTCGCCACTCCGTGCGTCACGCGGCTCGGTCGAGCGCGGCTCGGTCGAGCGCGGCTCGCCACGAGACTCTGCGGCGCGCGGCCCCTCGGCGGCACGGTCGGGACGAGGGCCACGCTTCTCGCGCGGTTCCCGGCCTTCACGCGGCTCCCGCGGTGCGCGGCCCTCACGTGCTTCCCGCGGTTCACGGGTATCGCGGGGTTCGCGAGGCTCGCGCGCTTCACGCGACCGGCTCGGTGCCGCCGCCGGATCGCGCGACAGGTCCACCTGCTTTTCCCGTTCCGCCCGGTCGCTCCGCGACTCGCCGCGCGCTTCACTGCGTGCGTCACTGCGTGCGTCACTGCGTGCGTCACTGCGCGGAGCACGCCCGCGATCCTGATCACGGCCAGCCTCGCGACCACCCTCGCGACCACCCTCGCGGCCGCGACGACGACGGGGGTCCTGCTGTT
>CAZNZG010000130.1:0-6659 GCA_964577455.1 uncultured Gemmatimonas sp. | reverse complement strand
CTGCTGTTCTCCGTCAATCCCACTCGAGCCATCACGCTCGCGCACCTTCTCGCGCAGCCGCTCGACCGAGAGCTCGGGTTCGTCGCGACGGCGTGATCCGTTCCGGGGGCGGCGGTCATCGCCACCCGATTCGGCAGGCGAGGATCCCACCACCGCCCGGCGTCCACGCGCCCCCCAGGCCCACTTGAGTGCAGCCAGGGTGTCCGTCATCGCCACCCGGCGTGTGTCGCGCATGCGCACACCGAAGGTGGGCTCCATGGGCACCGACTCCACGCGACGGGCGTGCGGGGCCAGACGGAGCAGCAGATCCGTGTTGGCGGTCCAGCTGTCGCCGCTCACGAGCGGGGCGTTCCCGGCTTGACGGATCGCTTCTCGCAGCGCCGAAATGCGCACCAGCCGCATCGAGGCGCTCAGGTCCTTCACCCCTTCGACCTTCACGAACGCGCGCATGGCCCAGTGCGCGTACTTGAACAGCCGCTTCACCGCCGTGGGCGCGTCGGCCACGGTCAGGCGCTCGCCCACCACGAGGTCGGCGCCCCCCTCGAAGCGGCGGGCGAACTCGGGCACGATGCCCGGGGGATCGGTGAAATCGCCCTGCAGCAGGAGGACGGCGTCACGGCGCGGATACCGCGTCTGGCCGGCGATGTGCCGGAGCAGGGCGTCGACGGCACCGGCGTAGCCGAGGCGAGACGCGCCGCGCAGCACCGTCACCGGCATCGCGCGCTCGTACTGCTCGGCCACCGCGGCGGTGTCGTCCGTGCTCGCGTCGTCGTACACCACGACTTCGTATTCGCGCGGGAACTCGGCCAGCACCGTGCGCAGCCGCCAGAGCAGCACGCCGATGGTGGCCACCTCATTGTGCGCGGGGATGGCGAGGTAGAGCACGGGAACGGTCAAGGGGACGAACGTCACCGGTGGCGCGGCAAGCCTGCCGCAGGACACTGGCGTACTGGTATGCGTTCGATAATAACAGGTAAGGGCATGGAAGGCCCACCAGCCGGGCCGAATGCCCGGCGCCCGGTACCGCGAGCCGCGTTCCTCGCGTCGCCGGGCAGGGCGGACGTCCCGAGCGGCATTGGCGGTCTGCAGACGCCTTGGGTCGTGTCGCGCCGTCCCATGTCACGCCCTACCTTACTCCCCATGTTCGACGAGCTCCGCGACACGCTTCGCACCTTCACCTCCCGTCTCGATCCGGACGAACGCCGCCGCATGTCCCACGGCATGCGTGAGGCGCTCGTGCACGCCAAACTGGCGATCAACGACATGCGCGCCGCCGTCGCCGCCACCGAGGCACGACTCACGGCCGAGCGTGCCGAGCTCGAAACGATTCGCAGAAGGCAGGGGTATGCCGCCGACATCGGTGACACCGAAACGGTGGCCATCGCCGAGCGCTTTGCCGTGCAGCACGCCGAGCGCGTGGCGATGCTCGAGAGCAAGCACATGGTGCAGCAGCAGGAACTCACGCTGGCCGAGCGCGAGTACGACACCATGAGCGGTGAACTGCGGCGCGTCATGTCGGGGATCGCACCGCAGGCCTCCACGCCGGAGCGTGCGGCAGCGCGTGAGGTCAATGCCCTGTTCGACGAGCCGACCGGCGCGGCACATGGTCAGGTGGGTGACGCGGATCCCCTCGGCGATGCGCTCGATGACCCTCTGCTCGACGCGCCGCCGCCGTCGCGGCGCACGCGGGCCGAACGCGAGGCCGACGCCGAAGCGCGGTTGGCTGATCTCAAGCGGCAGTTGGGGCGATGACCTTCAGCGGGCGCCGGCGGCGGCATGCAGCGGCGCTGACGATCGGAGTCTGCACGGCGTGGACCGCGCTGCGTCCGCTTTCGATGGCGGCGCAGCAAACGCGTACCGAGCCGGTGCGCACCCCCGTGTCGCGTCAGGGGCGCCTGCCGGTGACGGGCTGTTCCGGGCAGCCGATCAGCGACATCGTGGTGATCACCCAGCCGCCCTTCACCGACCGCCTGCCGCGCGATCTCGAATGGGTGCGGCGCACGGTACGCGCCGTGCACGCCAACACGCGCGATCAGGTGGTGCGGCAGTTCCTCCTGCTCAAGGTCGGCGAACCGTGCAACCAGATCAAACGTGCGGAATCGGAGCGCATCCTCCGCGCGCAGCCCTATCTCGTCGATGCCCGCATTCGCGTGTACGACGACGAGAGCGGCGGCGTGCTGCTCGAGGTCGAAACGCGTGACGACTTCAGTCTGATCTTCGAGCCGGTGCTGCGCGGATCTTCGCCGCAGTTCCGCGGGCTGGGCCTTGGTGAATCCAACATCGGGGGCTTTGCCAAGCAGGTGGCCGTGGACTGGCGCAACGGTATGGCCTACAACGACGTGCTTGGGGTGCAGTACACCGATTACCAGTTCCTCGGGCAGCGTGACGAACTGCGCATGGAAGCGCGGCGCGAGCCATTCGGGCAGCGCCTCAACCTCGAGGTGGTTCGCCCCTTCTACACCGATCTGCAGCGCCTCGCCTGGGTGGCCTCGGTGGGCGGTCGTCGTGAACCGCATCAGTTCCTTCGCGGCGACATCGAGACGAATGCCGTCAACGTGCGGCGTGCGTTCAGCAACGTCGGCGGCCTGGTTCGCGCCGGGTCGGTGGGGAGCCTCAAGCTGATCGGGGCGTCCATCACGCGCGAGGAAGAGCGCGTGGACTCGTTGCCGTTCCTGCTCACGCCGCTCGGTGTGCGTCCCGACACGCTCGGCGAGGACGCACCCAGCTTTCGCCGTCAGAATGTGCTGCGTGCCAACCTGCTGCTCGGTGTGCGTGCCATCCGTTTCGTACGCGTGCAGGGGTTCGACGCGCTCACCGGTGCGCAGGACATCCGGGTTGGCGCGCAGGTGGGCGTTTCGCTTGGTCAATCGATCGTGGCCGGCCCGGCGGTCGATCGCGACCGCTTCCTGTCCACCAACGTGTACCTCGGTTGGGGTGGCGAGAAATGGTTCATGGGCGCGCAGGGCATTACGGAAGCGCGCTACGATCTCTCGCGCCGTGAGTGGGACAATGTGGTCGGCAGCGGCCGGGCCGCGTGGTATTTCCGGCCGGCGGTGCGGCAAACCACGGTGCTGCAGGCGGAGTGGGCCACGGGGCGACGCATGCGTGCGCCGTTTCAGCTGTCACTGTCGGACCTCGAGGGCGGGCTGCTCGCTCACCGCCGCTCACGCGAGCCCGGCGCCCGCCGGCTCGTACTGCGTGGTGAACAGCGCCTCGTGGTGCCCACCCGTCTCAATGTCGCCGACGTGGGGTTGGCGGGCTTCGCGGAGGCCGGGCGCATGTGGGCGGAGAGCAATGTACCCTATACGGTCGATACGCCGTGGCGCGGAGTGGTCGGCGTGTCGCTGCTCGCCGCGGTGCCGCCGCGTTCGCGTCGGTTGTGGCGCCTGGACTTCGGGGTGCCGGTCAGCAACGATCCCCGTGCGCGCTTCGAAGTGCGCCTCACGGGGATCGATCGCAGCAGAACCTTCTGGCGCGACACGCGGGATGTGGAGCGGAGCAGGGAGCGCACGGCGCCCACCTCGCTCTTCACCTGGCCGTAGCGGGCGGCGTACGCCGGGGCACACGTGGCCCGCAGCCGCCGCCCGCCGGCATTTACTTGACGTTCGCCATCATCTTGCGGATGGGTACGACCATGGCCATCAGGATCGCCGTGGACACGAACAGTGCGATCGCCGTGCCGCTGAATACCGCCGGCGTCTGCTCCAGCTTCGTGGGATCCACATGCCCGCCCACGAGGCCGGCCACGAGGTTGCCGACCGAGGCGGCGAGGAACCAGATGCCCATCATCTGGCCCACGTAGCGACGCGGGGCGAGCTTGGTCATCGATGAGAGCCCAACGGGGCTCAGGCACAGCTCACCGAGTGTCTGGAAGAGATAGCTGAAGATCAGCCACCACGGCGACACGAGCACACTGCCACCGCCGGCCACCACCTTGTTGGCGGCGAAGACCATGAGCTGGAAGCCGATACCGGCAAGGGCGAGGCCCAACGCAAACTTGGTGGGGCTCGAGAACTCCACGTTGCGCTTCGCCATCCACACCCACAGCGCGGCGAAGACGGGTGAGAAGATGATGATGAAGAGCGAGTTGACCGACTGGAACCATGTGGCCGGGATGCTGAAGCCGAAGAGGTTGCGGTCGGTGAAGTCGTTGGCGAACAGCTGCAGCGACGTCGGCGCCTGTTCGAAGGCGGCCCAGAAGATCGCCGCGAAGACGAAAAGCACGAAGATCACCGCACTCCGCTTCTTTTCGTCGGTCGTGAGTCCGCCGAAGGCGAAGATGTAGGCAAAGAACGCGACGGCAATGCCGACCAGCACGAAGGTCATGGCGCCGCCGATTGCCTGCGGATCGAGCGAAAGCACGCCGCTCGACGCCAGCACGAACACGAGCGCCAGCACCGCGAGACCGATCAGGGTGCTGTTGCGCACGCTCGCCTCACGGCGCGCCTGCACTGCGGGGTCGGGATCGCGAACGATGTCCTGGCCGATCGGGCCCAGCAGCTTACCGGCGAAGAGCCAGAAGCTCAGCAGGCCGAGCGCCATGCCGATGCCGGCCGCGCCGAAGCCCCAGTGCCAGCTCACCCGTTCGCCGAGATAGCCGGTGACGAGCTGCCCCACGAAGGCACCGGTGTTGATGCCCATGTAGAAGATCGAGAAGCCGGCGTCGCGACGGGCGCCGCCCTCGGGGTACAGATCGCCGACGATCGCCGAGATGTTGGGCTTGAGCAGGCCGGTCCCGAGGACGATCAGGACGAGGCCAAGGAAGAAGAACGACTTGCCCACACCGGCACCCGCGAAGCCCGATACGCCGATGGCGAGGTGGCCGGCGGTGATGAACACCGCGCCGATCAGGATCGCGCGTCGCAGTCCCAGCCAGCGATCGGCGATCCAGCCACCGGGGAGCGAGGCGAGGTATACACTCGCCGCGTAGATGCCCACGATGGCCGAGGCCTGCGTGCGTTCGAATCCGAAGCCACCCGCTTCGAGCGCGGCAGCCATGAAGAGGACGAGGAGGGGGCGCAGTCCGTAGTAGGAGAAGCGCTCCCACATCTCGGTGGCGAAGAGCAGCCCGAGCCCCTTGGGATGGCCAAAGAAGGATCGGTCGTTGGTGACGGCGGTACTCACGGGGTGGGGACTGAGGTGGGTGGTTCCTTGATGCATGCCACGTAGTGGCCGGGGGCCTTCTCTTCGAGCGGCGGTACCACGCGGGTGCACGCAGCGTCCTTGAGCGGATGCGGGCACCGGGGGTGGAACACGCAGCCACTCGGCGGGTTCGCCGGTGATGGTGGATCGCCTTCGAGCAGGATGCGCTGGCGGCGCGCGCCCGGCTCGGGCACGGGGACCGCCGACAGCAGCGCCTTGGTGTACGGCATGCGCGGCATGCCGAATAGCTGCGCGCGCGTGGTGAGCTCGACGATGCGGCCCAGATACATCACGGCCACGCGATCGGCCATGTGCGACACCACGGCCAGATCGTGCGCGATGAACAGATATGACAACCCACGATCGCGCTGCAGGTCACGCAGCAGGTTCACCACCTGCGCCTGAACGCTCACGTCGAGCGCCGATACCGGCTCGTCGCATACGATGAACTGCGGTTCGACCGCGAGCGCCCGGGCAATGCCGATGCGCTGACGCTGGCCGCCGGAGAACTCATGCGGGTAGCGCGCGGCGTACTCGCCGCGAAGGCCCACTTCGTCGAGCAGTTCCGCCACGCGCCGATCGGCGGCGGCGCCCTCGGCCAGATCGTGTACCAGCAACCCCTCCTTGATGGCGCTCCCCACCGTCATGCGGGGATTGAGCGAGCCATAGGGGTCCTGAAAAACGATCTGCATGTGGCGGCGCATGCGCCGGAGTGCTTCTCCCTTGAGCTGCAGCACATCGGTGCCGTCGAAGTGCACGGAACCGGCCGTCGGCTCGATCAGGCGCAGCAGGGCGCGCCCGGTGGTGGTCTTGCCGCACCCGGATTCGCCGACCAGTGCGAGCGTCTCACCGCGGGCCACATCGAACGACAGCTGTTCGACCGCCTTCACGGCACCGGTCACGCGCTGCAGGATACCCGTGCGGATGGGGAAATGCTTGGTGAGCCCCCGCACCGAGAGGAGCGGCGCGCTGGGCGGTAGCGCGCTGGGTGGCAGCGCGCTGTCCGCGGCGTGCCGGGGGGAGGTGGTCACGGTGCTCATGGCGTCACTCATGACTGCACGACTCCGACCTGTGCCAGACGTCGCTCCGGCTCCTGCACCAGATGGCATCGGGCGCGGTGCGCCTCGCCCACCTGGTTCAGTACCGGCTCTTCGACCGCGCAACGTTCGAAGGCGTACGGGCAGCGATCGCGGAAGGTGCACCCGCTGGGCAGTGCCCCGAGCGGGGGGACGCTGCCGCGAATGGTGGTGAGCCGTTCCTGCTCGTCACCCAGTCGCGGCATCGCCGCGAGCAATCCTTCGGTGTAGGGGTGCGACGGGTTGGCGAACAGGGCCTCGACAGGCGCTTCCTCCACCACGCGGCCGGCATACATCACGATCACGCGTGACGCCATCTCCGCGACCACGCCGAGGTCGTGAGTGATGAGCAGCAACGCCATGCCGGTGCGTGTGCGCAGCTCGCGCAGCAGTTCGAGAATCTGCGCCTGGATGGTCACGTCGAGCGCCGTGGTGGGCTCG
>CAZNZG010000129.1:0-10048 GCA_964577455.1 uncultured Gemmatimonas sp. | reverse complement strand
CCTGGCCCGCAGTCGACGCTGGCGGCGCAGCGAACCGCCCGACCGGCTCCCCCCACGAGCGCCGCAGGCGCCGCGCCGGCCGCGATGGACTCCGTCGCCCTCAAGGGGCTCAAGGTGCGCATGCTGGGCCCCTTCCGCGGTGGCCGGTCCACCGCCGTGAGCGGCGTCCCCGGTCAGCCGCATGCGTTCTTCATGGGCAGTACGGGGGGTGGGCTGTGGCACACCGACGACGCCGGCGTCACTTGGCGCAACGTGTCGGACGGGTACTTCGGCGGGGCCATCGGCGCCGTCGCGGTGGCGCCGGGCGACCCGAATGTGGTGTACGTGGGCGAAGGCTCGATCGACCTGCGCGGCAACACCTCCATGGGGCGTGGTGCCTGGCGCTCCACCGATGGCGGCCGGAGCTGGCAATCGATCGGGCTCCGCAACGCAGGGCAGATCGGCCGCATCCAGGTGCATCCGGGCAATGCCGATGTCGCGTATGCTGCGGTGCTGGGCCGTCCCTTCGGGCGCAGCGCGGACCGTGGCGTCTACCGCACACGTGACGGCGGGCGTACATGGGAGAAGGTGCTCTTCCTCAACGACTCCACCGGCGCCTCCGACATTGCCATGGACCCGAAGAATCCGCGCATTCTCTACGCCGCCATGTGGCGCGCCGAGCGAAAGCCGTGGACGATGATCTCCGGATCGTCGGAGGGTGGCATCTGGCGCTCCACCAACGGCGGTGACACGTGGACGAAGCTCGGCGGCGGTCTTCCCACGGGGCTGACCGGCAAGATCGGCCTCACCGTGTCGGCGGCCAACCCCCAGCGGGTATGGGCAATCATCGAAGCGGAGCCCGCGGGCGGTGTGTACCGCAGCGATGACGGCGGCGCCACATGGGCGCGTACCAACAGCGAGAACAAGCTGCGCCAGCGCGCCTGGTACTACACGCACGTACGCGCCGATCCCGACGAAGAGAACGTGGTGTACGCCCTCAACACGTCGCTGTACCGCAGCATCGACGGAGGCGTCACGTTCAACGAGATCGCCGTGCCGCACGGCGACGTGCACGATCTGTGGATCAACCCAGCGGACAAGCGCATCATGATCGTGGCCGACGATGGCGGTGCGCAGGTTACGCTCAATCGAGGTCGCACCTGGTCCAGCTACTGGAACCAGCCCACGGCCGAGTTCTACGACGTGATCACGGACAATCGGTTTCCGTATCGCGTATACACGGCACAGCAGGACAACAACACCATCAGCGTGCCGAGCTGGTCGTCGTCCAACTCGCTGCATCCGTTCGCCGACTACCGCTATGCGTCCGGCTGCGAGACGGGGCCGGTCGCACTCCACCCCGATCATCCCGACGTGATCTGGGGTGGCTGCTACGGTGGCGCCATCAACCGCTGGGACACGCGGACCGACGAGCGGCGCAATGTGATCGTGTATCCGCAACTCCAGCTCGGTCAGGCGGCAAAGGATCTCACCTACCGCTTCCAGTGGGTGGCCCCGATCGTCGTCTCGCGTCACGATCGCAACGTGGTGTACCACGGGTCACAGTATCTGCTGCGCACGCGTGACAACGGCATGACGTGGGAACGCATTTCTCCCGATCTCACCACGAATACCGCCGCCCATCAGGTAGCCGCCGGTGGCCCCATCAACAACGACGTGACGGGCGTCGAGATCTTCAACACGATCTTCGCCGTGGCTGAAGACCGGGCCGATGCCAACACGCTCTGGGCCGGTACCGACGATGGTCGTCTGCACCTCACGCGCAATGGCGGCGCCTCGTGGACCGAGATCACTCCCCCGGGGATGCCGAAGTTCGGCACGGTGGAAGAGATCGCGCTGTCGTCGCATCAGCCGGGTCGCGCCTACGTAGCGGTGCAGGCCTACCGTCTCGACGACTTTACTCCATATCTCTGGCGCACCGATGACTATGGTCGCAGCTGGACGCGACTGACCGACGGTAGCAACGGCATTCCCGCCGATCATCCGCTGCGCTCAGTAGCCGAGGATCCCAAGCGCGCCAATCTGCTCTACGCCGGCACCGAGTACGGACTGTACGTGTCGTTCGACGGTGGCAAAGGCTGGCAGCGCATGCCCGGCCGCCTGCCCATCACGCCGATTGCCGATCTCGAAGCCCGCCACGACGACCTCGTGATCTCCACGCAGGGTCGCGCCCTCTGGATCGTCGATGATCTCGCCCCGTTGCGCGAGCTGTCGCCCGCCATCGTCGCCTCGTCGGCGCATCTGTTCACACCGACGGATGTGGTGCGTGCGCAGCGTGGTGGCGAGTCGTTCGACCCCACGCCGGAAGTGCCCGATCCCGCCGACAATGGCGCCGCCATTCACCTCTGGCTCGGCGCCAACGCCACCGCGCCGGTCACGCTCGAGATCGTCGATGCGCAGCGCCGCACCGTGCAGCGCTACAGCAGCGACAGTGCCGCGGCGCGCGCGGCGCAGACGCGCCGACTTCCCGCCACACGCGGGCTGCATCGCGTGGTGTGGGACATCACCTATCCCGGCCCGATGCGCGTGGAGGGCGTGGTCACGTGGGGGTACCTCGGCGGTGTGAAGGCGCCGCCGGGCGACTACGAGGCGGTGCTCACGGCCAACGGCGTGACGATGCGCAAACCGTTCAAGGTGCTCCCGGATCCGCGCCTCACCACCGTCACGGCCACCGATTACGTGGAGCAGTTCCGCGCCGCCAGCGCGGTGCGTGACTCCATGAATGCGCTCAACACCACACTCGGCGATCTCCGTGACGTGCAGAAGCAGCGCGATCAGCTGCTTGCCGCGGCCAAGCGTGCCGGCTCGGAGGCAGCGCTCGCGGCACTCGCCGATACCCTCGCGGCCAAGCTGTCACGCCTCGAAGTGCAGCTCACGCAGGTGAAGAGCCGCAGCGGACAGGATCCCATCCGCTTTGCGGGGCAGCTCGACAATCAGTGGGCAGAGCTGTACGGCAACCTGACCGGCACCAACGGCTACATCAACGGTGGGGTGGACGGTCGCCCCACCAAGGGAGCAGCCGAACGCGTGGCCGAGCTGTCGTCGCGGTGGACGGTACTGCGTGCGGGCTGGCAGGAGATCCTCGACAAGGACATCCCGGCGCTCAACGCCGCGGCGGCACAACTCAAGCTCGGAGCGATCGCCGTGCCCGCGCGCACGATCATTCCCTGAAGATCAGGGAGCAACAGGTGACGGCGCCTTCGGCCTTCGCGAGTTCGTCGGCAGGAACCGTCACCACGTCGTACCCGAGCGCTCGCAGCGTCGCGAGCGTTCGGGGGTACGCCTCGGCATAGAGCAGCCGATTACCCACACGTACCACATTGGCGCCCATCGGCTCACTCGGGTGAACGGCGTGCGCCGTCAGCGGCGCAAAGGCTGCGGCCTCAACCCACTGGGGGTTGCACAGCACGGCGCCGTCGTCGAGCGCCGTGGCCGCGGTCTTGAGGTGCAGGCAACCGCGCACCTCCACCGAAATCACTTCGTAGCCGAAGGGGGCCGTCAGCGCCGCCAGCTGGGCGATGCCTTCGTCGTTGGAGCGGGCCGTGCGTCCCACGAAGATGCGACGGCCCGCGACGAGCACGTCGCCGCCGTCGAGCGTGCCGGGGGCGGCAATGGCGCGGAGTGCACGATGCGCCTCGAGCGCCTGCGCCACCGCTTGCGTTTCGCCGCGGCGACTCTCCGCACCAGGTCGCGTGATGATGGCCACCTCGTCAAGCACCACGGCCGTGTCCTCGATGAACACCGCATCGGGGTGCTCCGGCGCGGGGGCGACGCGTTGCACGGTGCACCCCAAGCGTCGCAGCGTCTCCTCGTAGAGGGCATGTTGCGCCACGGCGCGGTCCACCTCGATCGGCGTACGCGCAATGTGCGTGAGTTCGCAGGCAGCCAGGCTCGGGCTGACTGCACGCGTGAAGGCGATCCAGGACATGTTCGGTACGATGAGGGGAGCAAAGGCCGCAAGGTTCACCCATGAGCCGACGGAGTTGCTGCAGGGTGGCGCTCCGGGGCGTACATTCGCCCGATGCCCTCCCCCACGGTGTCTCCGCAGCGCAACAAGCCGTCGACGTCGCCATCTACGCTGACACCGCCACGTACACCGCACAAGCTCGGTCTCGTCGGTGCCACCGCGCTGGTGGTGGGCAACATCGTGGGTGTCGGCGTGTTCATGCTCCCGGCGTCGCTCGCGCCGTTCGGCTGGAGCACCATGACGGGATGGGCGCTCACCCTGAGCGGCTCCCTGTGCCTCGCGTGGGTGTTCGCGGTGCTGGCGAAGCACCTGCCGCATGCGGGTGGCGCCACGGGCATTCTCGGGGTGGCGCTCGGCCGTGGCCCGGCCTTCGTGACTGCGTGGGGCTACTGGATGTCGGCGTGTGTGTCCAATGCCGCCATCACGATCGGTGGGGTGAGTTATCTCGGGCGTCTCGTCCCGTCACTCACGGAGTCGCCGATGGTCGCCGCGGTCACCGGCTGCGGCATGCTCGCGCTGCTGGGCTATCTGAACTCGCGCGGGCTCAAGGTGGCGGGCGCCGCGCAGGTGATCACCACGGTGGTGAAGATGCTACCGTTCGTGGTAGCGCTCGGGGTGGCGGCCCTGCTCTTCGCGCGCGACGGCACGGGCATCCTCGCACCCTTCGATGCGTCCACGCTGTCGTTTTCGGCGGCCACCGGCGCCGCCGCGCTCACGCTGTATTCGATGCTGGGGCTCGAATGCGCCGCCATGCCCGCCGAAGCGGTGAACGATCCGGAGCGCACAGTGCCGCGCGCCACCATGATCGGCACCGTCTTGACGGGGGTACTCAGCATGTCGGTCACAGGGCTGCTGGTGCTCACCATGCCCGCTGCCGAACTCGCGGCCAGCGCCGCCCCCGTGGCCGACTTCGTATCGCCCGTGTTGGGGCGTGGCATGGGTACGCTGATCACGTTGTGCGTGGTGATTGGTGCCTTCGGTGCACTCAACGGGTGGGTACTCGTGGTCGGCGAGGTACCCGCCGCCATGGCCGACAACGGCCTCCTGCCCGCCTGGTGGGGGCAGCGCAATGCCCGCGGTGCGGCGATGAACTCCGTGCTCGTGAGCGGCGTGCTGGCGTGCGTGCTGATCATGCTCAATGGCAGCCCGCGTCTCACCGACATGTACACCTTCGTGCTGTTGCTCTCCACCACCACGACACTGGCGCTCTATCTGCTCGCGCCGGTGGCGGCACTCGTACTGGCGTACCGCGGGACCGTACCGCGCACGCCGGCGCTGCTGCTGGCCTCGGCCGGTGCCATCGCCTTCGCGTGCTTCGCCTTTGCCGGCGCAGGGCTCGAGGCGAACCTCTGGGGATTGCTGCTGATCTTCGCCGGTGTGCCGCTGCATCTGTACATGCAGCGGCGCGCCGCCCGCCCGCCTGCCGGTCAGTCCGTGGACTGAATGCGCTTGCCCAGCGGCGCCCAGCAGACCTGCGCCAGCTTGAAGTGGGCAAGACCGAAGGGAATGCCGATCACCGTGATGCAGAGAGCAATCCCCGCCATCACGTGACCAATGAAGAGCCACAGCCCGGCGAACACGATCCAGAGCACGTTGGCGATCCCGGTGCCCACGATGCGATCCTCACCGACGGTGCGTGCGTCCACCAGAGTGCGACCGAATGGGAACGCCGCGAATGGTGCCACCCGAAACGCGGCGATCGACCACGGGATGCCCACGATCGTGATCGCGAGCAGGACACCCGAAAGCATCCAGCCGAGCCAGGCGAAAAAGCCGCCGCCCAACACGAACCACAGAAGATTGCCGAGGAAGGTCATGCGGAACCGTACGGCCGAGTGGAGCGAACGGTTTCGACCGGCGTGTGACCAGCGACTCGGCGGAGCGGCATGCGTCAGGCAGCCTTTCGCTTCTCGTGCGCCGCGCGACTGGCCTTGAGCAGCCGGTGCACCGTGGTGCCGGTGATCAGTCGCACACCGCGCTGGAAGGTGAGGTACTGGTAGCCCCACTGCACCACCACACTCAGTCTGTTGCGCACGCCCACGAGATACAGGATGTGCACGAAGAGCCAGGTGAGCCAGGCGAAGGCGCCACGCAGCTGCGCGCCGGCGATGACCGCCACAGCCTTGTGACGACCGATGGTGGCGAGATCGCCCTTGTTGAGATAGCGGAACGCGACGCGCGAGCGTCCGGCAAGCGTGCGCATGATGTTCTTGGCGGCCACGGCACCCATCTGATTCGCTGCCGGCGCCACCGCGGGCACCGGCCGACCGTCCGGCGTGGTGGTGCTGGCCACGTCGCCCACACAGAACACATGCGGATGACCGGGCACGCTCAGGTCTTCGCCCACCTGCACGCGCCCTGCGCGATCGAGCGGTACGCCCAGCTGACGCGTGAGCGGCGAAGCCTGGTTGCCCGCTCCCCAGAAGACCGTGTGCGCATCGATCCGTTCACCGTTGGCGATCACGCCATCGGCATCGACGTTGGTCACCACGCAATTGGTGCGCACCTCCACGCCCAGTGCCTCGAGGTCGCGGCGGGCCTGCTCGGACAAGGCCTCGGGAAACGACGGCAGGATGCGTGCGCCCCCCTCGAGCAGCAGCACGCGGGCCTTGCTGGGATCGATTCGACGGAACTCTCCCTTGAGCGCATGCCGAGTGACTTCGGGAATCATTCCAGCCAGCTCGACGCCGGTCGGACCGCCCCCCACGATCACGAAGGTCAGCAGCGCATCGCGCTCACCGGCGGCACTGACGCGCTCCGCCGCCTCGAACGAGAGCAGGAAGCGACGCCGCATCTCGAGCGCATCCTCGATGCTCTTGAGCCCCGGTGCATGCTGTTCCCACTCCGGATGCCCGAAATAGGCGTGGCGCGCACCGGTGGCAATCACGAGATAGTCGAACGACAGTTGCACCGTGCCACCGTCGAGCGACACGGCCCGGCGTTCGAGATCGATGCGATCCACATCGGCCATCACCACCGTCGCGTTCTGCTGCTTGCGGAGCAGCCAGCGGATCGGCACGCTGATGTCCGACGGGTTGAGCACCGCCGTAGCCACCTGATACAGCAACGGCTGGAAGAGGTGGTGGTTGGTGCGATCGAGCAGCGTGATGCGCACCGGCGCCTTCGCGAGCGCACGGGCCGCGGACAGCCCGCCGAAGCCGCCGCCCACGATCACCACGTGCGGGCGCGGGTCGGTCGCGAAGCTACCGGTGTGCGTGAGCGAGGGCTGAGCAGTGATCTGATGCGGCATCCAACTCTCCTGTCGGGGTCCACTGGCCGTACGCCGGGGCCTTGTGAAAAGTTTCACAAGGATTCCGCAAGAGCAGCTTTGTGATGCACCAAGCCGCGGTCAGCGACGGGGCTGTCGCCAGAAATACCACTCCCGCGACGGGGTCCACCCCGACGTGGACGCGGCCTCCGCCCCGAACACGCACTCTCCCCGCTCTTCCGTAAGGGCCCGGAAATGCCCGTCGAACTCCTGCAGCATTTCCCGGGTTTCCTGCGGGGACGGCTTGGCCCGCAGACGCGCCGAGATCTCGTGGCGCACGAGCACGTCGTCGGTGAACACATGCGCGGGATCGTGGGGCTGATGCTCCAGACGGTCCACGATGCGCGCCCACTCCGCCAGCAGAATCGGCAGCGTGAGGCGCGCGAGGTTGAGCGGAGCCGTCACGGCGTGCGCGCCTCGGCCTTCGACTCCACGCGCGCGAGGAAGGCGCGCACCGCCGCGATGTACTCGGCCGGCTTTTCCCGCATCGCCGCGTGCGCCGCCCCCGGCACCACCACGAGTTCCGCGTCACGCATCGTGCGACGGAACTCCTCGAGTGTGGTGGGACGCGCTTCGTCGAACTCGCCGGCGATGAACAGGCTGGGCTGCCGGATCTCGTCCATGTCTGCGGCGCGGCTCCAGGTGCGCAGCGACCCCGTGCTGCGGAACTCCGTCGGCCCCCACATCTGCCGATAGATCGTGTCGTTCGATGCGACGCCCTCGCAGCGGGGTTCGTTGGCCACCGGCAGCCGGCGCACATGGCGGCCATAGAAGGTGTCCGTGGCCACGCGATACGCCTCCGAGTCGATCGTACCGGCGCGCTCGTGTTCGTCCAGCACGCGCTGAACCGAATCCGGCAGCTGCGCGCGCAGACTGTCTGCATCGGCAATCCACCGGGGCGTGGAGATGAGCGGGCTGCTGAAGATCACGCTCTCGACGCCCGCGGGTTTCGCCGCGATCATGTACTCCGCAGCGAGGGCGCCGCCCCAGGAATGCCCGAGCAGATGGATGCGGTCGAGCTTGAGGGCCCGCCGCACCGCATCGACCTCCTGCACGAAGCGGGGCACACGCCAGAGCGACGTGTCGCTCGGATGCTCCGAGCGTCCGCTCCCGAGCTGATCGTAGAAAATCACGGGACGATCGGCCGCCAGCGGCGCGAGGACCTCGAATCGGCACGACACCCCACCGGGGCCGCCATGAAGGGCGAGCAGCGGTACGCCCGGGCCGTTGCCGATTCGGCGATACCACACCTTCCCCCCGGGGACGTCGATCATCCCCTCCTGCGAGGGCATCGTATCGGCGGTCGCCACCACTGCCGTATCGGTCGCCGGTTGGTCAGCGGCCCGGTCGCCCGGGGAACAGGCGGCCAGCAGCAGCACGCCACCAGCCACGACGGAGCGCGTACCACGCGAACCGGTCGCGGGCACACCAGCATGGGAAATCGGAAAGATGCGCATGCCGCAATCTACCGGTCCGGCTCCCTCTCGGTCACGAGGGGGCGGTCGCCGACGTCAGTCGGTCACGCCCAGCCCGTGCAGCAATCCGCGCAGCGTATCTGCGTCGAGGCGATGGCCACCCGCGTACTGCACGCCACGAGCCTGCGGCTGCCATACCCGCAGGCGCTCCAGCGTCGCCTCGCGCGTCGTCTCGTCGATGAACTGGTCCTCGTCACCAGCGACCAGCACCACATCGGTCCGCTGCAGCGCGCGCTGCATCGATTCGTCGTCCACATCCGTGGCGACACTCCCGGCCCACGCGACGAACGTGTGCGGATGCACGAACGACGACGAGATCCAGCGGGTTGCCGTGGCCACGCCCTGGGAGAACGCCAACACACCCACCTGTGGCCGTTCAGCGGTCATGGCCAGCACGTCGTCGTACACGCCGTAGAGCCAGCGCAGCGTGTCGGCGATATCGTCGTCGCGCCCCTCGCGTGTCATCCACGTGGCCCCCACATGCTGCAAATGGCTCCCGTCACCTCCCGGCATGTCGCGGTAGAAGCGCGAGAGCCCTTCGGGCGCCACGATGCAGGTATCGGGCGGTATGCAGCCATCGAAATGTCGGAGGAAACGCGTGGCGAGCTGCCCATAGCCATGCAACGCGAACCATACGCGCCGCGCACGTGGGAGCTCCGAGCCAAGCAGGGCGTAGCGCCCGGTCTTTACGGTTTCGCGGGCGACGACCCGAATGCGACTGCCGGCATCATCGCCGGAGGAAAGGCTGTGCATCCCTCAGCTTACGCCCGCGGCCACTGGACCGACTAGTCATAATCCCGACCACTCCCGCGCCCTCAAAGCTGATCCGACCACGCCGGTAGACTGGCGTGATCGGATCAAGCGTTGAGGCCGCGGCGGACAGCGACAGCAGGGTGGTTACATCGCGGGCGACTGCAGCTCCTGCAGCGCCTTCTTCAGCAGATCGGTCTTGGACGCGTCGCAGCCGCGGGCCCCTTCGGCCGCCGACACCGCCGACGTGAGCGCCGCGTTGCGCGCCGAACCGCTCGCCTTTTCGGCCGCCGCGATCTGCGTACGCAGCGCACTCACCGCGGGCGCCGCACATCCCTTGCGCTCCAGCTGATCCGTGTAGGCCTTGGCCAGCGCGAAGCTGGGCGGCCACGTGATCTTCGGCTGCCCCTGCGCGTTGAGCTGCGCCCACTTCACCGTCTTCGCGGCATCGATCTCGTTCTGCGTGAGGAACTCGCTCGGCACCAACTCGGCCACGTCCATGCCGCGCGCAATCTCCGAGCTGACGATGTGCCCGTTGTACCAGTACACCGACCACGAGCCGCCCATTTCCATGCGCGTGCCGTCGAC
>CAZNZG010000128.1:0-10065 GCA_964577455.1 uncultured Gemmatimonas sp. | reverse complement strand
GCTGCCGAAGGGGCGTCGCTCGACTTCACTGCCGACGGTATCGCCGAACTGGCCCGCGTGGCCACCCGGGTGAACGAACGCATGGAGAATATCGGCGCGCGCCGGCTGCACACGGTCATGACCACCCTGCTCGAGGACGTACTCTACGACTTGCCGGACCGCGGTACCGCGCCGGTCACCGTGAACGCCGAGATGGTGCGCGAGCGGCTTCGTCCGATCAGCGAGGACGAGGATCTCCGGAAGTACATCCTGTAGGCCGGGCGCACCCGGGCGGAAAAGTCGGCCTTGACGGACCGAATCCTCGGGCCGACTTTGTTGGGACGGCGAACAAAGCCCCCTCCCATCCGTCGCCGACCGCCTTCGACCTGCCCCACCCAGTTCGGTGGAAGAGGCATCCGCTTATGCATGCATTGTCTGCTGTGACGCCGCGCCGGTTCCGGCACCTCGGCGCCGCCCTCGTGGCGCTCGCAACGGCGACCGCCCCCGGATGGCCGGGGCTCGGTGCCCTCGAGGCGCAGAGCGCACCGCCCCGCATCGAAATCGTCGCCGATTCTGCGGGGACACGCCTCAAGGTCGACGGCCAGGATCTGCTGATCCGGGGCGTCAACTGGGACTACTTCCCCATCGGGACGAATTACTCGTACAGCCTCTGGACCCAGCCGGACGATGTCATCCGGGCCGCGCTCGACCGCGAGATGTCGCTCCTCAAGGTCATGGGGGTCAATGCCATCCGCCAGTACAATGGCGTGCCGCCGCGGTGGGTGAAGTACATCTATGACCGGTACGGCATCTGGACCGTGCTGAATCATGCGCTGGGGCGCTACGGCACGACCGTGGGGGGCGTCTTCGTGGCGCAGACGGACTACTCCGATCCCCGGGTGCGGCAGGCGCTCACCAACGAGGTGACGGCGTTGGTCGACGAGTTCCGTGGCACTCCCGGGGTGCTCATGTGGCTGCTCGGCAACGAGAACAACTACGGCCTCACCTGGAAGTCCGCCGCCACTGAGAATCTGCCGGCCGGTGAACGCGACGCGGCCAAGGCCACGTATCTCTACTCGCTGGTGGGTGAAGTGGCGCGCGCCATCAAGACGCGGGACGGCAGTCGTCCGGTGGCGCTGGCCAACGGTGATCTGCAGTACCTCGACATCATCGCACGACAGGCCAAGGGGCTCGATGTCTTCGGCACCAACGTGTATCGCGGCGCCTCGTTCGGTGACCTGTTCGCTCGCGTGAAGTCGACCCTCGGCCTGCCGGTGATGTTCACCGAGTTCGGCGCCGATGCCTACAACGCGCGCGATCTGCGTGAGGATCAGCGCTCCCAGGCGCGCTATCTCCTCGCGCAGTGGCAGGAGATCTTCGAGAACGTGGCGGGCAAGGGCGGCACCGGCAACGCCATCGGCGGCCTCACGTTCCAGTGGACCGACGGGTGGTGGAAGAACGGGCAGGACGTTCGTCTGGCCGAGCACGACATCAACGCCTCCTGGTCGAACGCGGCGTACGGCGACGACTACGTGAAGGGCGAGAACAACATGAACGAAGAGTGGTGGGGGATCGTGGCCAAGGGGGCACCCGACGCCCGCGGTCTCTTTCCGCTCTATCCGCGCGCGGCCTTCTACGCCCTGCAGCGCGCCTACCAGATCGATCCTTATGCGCCCGGCGTCACGACGGCGGCCATCCGAACGCACTTCGCAGGCATCGAGCCCGCCGAGGCGGAGCTCCGCGCGCGCGCCGATCGCGCCGCGGCTTCCGGCGATGTGGGGAGCCGGTTCAGCGTCAGTGGGCTGCGTTTCGATCTGCAGACCTTCAATACGGGTGGGACCAAGCTCAGCACACCGTCGTCGCGTACCCCGAGTGCCACGGCGCGCCCGTCCTTCGTCGGCTTCGATCGCCTCGAGTCGTTCTACGCCGATGTCACCGCGAAGCCTGCCGAAAACTTCTCGGCCACCCTGTCGCTCAACGTGCTCGGCAATGTGCCGAACAATCCGATCGACGAGATCTTCTACGAGAACCGTGGCCGCGGGCGCACGGTGCTCACCGATGCGGCCCCTCTGCGCGTCACCGACAACGAGCGCCTTGCTGTCTATCGAGCCAGCGTGTCCTGGGATGACCGCAACTTCCGACTCGATGCGTTCTACCGCAGCGGCCATTCTCACTGGGGCTATGAAGGCGACTTCTTCGGCGTGTACCGTGAAGCGAACTACGGCCGCAACATGGACATCTACAATGGCAATGCGCCCGCCGGCATGGAGTTCACCGGCAAGCGCAAGCTGCAGGGGCTGAAGCTCGCCCTCGGGCCCGAGCTCTGGTGGGGTGCCAACCCCATGATCATCGCGAAGTACGGCCGCAAGGTTGCGGGCATGCACGTCACCGGCCTCTTCCAGGAAGAAGTCGCGCAGCTCAACGCGTCGGCCACCAACAGCTCGTTTGCCGTGCCACTGCCCCAAACGCGGCGCGCCACGCTGCACCTGGCCGATACGATCGCCGGCTTCGGCGTGGAGGCTGGCGGGATCTGGGCCGGTGCCACGCGTGTCGATGTGCCCTACCAGATCGTCGACGGCTCGCGCGTGCTTCTGGATAAAGTGCGCGACAGCGATGCGTTCGGTGGCAAGGCCAAGGTCACGTATACGCGTGGCCGCTACAACTGGTATGCGCAGGGCGCGATCATGGGGCTGGTCGCCGACGGTGGCCCTACGTCGGTGCAGACGTTCACGGGATGGAGCCTCAAGGACACGGGGCTCAACAACCAGTCCAACATCCTGACCGGGTTCACGGTCAGTTACGGCTCCTTCCAGTTCGCGCCGAATGTGCTGTACCAGAAGCCGATCGTCGGTCCGGTTCCTGCCGGCGCGCCGGCCCCCGCGCGCCCGCGCAACATCCTCGATGATCCGTTCGCCGTGCGTGCGAACCGCGAGACGTACGGGGCGGAGCTGCTGCTCACCTACGATCCGACCCCCGCCACGTGGATGTACGCGTGGGACAACGATATGCGCGAAGATGCGCGGTTTGCCGCCAATCTCGGGTACGTCTATCGCCGGCTCCCCACGACCATGGACGCCGCGATCGGTATCCTGGCCGATGGTCGTACCACGTTCGCGTTCCCGGGCGCCACACCGGCGCGCAGTCTGTACGAGGTTCGCTCGCGCGTGGTGACACGACTTGGGCGTGATCTGCGGCTGATCGCCAACGTGTATACCGGCACGGCGGAACCCAACGGCAATGACCCGCGCCTGCTCCATCGCACCGGGGTGGATCTGCGTGCCGTGAAGCAGCACGTGAAGTTCGTGGGAGCGGCCAAGTTCAACGACTGGGGGCCGTTCGACTATCACCGCGACTTCAATCTCACGTTCCCCAAGCAGTTCATGGGAGACGTGTCGTATTCATTCGGAACGCCGCAGTGGTGGGATGTCCCGGAGACGAAGCTCGGTCTTCGCGGCACCTGGCGTTCGCTCAACAAGTTCTCCCCCCGCTTCTGCCCGGAGTTCGCGCCGGATCTCGTGACCGGCGCGCCGCTCTGCGATCCCACCGCCCCGGCCCGGAACGGGTCGGAGTGGGAAGTGCGTACCTATCTCTCGGTGGCCTGGTAGCCGGTGTCTGCGCTCGATCATCCGACGTTGCTGCGGGATACGCAGGGCGTTGATGCCGTGACCGAAGAGCGCATCGCGGCGCTCCTGCAATCGTTGACCGTTCGCGAAAAGATCGGACAGTTGCAGCAGGTGCAGGGTGGCGGAGGGCAGGTGCCGGACTCGCTCGCTCAGGCCATTCGCGATGGACACGTCGGCTCCATCATCAACGAGGTCGATGCCGACTGCGTCGCCAGGCTGCAGGAGATCGCGGTGCACGAGTCGCGGGCAGGCATCCCGCTGCTCATCGGCCGTGACGTGATTCACGGGTTTGCCACGGTCTTTCCAATTCCGCTGGGCCTCGCGTCGAGCTGGAATCCGCAGGTGGTCCAACGGGCCTCAGAGGTTGCGGCACAGGAAGCGGCGCAGCGCGGCGTGAACTGGACCTTTGCACCGATGCTCGACATCGGTCGCGACCCGCGCTGGGGTCGAGTGGCGGAAGGGTTCGGCGAGGACCCGTGGCTTACGAGCGTTATGGGGGCGGCGGCGGTGCGCGGTTTTCAGGGCGACGACCTGTCGCAGCCCGGACGCATCGCGGCCTGTGCCAAACACTTCGTGGGCTACGGGGCGTCGGAGAGTGGTCGCGATTACAACAGCACCAACATCGCCCCACGGGAACTGTGCGATGTGCACCTGCCACCCTTCGAGGCAGCGGTCGGTGCCGGTGTCGCCTCGGTGATGACATCGTTCAGCGACATCGACGGGATCCCGGCCACGGCCAATCAGGAGCTGTTGCAGGGAGTGTTGCGCGAGCGTTGGGGATTCGACGGGCTCGTGGTCAGCGATTGGGACTCGGTCCGGCAGCTGTCCGTGCACGGGCTCACCGCCGACGATCGTGAGTCCGCGCTTCAGGCTGCGCGCGCCGGTGTCGACATGGAGATGGCCAGCACGACGTATGCGGCGCATCTCGAGGCCTTGCTGGAGACGGGGGCCCTTTCGGTCACGCAGCTCGATCGCATGGTGGCCAATGTGTTGCGCCTCAAGTTCCGCCTGGGGCTCTTCGAGCAACCGATCAAGGCCACCGCATCGCTGTCGCGTATCGGCAGTGCCGGGCATCTCGCCATTGCCCGCGAGGTGGCGAGCGAGTGCATCGTGCTGCTCACGAACACCGTGCACGATGGTGCGCACATCATGCCCCTCGACCCGGCGCGTCTTCAGCGACTCGCCGTGATCGGACCGCTGGCCGACGACCCCCACGAGCAGCTTGGCACGTGGGTGTTCGATGGGGATCCCTCGCTGAGCACGACGGTGCTGCAGGCGTTGCGCGAGGCGCTGCCCCAGGGCACCGACATCACGCACGTGCGTGGACTTGCCACTACGCGCAGTCACGATACGAGTGGATTCGACGAAGCCGTGGCGTGCGCGCGGGCGGCCGACGTGGCACTGCTCGTGCTTGGGGAAGAGGCCATTCTGTCGGGTGAAGCGCACTGCCGCGCCGATGTGGGGCTTCCCGGGGCGCAGGAGGCGCTGATCGATGCGATCGCGGCCACCGGAACGCCTGTGGTACTCGTGGTGATGGCGGGGCGTGCACTTGCCCTCGAGAAGATCGCCCACAAGGTGCACGCGCTCTGGTACGCGTGGCATCCCGGCTCGATGGCTGGTCCCGCCTTCGTGGATCTGTTGCTGGGGCATCGGTCGCCCAGTGCACGGCTGCCCGTGTCCCTGCCGCGCACGACCGGGCAGATCCCGATCTACTACGCGCACAAACACACCGGCAAGCCGGCCACCGCGGAGACGATCGTCTCGCTGCACGACATCGAACCACGCGCGCCTCAGCTGTCGGTGGGCAACACCTCGTTTCACCTCGACGTCCATCCCACGCCACTCTTCCCGTTCGGCCATGGGCTCACGTACACGTGGGTGCACTACGACGCGCCGTCGGTACACTGTGCGGAGGTTCCCTTGGGTGGCGCACTGGAGGTGAGTACGACCATCACCAACCGTGGGGCCCACTCCGTCGTGGAGGTCGTGCAGCTCTACGTGCGTGATCTCGTGGGCAGTGTGACGCGCCCGGTGAAGGAACTCAAAGGGTTTCAGCGGATCCCGCTCGCTCCCGGCGAGCGCAAAACGGTACACTTCTCACTGCCCGTGGCGGCCCTGGCATTTACAGGGCGGGACATGCGCCGGCGTCCCGAACCCGGGCGTTTCCATGTCTGGATTGCTGCCCATGCGGCTACGCACGAGCATGCCGAATTCACGGTGCTCGCCTGATCAATACTCGTACTCATGACACTTACTGTTGATATCACGTCCGCCCCGCCCGCATCCACCGTCGCATCCCGCGTAGAGGCATTGCTCGCCCGGATGACGCTGGCGGAGAAGCTCGGGCAGATGGTGCAGGCGGAACGCGCGGCGGTGACCCCTGCCGATGTGGCCACGTACTCGCTGGGCTCTGTGCTCAGTGGTGGGGGGTCCGCCCCCGGTGACAATCAGGTGGCGGACTGGGTCGCGATGAACGATGCGTACTGGACCGCATCGATGAGTACCGAGAATGGTCGTACGCCCATTCCGCTGTTGTACGCCGTCGACGCCATTCACGGCAATGCGAACGTCCGCGGGGCTACGGTGTTTCCGCACAACATCGGGTTGGGCTGCGCCAATGATCCGGCGCTCGTCGAACGGATTGCCCGCGCCATGGCCAAGGAAGTGCTGGCCACCGGGGTGGACTGGACGTTTGCGCCCACGCTCGCCGTGGCGTGCGACATCCACTGGGGGCGCACCTACGAAAGCTTCTCGGAAGATCCCGCGCGCGTTGCATCGTATGCGGCTGGCTACATCCGCGGTGTGCAGGGGGATCTCGGCGACGACGGCGTGATCGCCTGTGCGAAGCACTGGGTGGGTGATGGTGGCACCACGGCAGGCAACGATCAGGGCGATACGGCCATCGACGAAGCCACGCTCGAGCGCACGCACATGACCCCCTACTATCCGGCACTCTCCGCCGGTGTACTCACGGTCATGGCCTCGTTCAACAGCTGGAACGGTGAGAAGTGCCACGGTCACCGCTACCTGCTCACCGACGTGCTCAAGGGGCGGCTTGGCTTCGATGGGTTCGTGGTGTCCGACTGGGATGGCGTGGACTATCTGCACGCCGACTACGGCACGGCCATCGCAATGGCGGCCAATGCCGGGGTCGACATGTTCATGGTGTCGGTGGAGTGGAAGCAGTGTCTTTCGCTCCTCACGGAGCAGGTGCACCGCGGGATCATTCCCATGGCGCGCATCGACGATGCCGTGCGGCGCATCCTCTCGGTGAAGCTGCGCTTCGGGCTGTTCGAGAAGCCGCGCCCGGCGGCGCGCCCGTGGTCCAACTCGTCGGTGTTCGGCAGCGCCGCACATCGCGACATTGCGCGGGAGGCGGTGCGCAAATCCCTCGTGCTGCTCAAGAACGACGAGGCGCTCCTTCCGCTCGCCCCCACGGCCCGCGTGCTCGTCGCGGGAAAGAACGCACACAACCGTGGGCATCAGTGCGGCGGATTCACCGTCGCGTGGCAGGGAGAAACGACCAATGAGGCCATTCCCGGCGGGAGCTCGATCTGGGAGGGTATTCAGGCGCGTGTGAAGGGCGCGGTCCTCGATGAGCGCGGGGAAAGCGCGTCGCCGGCGTTGTACGATGTCGCGATCGTGGTAATTGGTGAAACACCTTATGCCGAAGGCATGGGTGACATCCGAGCCGGTGGCCGCGTGGAGCCGGGCTCACAGGTCGTCGTGAAACCGCATACCTTGGCGCCCTACGGCAAGACCATCGAGCTCGCCGCCCTGCATCCGGAAGATCTCGAGGTGATCGAGCGCATCACGGCTCGGGGGATACCTGTCGTCACGGTATTCGTGGGGGGGCGCCCCCTCGTCGTGAACGCCGAGCTGGACGCGTCACGGGCCTTCGTGGCTGCGTGGCTCCCCGGGTCGGAAGGGCAGGGAGTCGCCGACGTGCTCTTCGGCGATCACCCCTTCACCGGGACGTTGTCGTTTGCGTGGCCGGCAGCAGCGGGCCCGAATTACAGGGCGGTGGCGCCGCGCTTCGAACGAGGGTTCGGGCTGGTCACCGGCTGAGCGCCGACCGACCAGCCTCAGATGCAGTCACCCCTGCGTCAGATTGCCAGCTCCGCGGTGCGGCGTGCCTCCAAGGCACGCCGCACTTGGTTTGCGCGCGCTTAGCTGATCGGTTATCCGGCGATCGTCCAGATCGCGATGCCCGACGTAACGAAGGGCACGAGTACATCGCTCAGGCGAAGCAGAAACAGCGCCTGCGATGTCTGCTGACCACCCAGCGAAACGTCGAACCCGGTGGCGTTGAGCAGGAATCCGCCCAGCGCGAGGGCCGCCGCCATGCCGACCTTCACCACCCACCAGAAGATCGAGCCGAACATGCCTTCGCGTCGTTCGCGCGTCTCGAGTTCGTCCACGTCCACGACATCGGCGATCATGGACCCCATGAGGGTGAAGAGACCGCCCAGGCCGAACGCCATCAGGGGCGCTGGCAGCAGCACGAGCCAGGGCCGCGATGGATCATAGCAGAACCACTTCAGGGCGTAGCCCAGCATCGACACACCGGTCGAGAAGTAGAACGCCTTGCGCTTGCCGATGCGCGTGGCCAGCCAGGTGACCAGAAAGATCACGCCGAAGGTGGCCACGGCGCCGATCGTACCCGCGTAGCCCGCATACTCGGCGCCCCGTTCCTGATTGCCGCCGAACACATAGTAAATGATCACGTACGACTGAAACGACGAGATCATGATGAAGCCATTGAACACCAGGAACGTCGCGATGCACAAGCGCAGGAACGGTCCCGATTTCACCGTCTGCGCGAACCCCTTGAAGAAGGCGGCGGTGTTTCGCGTCACGATCTCCCACATCGATTCGACCGGGAGTGACGCCGTCGACGCTGACGCACTCGCTGCGGCGGGCAGTTCCACGCGGGTCGACGCAAAACGCTCACGAAGAAAGATCGCCGGCATGATGCCCACCACGATGGCCACGACGCCGATGGCCAGCGCGAGTGTGCGTGCCCCCTCCGTCGGTGTGGCGAACCACGGCTTGTGGGTCATGATCCACAGGAACCATGGCGAGATGATGTACGCCAGCTGCCCGATGAAGTTCTGCACGCCCATGAGGCGCGTGCGCTCGTTGTAGTCCGGCGTGAGCTCGTAGCCGAGAGCCACCCACGGGGTCGCGAAGATCGTGTAGCCGACGTAGAAGATCGTCGACCCGATCAGGAAGTACCAGAAATAGAATGTCTCCGAGCGCCCTTCCGGCATCATCCAGAGGACGGCATAGCAGATGCCCGACAGGATGGCACCCACGAAGATGTACGGGCGGCGGCGCCCCCATCGCGAACGGGTATGGTCCGAGATGAACCCCATCAATGGATCGGTCAGGGCATCCGTCACCCGCGGGATCGCGCTGGCCAGCCCGACGAGCGCGGGGTTCATCCCGAACCCGAGATTGAGGATGATCAGCATCCCGCCGATCGCTGCGGCGAGCGTGTTGTTCACGAAGGCGCCCATGCCGTACGCCAGCTTCTGCGTGAACGGCACGCGATCGGCCGCAGGGGTCACATGCTCGGCGGTGTGCCCGGGGCGCGAACGGAGGCGCACGTGCCAGGCCGCGATGGCCGTCTTGGCGATGCTCAGTGCGCCGCGGCGCCCGCTCACGGCGTGGCCTCGTACACGCGCACCCAATCCACCACGAGCTGCTGCGGGAAGGTCGTGATGGCGTCTGGCGCCCCCACGAAGTTTCCACCTACGGCGAGGTTCAGCAGAATGAAGAACGGCTTGTCGAAGACCCACGGACCGGGGAGATCGGCACGGGTCGTGGTGAAGTATTTCTCGCCGTTGATGAAGTGCTCGATCTTGTCCGGTGTCCACTCCACGGCATACACGTGGAAGCTGTTGTCGAGACGCGCGTTGGCGAGCGTCTTCGAGCGGGTCCGGGCGTTCCCGGCCGAATATCCCGGGCCGTGCAGGCTGCCGTGCACCGTACTGGGTTCCTGCCCACGGTATTCCATGATGTCGATCTCGCCGGCGGCCGGCCACGGCGTGGCAGGAAAGTCGGCGCCCAGCATCCAGAACGCGGGCCACATACCACGTCCACGAGGCAGCTTCATGCGGGCTTCGATGCGACCGTACTTGAAGGTCCGCTTGCCGGCAGTCTTGAGGCGCGCCGAGGTGAACTGCCGGCCGCGAAAATTCTCGCGTCGCGCCGTGATCACCAGATTGCCGTTGCCGTCCAGTGACGCATTCGAGGCTCGATCGGTATCGAACTCGAGCTGCGCATTGCCCCAGTCTTCGCCCACGTCGAACGACCACGTTGCGGGGTCGGCCAGTTGGCCGGCCGGACCGGTGAAGTTGTCCTCCCACACGAGAGTGCGGGCGGGCGCTTCGGTGGACGACGAGCACGCAGTGAGGACGCAGCTCAACAGCGCGGCGGCGAGTGACGATCCAGAGCG
>CAZNZG010000127.1:3341-10135 GCA_964577455.1 uncultured Gemmatimonas sp. | reverse complement strand
GATGGTCGTAGTGATTGTGCGTGAGCAGCACGGCATCCACGTGGGGCAGCTGCTCCGGCGTGAGCCCCGGTGGCTGGTGCCGGCGCGGCCCCGCATATCGAAACGGCGACGCCGTGCGACTGAACACCGGATCGAGCAGCAGGTTCGCGCCCGCCATCTGCAGCAGTGCCGACGAATGCCCGATCCACGTGTATGCCGGTGTGCTCGTGTTGGCGTGCAGAAACTCGAGATCAGGAGCGACGCCGCGAATGGGCGCCAACGGCGGGCGCGGGAGCCGCGCCTTCGTGCGCTGAAAGCTCCATCGGAGGACATCGCGGCCTCGCGTGCTCACGCCCGAGGGATAGCGATCGCTCATGCGTCGTACGCTCGCCGGTGTGCGTGCACGTGGACGACCGTCCGCTCAGACGCCGTCACGCTTGCGCTTCTGCGCACGCGCCAGAAACGGCAGGACGTACAGATAAATCCCCGTGATCCACAAGCCGAGCACGATCACGCCGGACGGCAGGAAGATCCACAGCTTGGCCGCGTCGTGAAACCATGAACCGTCGTGCAGTTGCTCGATGAGATCCGATCGGCGATACGCCGCCTGCAGCACGTTGCCCGTGCCAAGGTCGACCTGCACTTCCCACCGGTTGTTGGCGGTGACCTTCACCAGCCCCTTGCCTGGGCGCACGTCCAGCCGGTCGATATCGTCCCAGCTGGTCACCTGAGCCTGCGGCACCGAACGGGCGGCGTCGAGGATCTGCGCCATGCTGACCGTCGGCACCGTGTGGGGGGTGCGCTGTTCCGGTGGCTGGACCCACGGCAGCTGCTTCTTGAGTTGCAGCAGCAACCCGGTCACGATCACCAGCAGAAACGGCACCGCTGCGGCAATCGCGCCCCAGCGGTGCAGCTTCCGGTTCAGAATACGAGGGTTCGTCATCAGTTGCCGCGCTTGCCCCATACCGGCGGCGTGGGTTCGCTGTTGGCGCGGTCGTTCTTCCACGTGGAGAGCAGACGCATGGCCTCCTGCACGGCCCGCTCGAGCTGCGGATCACGGCCGGCGATGACCTCCTTCGGGAAGTTCTCCACGTCGATGTCGGGCGCCACCCCCTCGTTCTCCACCGCGAACGCATTGTCGCGCGAGAAGAATCCAAAGCGCGGCGCGATCATCGAGCCGCCATCGACGAAGGGCGGCGTATCGGTGGTGGCCACCAGCCCGCCCCACGTGCGCGCGCCCACCAGCGGGCCGAGCTTGCGCCGCTTGAACATGTACGGCATGAGGTCACCGCCCGACCCGGCCATTTCGTTGATGATCATCACCTTCGGCCCCCAGATGCCGTTGGCCGGGCTCGTGTACGGATAGCGATCCCCCACGGGATTGTTGAAGTAGCCGTCGTAGTCGCGCCCCAGCAGATCCACGATGTAGTCGGCCGCCGATCCACCGCCATTGAAGCGCTCGTCCACCACCACGCCCTGCCGATCCTGCTGCGCGAAGTAGTAGCGGTTGAAGCTCGTGTAGCCCGGCTGCCCCGTGTTGGGGAGATACACGTACGCCAGCGTACCCTTCGACACGGAGTCCACATATCGGCGGTTGCTCTCCACCCACGCGCGCGTGCGCAGCCCCTGCTCATTGGCCACGGGTACCACCGTGACCTGACGCGCCCCCTGCAGATCGGCTCGACTGTTCACCGTAAGCACCGTCTGCCGATTGGCCGTACCGTCGAGGAGGCGATAGATGTTGTCGGGTGCGCGCAATTCCACGCCGTTGATGGCCAGGATGTAGTCGCCCCGCGACACGTTCACCCCCGGCGTGGCCAGCGGTGCACGCAATTCGGGGTTCCAGCTTTCCGCATCGTAAATGCGAGCCAACCGATAGCGGCCGTTCTCGATCGCGAAGTCGGCGCCAAGCAGACCGCCACTGGCCGTGGGGACCTCGGGATAATCCCCACCGCGCACGTACGAGTGACCGATGGCGGTTTCGGCGCCCATGTTGTCGATCAGGAAATTGAGATCGGCGCGGTGATTCACATGCTCGAGCAGCGGCTCGTACATCTTCTTCATGGCCGCCCAGTCCGTGCCGTGGAGATTCTTCACATAGAAGTTGTTGCGCTGGTTGCGCCACCCTTCGTTGAAGATCTGCCGGAACTCCTCGCGTGGATCGATATGGGCGCGCAGCGTGGCCGCGAGGCGACCGGTGCCGGCCGCCGGTACCGTACGATCAGCGTCCACCAGGAACAGCCCGCCACCCTGCCCCCCGGTACGATAGAGCAGCTTGCGCCCATCGGCACTGAGCGTGAACTGCGACACACCGGTCATGAAGGGCGCGGCGCGGCGTGTGGACAGCTGATACCGATGCAGCGTGGCACCAGCACCACCCATCCCCCCATTGCCGCCACCGGTCCCCGTGCCCGGAATGGCCTCCAGGAAGAAGACGGTCCCTGACGGGCCGGCGCGCAGCGCCGAGTAATTGCGATCGACGATCCCAGGTACCGCAATCACGCGCTGCTGAATGCCGTCGAAATCGATCCGCACCGCACGCACCGGCGCCGTGGCCCGTGCACTGTCGGACGGGACCGGCCCGCGTGACACGCTGTCGGCACGCGGACGCGCGGTCGCGGCGCTGTCACGTGGGGCAGCCGCGCGCGCACCCTCCTCGTCGCTTTCCGGGAGCAGCGGCGACGGCTCGCTCCGGCTCAACACCGCGAGATACAGCGAGCGCGTCTCGGGATGATCGTACGCCGACATGTCGAGCAGCGACGTATTGAGACCGACGTTGGTCGATGCCATGAACCACAGGTACTTGCCGCTCGCGTCCCACGCGGGAGCGACCGCGTCGGCCATGCCGTCGGTGATCTGCCTGACGGTGCCGGCCTCCACATCGTACACGAAGATCGCACGAAACAGCGACTTGAGCCGCTTGGGATAGGCGAGGTAGCGGGAGTCAGGGCTCCACACGGGCACCACCGAACGATCCGCCATGAAGTACGGATCGGTATCGGCTACTTTCGCCCGCCCCGTGGCGACATCCACGAGCCAGATGCGGAAGTGGGAATCCTGGAACGCGATCTGTCTGCCGTTCGGCGACCAGCTCGGGGCATACGGACGGCTGGGCTCCGGGAGTGCAATCGTGCGACGCGTACCAAGCCCATCCTGTGGAGCGATGACGAGCTGATACTCCCCCGACGCGTCACTGAAGTAGGCGACCGACTTGCCGTCGGGTGACCAGAGCGGGGCGATCTCCGCCGCGCCGCTGCTGTTGGTCAGGTTGCGCACATCGCCCTTCTCGGCAGGGATCGTGAAGACCTCGCCGCGGGCCTCCACCGCTACGCGCTTGCCGGTCGCCGAGAGTGCAAGGCCGGTCACGCGCGCCGACACGTCCTTCCAGCCAGGCATCATCCACGGAAAGTCGCCCGCCGCCGTGATGCGCACGATCTTCGCGGCACCCGTGCGTGCGTCGAGTTCATGCACGTAGCCGGCCTGCTCGAACACCACGGTAGTGCCCGTGGCGTCGATCGACTTCACATCGAAGTCCTTGAACTTCGTGATCTGCGTGAGCGCACGCGATCTGGTGTGAAAGGCCCACACGTTGGATACGCCGTCGCGATCGCTGAGGAAATACACGGCATCCCCCACCCACACCGGATCCATCTCCTTGGTGCCGGCGAATGGCGTGGAGTCGAGCGCAAAGGTCTTGAGATCGAGAATCCAGATCGGCTTGTTCTGTCCCCCGCGATAGTTGCGGCGCTCCTCGTCCCACGACGACGGCATGCGGTAGGCCACCTTGCTGCCATCGGACGACAGCTTGCCCTGATAGGCGCGCGGCATCGGCATGGCGCTTTCCACGCCGCCCTCGACGGGAACGGTCCAGAAACGCGGCGCGGCACTGGGCGCCCACGTCGCACGCGGCGACGCGAACAGGATGGACTTGCCGTCGGGCGACCACCCCTGCACCACGTCGGCCGACGGATGCCAGGTGAGACGCCGCGGCTGACCACCCTCCACCGGCACCACGTACACATCGGTGTTCCCCGCATACTCGGCGCTGAACGCGATCATCCTGCCGTCGGGCGACAGCTTGGGGTTCTGCGTCTGCCCCTGAAAGCTGGTGAGCCGTCGCGCCTGACCGCCGGCGCGCTCCACAACCCACACGTTGTTGGCATACGCGAAGGCGATGTGCTGCGCGCTCACCGATGGCGTGCGCAGCAGACGGGTGGGCGACTGGGCCTCGAGTGGCGCGGAGACCGCGATGGCGGTGAGACCGGCAGCACGGAGCGCACGTGCCGCGAAAGCGCGGGGAAGTGTTGGGCGCATGAACGGCGTAGTGGACGGGGGAGAACGCGCCAGCAGGAGGGAGCCCCGCGATGGCGGGTCTCCTTCACGTTACGCTGCGTGTCGGCTCAGCAGAAGCCGTCGTCGCTCAGTACGACCATGTCGTGCCATCCGTTGCCGCCCGCATGATGGCGACCAGCACCTGCTGCGCACGGTCGATCACCATGCCGTCACGCGTGCGCCGCACCCGCTCCAACTGCAGGAGCACCTGATACTCCCGTCCTGGTGCCAGGCCGGTCAGCCCGAGGCGTTCCGCCGACCATGCAAGCTGCCGTGCATCGAAGCGCTTCCACGCGCTCTCCACCGGCACGGCGAGCGTGCGCACGAGCGTGCCCCCCGCCGGCGACTGATCGCGCTCCCGGACTTCCACGCGCAGCCGTGCGTCGGCGCCGGCCCAGCGCAGATGCTGCGGCGTGAGCGTCACCACGGCGACCGGTCCTGAGTCGGGGACAACGGCGGGCGCAGCCCCCAGCACCGGCCACTCGCGCCGGCTGAGCCGGTCGTCGCGCAGCACCTTGGCCTCCATCACGTGCAGCGCAGGGTCGGCCCGACGATCCGTCAGCAAGTCGTCGAACCCGCCGAACTGCGTGCGCACCGACATGGCGAGATCATCGTACGGCACCCGTGCATTGCTGAGAATCACCCCGAGCGCATTCGTGGCGCTCAGCGCGCCATGGGTGCCGCCCAGCGGACGCATGCGGTTCGCCACGGAGACCATGCCGAGCCCCACGCGATACCGGTCGTCGAGCGACACGAGGATGGGGGCGGGATTGCGTGTGGCCTTGGTGTGTCCGTGCACGATGCGCACGACGGCGACCGGGTATTCGTGTGCCGCGGTGAAGCGCACCCATGCCGCCGCATCGGCATAGCCGTCGCGGTCGAGGACACCGGCGGCGCGCATGGAATCCATCACCGCTGTCAGCCGCAGCGGATCGCCGACGCCCGGCAGGTAGCGATAGCGCTCACCGCGGCCTGCAGGGTGTCGCTCCACCACGCCCCGTGCCTGACCAGCCAGCACATCGAAACGATCGGCCGTGCGCTGCCGCGTGACCACCGCCACACCGTCCACGCCCGACAGGAGCTCCGCCATCTGCTCGGCGGATTCAGCGGCGCAGAACACGCCGAAGCCTGTCGTCACGCCGTCCACGCTGAACGCCACATCGCGTGGCCCCGTGATGGAGGAGGCCGTCCGAAAGCCGCGGGCGGCGAGCGTCTCCACCACCGGCACGAACACCGCATCTCGCGCACGGTTGTGGCCGTGATCCGAAAGCACGAGGACCTCGAGGGTGCGCCCCGTGCGCGCGCGATAGCGCGCCAGCAGCGAATCCAGACGCAGCGACAGGTGATCGAGATACGCGGCCACATCGCCCCGCGTGTGCTGCAGGGCATCCGGTCCCACGTTGTACAGATACACCGTTTCCCGGCCCCGCGAGGACAGGATGTACTGCATGTCGGTGTCCACCTCACGGCGCGCCACCGGCCACGACATGAGATAGGCCCCGAGATGATGGAACCTGGCGTCGAAGGCGTAGTCCACCCGCGCTTCGTATTCGATGGGGCTGATCGCCGACAAGGCATCACCGAGCACGGCGTTGTGGCGCGTGCTGTAGAACACGCGCTGATATCCGGCCGGTGGTTGCACGCCGAGGATGGCGTGCCAGGCGATGTCGCTGATCGACGGGAAGGTCGAAACCAGACGGGCGGGCTCGTGGAATGGAGCAAACCGACCACGCTGGCGCGCTGCGAGCACGTCCCGGTAGTCGAGACCGTCCAATGCGAGGACCACGCGTTTCGGCAGGGCGTCCGGCGGGACCGGCCGTCGGAACGGCGCGCAGGCGCCGGCCGAGACCAGCAACATCATCGAGGAGAGGACGAGCCTGAGCTTGCTCCAGCGTGGGGCGCGAATCATGATTCACGCTAGCCAGACTGCGCGCCCACACAAGTCCGCGGTTCTCATGCGCTCCCGACTTCGCATTCTCCGCGCGCTCGCCGCCAGTCCGTCGATCGTGTCGGCCTTGATCGCCACATCACGTCCGGTTGCGGCGCAGGACCCATCGGCCACCGGTACGCTCACGGGGACGGTCCGCAATGCGGCCGGCGTGCCCATTGGCGGAGCGCAGCTGCGAGTACAGTTCCGCCCCGGGGTGGCGCCAGCACGAGCGGAGTCCGACGACAACGGCGACTTCACGCTGCTGAAGGTGCCCATCGGCACGGCATGGGTCGTGGCACGCCGCATCGGCTTCCGCCCCGACTCCGTGTCCGTCACGATCGGCACCGAGGCCCCCGTCAACACCACCGTCCGGCTCGAACGCATTGCCGTGGAACTCGCGACCGTACGGGTGTTGGGCAGGCGTGATCTCATGGGGCATCTCTCCGGCTTCTACCAGCGCATGGAGTACGGCAACGGCCGGTTCTTCACGGCGTCGGACCTCGATCGCCGCAACACCACACGCCTCACCGATGTCCTGCGACTGGTCCCGGGG
>CAZNZG010000127.1:0-3331 GCA_964577455.1 uncultured Gemmatimonas sp. | reverse complement strand
TCGAGACGCGCGGCTTCACCAATTCGGTGCGCATGCGCGGCAGTCGCTGCGCCCCTCTGGTGTGGCTGGACAACCAGCCGCTGTTCGCCGGTGAGATCGACCTCGACAACTTCGATGCCCGCAGCTTCGATGGCGTGGAGGTGTACAGCGGCGCCTCGTCCGTGCCCGTGGAATTTCAGGGCAATCAGCGCATGAGCAGCGCCTGCGGGACCATCGTGCTCTGGTCCAAGCGCGGCGAACTGCGGGAACGGAAGCGCAAGAAGGACGAACCGACGCCCGCCTCCCGCATTGCCACCATGCTCGAGGAGGGCACCGCCTTCGTGGTGGGTGACGTGGACGCCGGTGCACGCCCGGACTCCATGCTCCTCGTACGCCCCGTCTATCCCGATTCACTCTTCGACGCGCAGGTGCCCGGTCGGGTGATCGCCGAATTCGTGGTGACCACCACCGGTGAGGCAAACATGGACACCTTCAGCGCCGTCACCACGACCAATCGACTGTTCGTGGAACCAGTACGCCGCGCCGTGCGCGACCAGCGCTTCGTGCCGGCTGTGAAGCGTGGCCAGATCGTGCAGCAGGTGCTGCAGCTTCCCTTCGAGTTCGTTCCCGACTCCACCGCGCGCCGCAAGCGCTGACCCTTCCGTTCATGCACGCCATCGTTCTCCGACTCGCCGTGTTCCGACTCGCCTTGCCTGCCCTCTGCGTAGCCGTGGCCAGTGGCGTGGCGTACCGTCCCGTCCATGCACAGAAGGCGAAGCCGCAGCAGATCGGCACCACGTCGGTGGGCACCCCCACACCCGTCTTCGTGGAACCGCGATCGATCAGCCGTACCGGCACCGTGGTGACCGCCACTATCCGCGTGGCGCTTGTGCCACCACTCAAGCACCCCAAGGGGGACCTCCGGACCTCGCGCACCGTCGGCATGTACGATTGCGCCAAGCGCACGGTGGCGACCAAGGAGAGCTGGTACTACCTCGACGAGGCCGGTACGAAGGAAGGGATGCATCGGCAGGTGAAGCTCCCCGGCTTCGGCCCCGTGGGCAAAGGCTCGGTGGCCGCCGTCGCGCTCGACTATCTCTGCCGCGCCGGATAACGCGCGGCGGACGGGACCGTCAGCGGCCGCGCGCCGCCCACAGGACCCCGCCAACGACGGCACCCGCGCCTACGAGGCCGAGAGCCGACAGGCGCTCCCCCCAGAGCAGGTACGCCGCCACGACGGCCAGGACGGGCTCCAGCGTAGCGATCGTGGACGCTCGGGACGGCCCGACGAGCCGCAGGCCGTTCGCATTGGCGAGGTAGGCCCCGTAGGTAGCCACCGTGGCGAGAAAGGCGATCGCCCCCCACGCGCGCCACGTGAGCCACTGCCACGACACGAAGGGCGCCAGCACCACCGCCCCGGTTGCCAACGCCCACGCCATCACGCGTGCCGGCGCATTGTGGGCGAAGAGCGGCCGGCCGATCAGGAAGTACATGGCGTAGGCGATCCCCGAGCCCACCCCCCACGCCATGGCCGCCGGCGTGGCCTCGATCTGTGCGCCCCCCGCCGCCGGAAAGAGCGCCACCAGAATCACCCCGCCGAGCGTGAGCAACAGCGCGAGGGCCTCGTGCCGGCGCACGCGCTCGCGCAGCACGAAATGCGCCCCGATCGCCACCCAGACCGGCGCGGAATAGAGCAGGATCGCGGAAAGCGCCGCGCCGCCGCGCCGCACGGCCTCGAAGTACGCCACGTAGAGGCCGGCAACGGCGATCACCCCGAGCCCCATGGCGTACCGCCGGTCCGCGCGGCGCAGCGGATGCGCCCGCGTGAGCGTGGCATGCAGGGCAAACAGGCAGGCCGCGATCGATGCGCGCCAGAAGGCCACGGTGAGTGGCGGCACCCCCTCGGCGAACGCCACACGGGCCACCGGCCCCAGCAGCGCCCACTGCAGCGCAGCCAGCGTGATGAGGCCCGCCCCGCGCCGGTCCGACGCCGACAGTTCGACGGGGGGAATCCCCGACTTCGCAGCTGTACCCATGGCCGTAGCTTAACGCCGCACTCACCGGAGACGTGATGTCACTGCCCCTGCTTCCCGCTCGCGCGCCAGAGCTGACACGCCGCCAATTCCTCCAGACCGCCGGGTTGGCGGCCGTGGCGCCATGGCTTCCCCTTGGCCCCTTCGGTGCCGGCGGGGCCGGATCACCGTACGGTGATGTGTACGGTCATCCCATCGACCCCAGCCGGTTACCCCGGGCTCCGCTTCGGCACGCGACGGTGATGCGCGGCACGGATCTTACCCTGCGCGCTCACGTCCATGCCGCCGAGATCGCGCCCGGGGTGCGCGCACAGGTGTGGACGCCCGGCGACGGACTCATTGGCCCCACGATCGAAGCGCGCACCGGCGAGACGGTGCGGGTGCGCCTCGACAATGCCCTTCCCGAACAGACCGTTCTGCACTGGCATGGGCTGCGGGTGCCCGAAGCTGCCGACGGGCATCCCCGTCTGGCCATCGATCCGGGGGCCACGTACCGGTACGAGTTTCCCGTGATCGATCGCGCCGGCACCTACTGGTATCACTCCCACGCCCACCATCGTACCGGCATCCAGGCCTATCGCGGCATGGCCGGCCTGTTCATCGTGCGCGACGCTGAAGAAGACGCACTTGGTCTTCCCGGTGGCGAGCACGAACTCCCGCTGTTCGTTCAGGATCGCCGCCTCGCCGCCGACGGCACGTTCGAGTACGACCCGATGATGCACGAGGCCATGGAAGGGTTCTTCGGCGATGCGCCCTTCGTGAACGGCGTACGCCTGCCGCGCCACGACGTGGACGCCGGCAGCCATCGGTTGCGTCTCGTGAACGGCAGTGCGTCACGCATCCTGCGCATTGCCTTCTCCAACGGGCAACCGTTCACCCTCATCGGCGTGGACGGTGGCCTTCTGGAGCAGGCGGTCACCCTCACGACGCTCGACCTCGGCGTGGGTGAGCGGGCCGACCTCGTCGTGGACTTCGGACGCGTGGCCGTTGGGCGTATGGTATCGCTGGATACCATCGCATTCGAAAGCCCCGCGATGCCCGGCGGCATGGGCATGGGGCGCGGTATGGGTGCCGGTATGGGTCGGGGCCGCATGGGCGCCGGCGGAGTGCCTCAGGGCGGCGCGATGACGCTCGTGGAGTTTCACGTGACACGCGCCCGCCGTACGCCGGAATGGAAGGCGCCAGCGCGCCTCAGTGCCCCCCTGCCGTCACTTCCACCGGCCGCACGCACCCGATCGTTCCGCTTCGACAGCATGCGCATGCAGCACACCATCAACGGACGCAGCTTCGACATGGAGCGGATCGACGAACGGGTGCCG
>CAZNZG010000126.1:0-10162 GCA_964577455.1 uncultured Gemmatimonas sp. | reverse complement strand
ACTTGTGCATCGCCCCGACATTGGGGGCGATCGACATCTCGTTGTCGTTGAGTACGACGATGATGTCGCGATCCGAATGGCCGGCGTTGTTGAGCCCCTCGTAGGCCAGCCCCGACCCGAGGGAACCGTCCCCGATGACGGCAACGGCCTTGAACTTCTCGCCCATCACATCGCGTCCGGCCGCCATGCCAAGCGCCGCCGAAATGGCGGTGGCCGCGTGACCGGCACCGAAGGTGTCGTACTCGCTCTCCGTGCGCTTGATGGTGAGTTCCACCACGCCCAGACCAGCGCCGATGTGACCACCGGTGCGCGAGCACACGTCGATCAGCCGGTCCCGCATGTCCTGCGCGAGGGTGCGCAGTTCGTCACGGGAAAGGCGACGGACGTCGGCGGGCGAGTTGATGCCTTCGAGAAGGGACATGGGAAAGTCGGATGAAAAGCGGTACGACCCAGACAACCGGGAATGAACGCAGGAATGGCGGCCGGCCTACGACCGGCGCTCCACGATGTAGCGGGCCAGCTGTTCCAGCGTGGGGGTGAGGAGCCCCTCGTCGTGCAGGGCCGCGCACCCCTCTTCGATCAACGCAACGGCCCGCTCGATCGCTCCCTCGACTCCAAGGAGCGCCGGATAGGTGCTCTTGTGGAGGTCGAGATCACGCGCCGCCGTCTTGCCGAGCTGATCGGTGGTGGCGGTAATGTCGAGTACGTCGTCGGCAATCTGAAAGGCCAGTCCGATCGACGCGCCGTACCGGGCGAGGGCCAGCCGGCGCGATTCCGGGGCCATGGCGGCCCGGGCACCGAGGGTGACCGAGGCCATGATCAGCGCCCCGGTCTTGAGCCGATGCACCTGCTCGAGCGCTTCGAGGGTGAGCTGTTCACCCTCCCCCTCGAGATCGAGGAGCTGCCCTCCGATCATGCCGCCACCGCCGGAGGCGTCCATCAACTCGCGAACGATGTCACCGGACACCGTGGGAGAGAGTCCGAGTGCCTGTGCGGCGTGCCAGGCGCAGCGCGCCGCGAGCGGGACCATTGCCAGCCCGGCAGCGGTGGCCACCGGTACGCCATACACGCGGTGGACAGTGGGGCGACCGCGGCGTACGTCGTCGTCGTCCATGCACGGCAGGTCGTCGTGCACCAGCGAGTACGCGTGGACCACCTCCACCGAGGCCGCCAGATCGAGGGCATTGCCGGTCCCGCCGCACGCCCGGTAGGCCTCGAGGAGAAGGATCGCGCGAAGCCGCTTGCCCTCTCCCAGCAGGGCGTAGCGGATCGCCTCCGCGGTCAGCGGCGCGATGTCGCCCAGCCAGCGTGCGCAGAAGCCATCGAGCGCCCGCTGGACGGCTACCCGTTCGGCCGCGAAGGTCCGCGCCGTATCCTCTGAAATTGCCGAAGTTCCCGTCACGAATCTGGCGGTCAGGATCCGAATTCGACGACCGAGAACGACCCGTCGGCCGCTTCCACGAGCTGCTGCACGCGGGCGTCGACCGTCTTGAGCGCCGCGCCGGCCGTACGCAGATGCGAGATCCCCTCTTCAAACAGGCGAAGCGCCTGCTCGAGATCGAGCTCATTGCGTTCGAGGTCGCGCACGATCTCCTCCAGTCGGTGCAGCGACTGTTCGAAGGTCAACTCCGTCATGCGTCCTCCTCGGTGGAAACGTTGGGCACGACTACGGTCGGGTCGCTCATGCCGGTCGGCAGCGGCCGCGCGTCGCCGGCGGTCGCCGCCACGATGCCGTCGCGCAACCACAGATCGAACGGCGCGCCGGCTGTGAACTGCATGTAACTGCTCAAAGTAGCGCCCCCGGGCGTTCGCGCCACCGCAAAACCGCGGGCGAGGGTACTCAGCGGCGACAGGGCATGCAGCTGCCCCGCCAGGGTTTCGATACGCCCGCGCCGCCGCTCGACGAGCCGGGCGGCAGCCACACCGAGGCGTTTGCGCACCTGCGACAGCGCGGTGACCGCTCGATCCTCCCGGCGCTGTGCCGCCGCTGCGAGCCGCTTGCCCAGGGCATCCACACGCGCGATGACTTCACGCCGCGACGGTACCGCCAACTCTGCGGCGGCCGACGGCGTAGCGGCCCGCACGTCGGCCACCAGATCGCAGATGCTGATGTCCGTTTCGTGCCCCACCGCGGAAACCGTGGGCATGGGACAGGCGGCCACCGCACGGGCCACCCGCTCGTCATTGAACGCCCACAGATCTTCGCGTGATCCCCCGCCCCGACCGATGATCAGCAGGTCGGCATCTCCCCATCGGCACAGCTGCTCGATGGCGGCCACGAGCGATTCCGGCGCCCCGTCGCCCTGCACCTTGGCCGGGATGATCACCAGCTCCACATCCGCACTGCGACTGCGCGCCACGGTGATGATGTCGTGCATCGCCGCCCCGTCGGGGCTGGTGATCACCGCGATGCGTCGTGGGAATGCCGGGAGCGCCCGTTTCCGCGCCGGGTCGAGCAGCCCGTCCTTCTCGAGACGCAGCCGGGTCTGTTCCAGCGCCTTGCGCCACAGCCCATCGCCTTCCGCCTCGAGGGCGCGCACGCTGAACTGGAGATCGCCGCGCACAGGCCAGACGGTCATCTGCCCCAGCGCGAGTACCTGCATGCCCTCGTCGGGGGGCGCGGGAATACGACGCGCGGCGGAACTCCAGATCACGCAATTGACCTGCGCCTCGGCGTCCCGGAGTGAGAAGTACCAGTGCCCGTTGCGGTGCGCCTTGAAGTTGGTGACCTCACCACGCACCCACAGCGGCGGAAAGGCCCCTTCGATGAGGTCCTTCGCGGCGGTGGTCAGCGTGTGCACCGCAATGGCCGATTCAGGCGCGCTGCCGGGCGCTGCATCGGATGGCACCGACGGGCCGTAGCCACTGGTGCGACGCGAAGCCATGGGCCGACGCCGATCAGCGGGAGGCGGAGAGCGTACGCTCCGCCGCACGCACCGTATTGCGCAACAACATGGCGATGGTCATGGGGCCCACACCGCCCGGAACCGGAGTGATCTTCGATGCCACCTCGACCGCGCTGTCGAAATGCACATCCCCGCACAGACGCGTGCCCTTGGCCTTCGTGGCGTCGGGCTTGGTGTTCATGCCCACATCGATCACCACGGCACCCGGCTTGATCATGTCGCCAGTGATCATCTCGGCCCGGCCGATCGCCGCAATCAGGATGTCAGCCCGACGGGTATGGAACGCGAGGTCCCGCGTGCGGCTGTGGCACACCGTCACCGTGGCATCCCCACCGGCACGTCCCTGCACGAGCAGCGCGGCCATGGGCTTTCCCACGATGTTGCTGCGTCCCACGATCACCGCCTCGGCGCCACGCGTGTCCACGCCACTGCGCACGAGCAGTTCGATCACCCCGGCCGGCGTGCACGACACGAACCCGTCGGTGTGGCCGATCAGCAGCTTGCCCACATTGACCGGGTGAAAGCCGTCCACGTCCTTTTCGGGGAGGATATGGCGGATCACCGTGTCCGGGTCGATGTGCGTGGGCAGCGGCATCTGTACGAGAATGCCGTGCACGGCCGGGTCGGCGTTGAGTCGCTCGACGACTGCCAGCAACTCCTGCTGGGTGGTCGCGGCGGGCATGCGAATGGTCTCGCCCTTCATGCCGGCCGCCTTCGAGGCTTTTTCCTTGGCGCCCACGTAGGTGGCGCTCGCGCCATCGTCGCCGACCAGTACCACGGTAAGGCCGGGGACCACGCCCCGCGCCGTCAGCGAGGCCACGTCGGCGGCCACTTCGTTGCGGATCGTTTCCGCAATCGCTTTTCCATCGATCAGTTCAGCGCGCAAAGTCCACCGCCCGGCTTTCACGGATGACCACGACCTTGATCTGGCCGGGATACTGGAGTTCCGACTCGATCCGACGTGCGATTTCTTCCGACATGGCCGTCATCCGCGCGTCGTCCACCTGCTCGGGCGTGACCACCACGCGGATTTCCCGCCCCGCCTGGATGGCGAACACCCGCTCGACCCCACGATAGCTCGAGGCGATCTTTTCGAGCCCCTCGAGACGCTTCACGTACGTCTCGAACGCTTCGCGGCGCGCGCCCGGGCGCGAGCCCGAGATACCGTCGGCGGCCTGCACGAGCACCGACACCTCGCTCTCGTGCGGGACATCGTCGTGATGGGCGGCAATGCAGTTCACCACCAGCGGGTTTTCCCCGTACTTGGTGGCGACTTCCACGCCCAGCTGCACATGCGTGCCTTCGTGTTCGTGGGTGAGCACCTTTCCGATATCGTGCAGCAGGGCCCCACGCTTGGCGAGCGCCACGTCGAGGCCAAGCTCGGCGGCCATCATGCCGGCCAGCCACGCCACTTCCTTGCTGTGCGCGAGGATGTTCTGGCCGTAACTGGTGCGCCAGCGCATGCGCCCCACCAGCTTGATCAGCTCGGGATGCAGCCCCGTCACCCCGACATCATAGGCAGCCTGTTCGCCGGTCTCGATGATGGCCGCATCGACTTCCTTGCGGGCCTTGGCCACGACCTCCTCGATCCGGCCAGGATGGATGCGTCCGTCGCTCACCAGCTTCTCGAGTGCCAGACGCGCCGTTTCGCGACGCACCGGATCGAAGCACGACACGACGACCGTATCCGGCGTGTCGTCGATGATCACGTCCACACCGGTGGCCAGTTCGAAGGCGCGGATGTTGCGACCTTCGCGGCCGATGATGCGCCCCTTCATCTCGTCATTGGGGAGCGACACGGCCGACACGGTGGTCTCGGCCGTGGTCTCGGCCGCCACACGCTGCACGGCGAGGGCCACGATCTTCCGTGCCTCGCGGTCAGCGTTGCGCTTGGCACTCTCGCGGATCTCCCGAAGCCGACTGGCGGCGTCCGCCATCGCTTCGTCTTCGAGGCGACGCACCAGTTCGGCCTTCGCCTGATCGGCGCTCAGGCCAGCGAGCTGCTCGAGCCGGCGACGCTCGTCGCCGATCAGGCGCTCGAGCTCCTGTTCGCGCGCGGTCGTGGCCTGCTCACGCTGCCCCAACTCCTTGCCGCGACGCTGGAGTTCCTGCTCGCGTGATTCGAGCGATTCGCGGGCGCGATCGATCTGGGCCTCCCGCTCCGTCACGCGCTTCTCTTCGCGTTCCACGTCGACGCGCCGGCCGCGCAGCTCCTGCTCATGCGTTTCGCGGAGCTGCAGCAGTTCTTCCTTGCCGGCCACGACAGCGCCTTTGCGGATCGTCTCCGCTTCGCGACGGGCTTCCTCGAGCACGCGCGCGGCCGTTTCTTCGGCCGTTGCCTTGGCCCGCTGCTGCGCGTTGAACTCGATGGCACGGCCGGACCGCCGCCCCACGACAAACGCGATGACAGCCACAACAACACCCACGGCGCCGATGAGCGCCGCCAGGGATAGTTCTCCCATGGGGATCTATACTCCACCGCGCCCGGCGCGGGTTGGATCGTGAGCCGCTGGATCTATGAGGGCGGCCAGCGCACCGTGACACACGGCAACCGACCCGTCAGGCGCACAAGGAGGCGCGACGAACCCGGAGGCTGAGCATACCGATGGCCGACCCTCAGAACGTACGGGTGGACGGGAGGGGCCGCAACAGGGGCGGCCCGATTACGCCGCGCCCAGGTCCTCGCCGCGCTTGGCCGGCGGAAGCAGCGGCCGGATATCGGCCGCCAGCTGCTTCATGTCGTCGGTCAGCGACTCCATGGCCCCGCGTTCGCGGAACAGCTCATCCGTGATCTGCAGCGCGGCCAGGATCGCGGCCTTCTGGGTCTCCATCGTGGAGGCCCCCGAAAGAATGGCCCGGATGGTTCGGTCCACATGTTCCGCCACGGCCTTGGTATGCTCGGGCGAGGCCTCGGTGCGCAGGGTGTACTCCTCCCCCATGATGCGCACCTTCACGACCGTGCGAATGTCCATCATCGTTCGGCTCCCTGTGCGACCTGCTGCCGGAGGAATCGCACCCGCTCGGTCAGCTGTGACGTCTTCTCCCGCGCTTCCTGCAGCCGCGCACGCAGGCGCTCGTTTTCGCGCGCCAGCTCCTGATCTCGTGCTTCGGGCGTGGCCTTGGCGGACACCTCGGTGAATGCGGCCTGGACCCGCTGGACCTCATGGCGGGCCGCCTCCAGCTGCGCCTCCACCGAGCGCGCGCGCAGCACGGCCGCATCCCGAGACAGCTGTGAATCCTCCGCCTGCTGCCGTACTTCGTCGAGCTTGCCATTGAGACCGGCAAGAATCTGCTCCAACTCGCGCGAACGCGCCTCCGCGGCGAGTGCCCGCCGGCGGAACCCCGCCAGCTGGTCACTCAGGTTACGGACGAGCGTGTCGAGCTCGCGAAAGGCAGCGACGTCAGGACGCACGAGGACGGATACCGAGTTCCTTGTCGAGGATGTCGAGCAGGCGCGCACGACGCCCCTCGATTTCCTTGTCCCGGAGGGTGCGCTCCGGATGGCGCCACGTCAACCGCCAGGCGAGGCTGCGCACGCCGGCGGGGATGCCCTGACCGCGGAACTCGTCGAACAGCTGCACCTGCTCCAGCAGTTCCCCGCCGGCGGTACGCAGCGTCGCTTCGACGGTCGCCGCACTGGTGCCGTCCGGCACCAGGAGCGCCAGATCGATCTCCGCCGCCGGCGTGACCGGCAACGGCGTATAGCGCACGGCGCGCGTGGCACCGGACTCGCGCAGGGCCGGCGCATGGGCGGCCTGCCCCGGCGCCGCGACATCCTCCGACGAGAGAACGCCGAGCGTGAGCTCCACCCCCCATGCCTCGCTGGCCCACACCGGACGATCGAGCGACACCGCCTCAACCTGCCCCACATGCCCGAGCCCATCCACGTGTACCTGCCACGCGACCGGGGCGTCGCCGGCGACGAAGCTGATGGCGCGTCCGGGGAATGCGGCAGCCGCCATGCGGTCGGCCAGCTCCTTCGCATCCCATATGTCGAATGCGGGCGGATTGGCATCGGTGAAATGCGCGGGACGACGGGCGCCCATGAGCAACGCCCCAACACGCATTTCCTCGAGCGGCAAACGCGACGCGCGCGCGGTAAAGGTGTTGCCCACCTCGAACAACCGAAGGTTGCCCTGCATGCGCGACAGATTGTACTCGGCGCGACGCGCGAGCGTATCGAGCACCGACGCGCGGAGATAGGGTTCGTCGTCGGCCAGCGGGTTGCGCACGCGCGGCGTGTGCTCGTTACCGGTCGCGGTGAACGGCATGGGCCGCGTTTCGGCGAGGCCGAGCCCGACGAGCACGTCGCGCACCCGGCGCGACGCGAGGTGCAGCGGATGATCGGGCGCCGTCCCCGGACGGAACGGACGCAATTCATCGGGGAGCGCATCGAAGCCGATGAGACGCGCGACCTCCTCGATGAGATCCACTTCGAGCGCGAGATCATGCCGCCACGTGGGGGCCGTCACGCTCAGCGCGTCACCCGCATCCACCACACTGCAGCCCAGCGATTCGAGACGACGCACGATCTCCGCCCGATCGACGGTCATGCCGAGCAGGCGGGTCAACCGCGCCGGACGCAGCGATACCGGCGACCGCGGCGCCGGCGCCGATCCCACGTCGAGGATTTCCACGACTTCGCCGCCCGCCACCTGCACGATCAACGCGGCGGCAAGACGCGCCACCTCCTGCGTGTTGCCGGCGTCGATGCCCCGCTCGTAGCGATAGCTCGCGTCGGTGTTGAGCCCCACCGCCTTGCGCACGCGACGTACGAATTTGGGATCGAACACCGCCACTTCGAGCAGCACGTCGGTCGTTGCTTCGGTGACCTCGCTATCCCGCCCGCCCATCACACCAGCCAGCGCCACCGGTGCGGCGCCGTCGCAGATGCAGGTGGTGCCATCGGCGAGCGCCCGAGACTGTCCGTCGAGCGTCACGATCGACTCGCCGCTGCGCGTGGCGCGCACCACGATCGCCGCCCCCGAGAGCTTGGCCAGATCAAAGGCGTGCACAGGCTGTCCGAAGCCGTGCAGTACATAGTTGGTGGCGTCCACCACATTGCTGATGCTGCGCGCACCGATGCCATCGAGACGCGCCCGTAGCCAATCGGGGCTGGGCCCCACCTGTACGCCGCGGATGACCACCGCCACGTACCGCGGGCAGCTGTGCGAATCGTCGAGCGTCACGCTCGCGTGCGTACCACGCGCGCCCTGTGCCCCGGTGATCGCGGGCAGCGCCGACATGGGTACCGTGAGATCGGCTGGTACGAGAGACAGCGCGCCCCCCGTGATGGCTGCAACTTCGCGCGCCACGCCCACATGCGAGAGCAGATCGGGGCGATTGGGCAGCACGTCGAGATCGAGACGGGCGTCCGCCATCTGGATCACCTCGAGCAGCGGCGTCCCCGGCACGACCTCGGTGTCGAGCGCAAGGATGCCGTCGTGCTCTTCGCCCAGCCCGAGTTCACGTGCCGAGCAGAGCATGCCGTTCGACGTTTCTCCTCGGATCTTGCGCTTCTCGATCTTGAGCCCGTTGGGCATCACCGTGCCGGTGCGCGCGAACGGATACTTGGTACCCGCCACCACGTTGGGAGCGCCGCACACCACGTCGAGGAGGGTGCCGCTACCGTCGTCGACCTTGGTGACCCAGAGGTGATCGGAGTTGGGATGACGCCCCGCTTCCACGACCTGCGCCACCACGAACGAGGCGAGCTGCCCCCCGAGGGTTTCGATGCCGTCGAGCGTCACGCAGTGGCGGCTGAGCGCCTCCCCCACGTGCTGTGCGGTGTGCGTGTGCGGGACGAACTGCTTGAGCCATTCGTGCGAGACGATCATCGAGCGAACTGCTCCAGGAAGCGGACGTCTGAGTCGTAGAGGATGCGAATGTCGTTCACGCCGTAGCGTGACATCGCGATGCGCGCGGGGCCCATGCCGAAGGCCCAGCCGGTGTACTTCTCGCTATCGAGCCCGGCGGCTTCGATCACATTGGGATGCACCATGCCACACCCGAGAATCTCGACCCAGCGCAGCCCCTTGCCATCACCAAGGTCGACCTCGACATCCATCTGCGCGCCGGGTTCGACGAACGGGAAATACGACGGGCCGAACCGCACGCGGCGCGACGCGCCGTAGAAGCGGCGCGCGAACTCGGCGAGCGTGGCCTTGAGGTCCACGAAGCTCACGCCTTCATCGACCGCGAGCCCCTCGAGCTGCATGAAGGCGGGCGCGTGCGTGGCGTCGAAGAAGTCGCGGCGATACACCTGTCCGGGCGCGAGTACGCGAACGGGAGGGGCGAAGCGCTGCAGCGTGCGCACTTGCACAGGTGAGGTGTGCGTGCGCAGCAACGTGTCTTCGCCGAGATAGAGCGTATCGTGCAGCTCCATCGCCGGATGATCGGCGGGAAAATTCAGCGCGCCGAAGTTGTACCACTCCGTTTCCGCCTCGGGACCAAGGGCAATGGTGAAGCCGAGTTCGCGGAAGATCTCGCAGATCTCGTCGATCACCAACGTCACCGGATGCAACGATCCACGCCATGCGCGACGCGCCGGCATGGTGCTGTCGAAGCTCGCCCCGCCGGTGGTGGCGGCCTGTCGGGCGCCGAAGGCATCGAGCGCGTCCTGAATGGCAGTCTTCAGGGTGTTGAAGGCACCACCGGCCGCGCGTCGATCTTCGGCGGGAAGCGCACGTAACGCCCCCTGCAGTTCCGCGAGTCGCGCGTCCTTGAGCGCGTTGAGCTGGCCCTTCGCCACGTCGAGTCGCGTGGCGGGATCGAGCCCGTCGAGGAGCGCCCGGCACGCCTGCGCGAGGGCATCGGCCTGAGCGAGGTAATCGGAGAGGATCACGAGGGGAATCGGAGAACGGGAGCACGAAGGGCCGGCATCTTTCGACGCCGGCCCTCGCAACTTAACCACCCAGCGCCGCCGTGTGGCGGCAGGCGGGGCCCATCGACTTACGCGGCCGCCTTGGCTTCGAGCGCCTTGCGGGCCTGTTCGGCGATAGCGGCGAACGCCTCGGGCTCACGCACCTCGAGATCGGCGAGCACATTGCGATCGATTTCGAGGCCGGCGGCATGGAGACCGCTGATGAAGGCGCTGTAGGACATGGAGTGCGTGCGCGCCGCAGCGTTGATACGCACGATCCAGAGGCGACGGAAATCGCGCTTCTTCGCCTTGCGGTCACGGTAGGCATAGCGCCAGCCGCGCTCCACGGTTTCCTTGGCGGCCTTCCAGAGCTTGGACCGGCAACCAAATGCAC
>CAZNZG010000125.1:0-10260 GCA_964577455.1 uncultured Gemmatimonas sp. | reverse complement strand
ATTTCGATCTTCTCATCGAACGGGGCGGTCGAGGCGAACAGCTGACCGGTGGGAATGGCGTGCAGCGTGACCGTGAACACGTACTCGCCATCGGCCGGGAACGTGTGCACGACCGAGGCACCGCCACGGGTGCCGGCAGGTGCGCCCTCCACCTGATCGAGCTGCGAGGCAAGGCGCGCGATCTTGAAGGTGCTCGTGGACACACTCGCCTTGGGGTCACCCACCGCGAGTCGCGAGATCTCGCTGGCCGCGTCGAGGTAGGAATCGAGCAGTGTGGCCGAGGGCATCTGCACGTCGGCGATGTTGTCGAAGTTGGCGCTCTTCGTATCGAGCGGCAACCAAGACTCGGCCTTCACGTCGAGCGACAGCACATCCTTGACGGCGCGCTCGTACTCGGCGCGGTTGAGACGCTGGAAGGTACGCGTACCCGGGTTGGGATTGGCCGCATAGCGGGCGTCCATCGTGCGCTCGAGCGTTTCGAGCAGCACCTGCAACGTATCCCCACCCGGCTTGGCGCGCCCCGGCGGTGGCATCATGCCGGTACGCAGCTTGTTGATCATCTTCTCGGCCACATCGGGCGCCGTTTGCCCGATCGTGGCGAGATCGAACTGCTGCAGCGACAGGTTGCCCTGACGGCGCTGGTCGCTGTGGCAGCCGGCGCACGACTTCTTCACCACGTCGCCCAACGCTGCGGCGGTCATGGCCGTGGCCGGACGGCGCAGCACTGGGTGACCGGCGCGACGACTGGCGCGCGTGACCGAGGCGTTGACCGGATCGGCTGCCCCATCGACGAACGAGAGGTCGTACGACGCGGCCGTGACGGGGGAGGCATCGGGGGTGGCCACGCGTGGCGCGGCCGTCTCCGGGCGCTCGCGCGCCGCGACGGCCAGCAGGGCCAAACAACCGGTACCAGCAGCAACCAACGACTTCATCCCGAACTCCGGGCTCAGGCGGGTGTGGTCGGGTCGGGCGTGCAGGCAGGGGCGCGCGCCCGGGAAAGGCAGAACGAAATAATACGCACGAGGCAACAGAAATGTTCGTATAGGGGAACAGCTCGGCCGGGACACCGGCAATTCGTCCCCGCTCAGCGCTTGTGCTCCCTGAGCCGTTGGGCAGGTTAAGAGCCATTACCCCACCCCCGGAGGATTTCTTGCGCTCCAGCTGGATGCTGGCGGCTTCGGCCGCACTGTCGCTCGGCCTGCTGCCCCCCGCCCCCCTCGCGGCTCAGCCCCGATTCAACCCCGTCATCGACCTGCTCGCTGCCAAGAAGCCGGTCTTCGGACTGTATGCCCCGGCCAACCGGCGCGCCCGGCCCGGCCAGCCGGCCCCACCGGCCGACTCGATGAAGTCCATGGCCCAGCTGGCGCAGGAAGCGCTGGCCTACAAGAAGGCGGACTACATCTTCGAAGGCACGATGGAGTACAACTTCGACCAGTCGTTCCCGCCGTTCACCGAGTTCGCCAAGGCGATGTTCGACGGCGGCGCGGTCTCCACGGGGCGCAACGCCCGAGCCGGTCATGGTCTGTTCGTCAAGACGCCCGAAATTGCTCCCGATCCGGCGGTCGCCTCGGCCCGCATCGGCAAGCAGCTCAACGAGGGGGTGACCGGGATCGTCTTCGTCGACGTGCTCAGCGCCGATGAACTCAAGAAGGGCATCGCCGCCCTGCGCTTCGGCTCGAAGGGCGGCACTCGCTCCGACAATGTGGGGAACGCTCCTGCGCGCTGGGGGATGAGCGAAAAGGAGTACAAGGAGCGCGCCGACCTGTGGCCGCTCAACCCCAAGGGTGAACTGGTGACCTTCACGATCGTGGAGAGCAAGGAAGGGCTCTCGAAGATCCGTGAGATTGCCGCCGTACCCGGGGTGGGGGTGCTCTTCCCTGGCGCGGGTACATTGCGCGGCGTGTTCACCACCACCGACGCCAACGGGCAGCGCAAGTTCGACGAGGCCGCGTGGGAAGCGGCCATTCAGTCGGTGCTCGCCGCCTGCAAGGAGTTCAATGTGCCCTGCGGTTACCCGGCCGGTGCTGCCGACATCGAAATGCGCATGAAGCAGGGCTTCAGCGTGTTCGTGATCGGTTGGGGGGAACAGGGTTTCAAGGCGGTGGACCTGGGACGCGCGGCCGGCGGACGCTGATCCGCTCCTCCGACACGACAACGCAGGAACAATGGAAACAATGAGGGCCGCCGGATGTCTCCGGCGGCCCTCATTGCATGTCATCGATCGCGATCGATCAGGGATTCCGATCGATGCACCCACCCTGCGCCTTCGGGTTGTTGCGCTCGTCGAACGGAATCGGGAGGTTCACATCGGTACCGTACACGCCAGCCAAGGGCGCCGGCAGGTTGCCCGTGGGGAACACCTGGTTCGCATTGCGGCCGTACTGACGGATCAGACGACGCATGTCACCGAGGCGATGGCCCGTGAGGTACAACCAGATCGCGCGCTCCTCGAAGAACTGGGACACGGCCGCAGCCTGCGTGGTTGGCGCCGTACCAGCGAGCGGCGCAATGGCCGGTGTGTTTCCGGCGCGCAGGGCGTTGAGCCCCGCGAACACGGCATCACGATCAGCCTGCGTGTCGCCACGCAGACGTGCCTCGAGCTCGATCAGGCGCGCTTCAATGCCCGACGCAATGACCACCGAACCAGTACGCGCATACTTGAACTGGTCGGGCAGATTGCGGCTCGAGCCGTTGAAGCCGGTACGCGTGCCCGGCGACCACGGGATACGCGGATCGGCGGGCGTACGCAGCCACACCAACCCGTTCGTTCCCTCGCTGTTGATGATCGCGTAGCGCGAGTTCGGCACCGATAGCGCGTTCCAGATGCCATTCTCCTGGCGCGCCGACGACGTGGAGTGGGCGGTTGCCCAAACGAAGGTCGTGGGCACCGCGGATACCGCCGCGGCGGCGTCCGCAAACCGCCCCTGATTCAGCAGGACGCGGGCGCGGCCCACGCGCGCAAGGTTCTGCACGCGCGTATCGGTGCCCGCGCTGGCGAGCGCCGAGTCGAAGCTGGCGAGCGCGCGGGTGTACACCTGCGCCGTGGTGAGCGGCTCGCCGAACTCCGTACCCGTGTCCGTCTCTTGTGAAAACGGCACGCCGGAGCAGTACGCCTCACCGAAGAACGTTTCCGTGAAGCCGCGGATGCCGTACAACTCGCCGATGTTCTGCACCGGCGTGGGCGCCACCCGCTTGAGCACGTTGATCGCCCGCGTCGCGCCCGACCGGGCGCGATGCATGTTGCGATAGAACCCGTCCATGGCGGGCAGGTTGTCGTTCATCGTGCGCGCATTCGGGAACAGGCGGTCGTCGAACGTGTCGGTCGAATACATCTCGTCCGTCACATTGCCGGTCACGACCACGAAGCTCTCGAGATTGGCGTTGCCCGAGAAGACGTTCTGGAAGTCCTGGATCACGCCGAACCGCAGCGGGTTGGCACCCGTGGCCGACGCGTAGTCGGCCGGATCGAGGACGTCCGGATCCTTCACCTCGAGGGTGCTGGTGCTGCAGCCAGCAACCACGCCAACCGCAAGGAAGAGGGCGCTTGCGGGACGAGCCAGTCGTCGAGTCACGTTGTTGAATCGCATGTGTGTACGTGCTCTCAGAAGTTGAAGTTCATGCGGAGCGTCCAGTAGCGCATCGGCGGAGTCGAGAAGAATTCCTCATTGCCGCGCGCATCGCCGTTGCCGACGGTCGTTTCGGGATCGACACCGGTGAACGGCGTCCAGACACCCAGATTACGACCGGTGAACACCACGTTCCAGCGCTCGGCGCGCACGGCCTTGGCCCACTTGTCGGGCATCGTGTAGGCCACCGAGAGTTCGCGGAAGCGGGTGAACGAACCGTCTTCGTAGAAGCCGGTGAACACCGAGGCCGCCGCGGCAACCGCCTTGGCCTGCTCTTCGAGCGGCGCCCCCGTGTACAGCCCCTGGCACGACACACCGGCCTGACACTGGTGACGCTTGGTGTTGTTGAGCTTCTTCATGCCCCACTTGCTGTCGAGCTGGCCGGAGATGCGGAGCTTCTTGTTGAGGAGCTCGAGCGTCGGGCTGAAGGCGACTTCGCGCGTGGGGAACGAGGGCCCGATGAACTGATTGGCCCCGTACGTCATTTCGCCGGCCACGAGGATGCCGTCGCCGTTGGCGTCGTTGTACGTGTAGGTGCGACCCCAGAGACCGAAGAGCGGATAGCCCGGCGCGTTCAGCTGCGTGTTGCGGTTACCGGATGGAATCGGCGACACACCCTCACCCAAGGTGACCAGCTCGTTGCGGTTGGTCGAACCGGTCAGCATGAACTCGAGGCCGATCTTCTGGCGGTCGATCACACGCTGGTTGTACACGAGTTCAAGACCGCTGTTGCGCACGTTACCGATGTTCTCGAGACGCGAGGTCACACCGGCGATCGAGGGGGCCACGCGGCGGTCGATGAGCGCGTCGGTGGTGTTCTTGTCGTAGTACGTAACTTCGATGTTGCTCTTGCCGCCGAACATGTTGAGGTCGAAACCGGCTTCAGTTTCGGCCGAGTATTCCGGCTTGAGCGTCGCGTTGCCAAGAGCACCGATGGTCACGCCCGGCTGGTCTGCGCTACCGGAGATCGTGGTGCCGAACGGCGAGAGGAAACGCAGGGCGTCCGTGGCGCCGGGGATCTGACCGGACGCGCCGTAGGTGGCGCGAAGACGGAGAGAGCTGATCCAGTCGGCCTGCGGGAAGAAGCTCTGATCCGAGATCAGCCACGAGGCGCCGAGCTTCGGATAGTTGACGGCGCGGAAGTCCTTACCGAACGCCGACGCGGCGTCGCGGCGCAGGGCGGCCGTGATGAACAGCTTTTCGTTGAAGTTGAACTGCTGTTCGACGTAGTAGCCGAGCGTACGCTTTTCGTCGGTTTCCTGCGAGGCGTTGCGGATGGCACCGGCGCTGATCGTCACGGCACCCGGCGGCAGTCCCTGACCCGTGCCGCCAACTCGGTTGAAGTAGTTGCGGATGTACTGCAAACCGAACGACGTCTTGGAGCCGAGCCACGGCGTGAGCTGACGCGTGGCCGTACCGCCAAGATCAACCGTCTGCTGGTTGATTTCCGAGCGGTTGTTGTTGACGAAACCGGCGCGATTCACACCCAGCACACCCTGCTCGTTGCGCTGCAGCGACTGGTCTTCGCGCGACGCGAAGTCGATACCGAACACCGCGCGCGTGTTGAGCCAGCTGTACGGCTGGTACTGCAGCTGCGCGGAGTTGATGAAGCGGTTGACGTTCTGCGTGGTGACGGTCGAGAGGATGTCACCCATGGGGAAGGCGCGCCAGCCGAGCAGCGGCACACCGCGACTGTCGCGGAGGTCTTCACGCCACTCTCCGCCGAGCATACCCACCATCAGACCGTTGCCGTTGTCTTCGTTCTGCGGCAGCCGCTGACGGCTGTTGATGAAGCCGGACGAGATCTGCAGGTTGGCCTTCTGGCTGATCTGCGCCGTAAGGTTGGCGCGGAGGCTGTTGCGATCGAGCGCATTGGGGCGGATCTGCGTACCTGACGGGGCCGCATTGCGCTCCGCCGTCAGACGGCGGATTTCGATCTCCGGCATCTTGTAGATGCCCGTTTCGCCTTCGGTTTCGCCGGAGACGAAGTACTGCACGCGATCGTTACCACCCGACACCTGCAGACCGTACTGCTGGCGCGAGCCGCGATCGACCGGCGTGAGGCTGTCGATCAGGAACGCGTTACCCACGCGCAGGCTGTCGGCGCGGCAGATGCCCGCGGCCACCGAGATGGCCGGGCAACGCACGCGGTTGCCCGCCGTCGCGCCGGTCAGCTGGGTGCCCCACCCATAGTACATGAGCGGGAACTCGTTGGGGTTCGTGATCGCACCGTTTTCGCTGTACAGGTTCCAGCGGGTGCGCCCAGACTTGCCCTTCTTGGTGGTGATATTGATAACGCCGTTGGCCGCTTCCGTGCCGTAGAGCGTGGCCGCCGAGGGGCCCTTCACCACTTCGATATTTTCGATTTCCTCGGGGTTGAGGTCATCGAGACGCGACGGCGCCGAGCCGCCCACGCCGATCGACGAGCTGCCGGAGGTCGCCGTCATACGCACGCCGTCGATGATCACGACAGGGTCGTTGGAGAGCGACAGCGACGCCTGGCCGCGGATACGGATACGCGAGCCGGCACCGGTGGCACCAGCCGAGACCACCTGCACGCCGGCCGCGCGACCGGAGAGGAGCTGGCCCATGTTCGCCACGGGCAGTTCCGCGATCTTCTCCGCCACGTTGACGGTGGCGGTGGCGTTCGCCAGTTCGACCTTACGCTGCTGGCCGGTCACCGTCGTCACGACGGCAGAGAGCGAGAACGCCGCCTGGGTGAGCGCGGCATCGGCCACCACCGGGGCGCTGCCGCCCGCTGTCACGTTGAGCTTCTTGGCCTCGTAGCCGATGCGGCTGACTTCGAGCACGATCGGGCCGGCGGCGGGAATACGCAGCGTGTAGCGACCGTTCTCGTTGGTCAGGGCGCCATTCTGCGTCCCCTGCACCAGAACCCTGGCCTGCTGAATGGGCTGGCCGGTGGCAGCATCGGTGACGCGTCCGACCACCGTGCCCCCGGTACCCTGGGCCGTCGCCGCAGCGGGAGGCATCCACGCGAACAGCGCGGCAGCAAGGGGCAGGACAGCCGTCCTGAATCGCCGCCAGGCTGGCGTACGACGCGCGGTGGTGTGTGGTGGCGAGCAGCTTCGCTCGCCACGTGCGAACGCAGCGGGAACGAACAATCGCATCTCGTGACTCCCCAGATCAGGATCACCGGCCGGCCACTCGATGTTGTGACCGGCCATGGCCCACGACGCCGCGACCCGTACGCCACGCGTACGGGGTCGAGGCTGGACCACTGCTATGCACGGAAGCAGCGCTTCCGATAGGCTCAGGCGGAGATGGTGCTGCGAAGAAAACGCGCACCGGGCAGGAACTGACGGCGGACCAGTCAGCCGACAGGGGCAACGAGCCAGAGGGTACGACCGCCAGCAAAGACTGTCAATACTTTTGGCGGGACAAAATCACCCATGACGGGACAATTCGAGCCATTCTGCGTTTCGGCACGTCCCAAACCCAAAAAAAACGGCCGCCGGATGCACCGGCGGCCGTCGCTCTCCTCGTGCTGCTCCTGCCCGTCAGGGCGCCGGTGGCGCGGGCGGAAGCACCAGCTTGATCGGAGCGAGCGACACGGAGTCGCTGGCAAGGGGCGTGGCGCCCGCCGACAGCCCGTTGAGCTTCAGGATGTACGCCAGCGCCGCCGTGTACTCCTCCTTGGGGAGTGAGCCCGGGTTACCATCGGGCATCGTGGTGCGGATCTGCTCGTACAACGTGAACAGCGGCTGTCCCGCCCACTTGGTACGGAAATCCGCCCCGGTGACATCCTTGGTCTCGTGGCACTCGGCGCACGCCTTGGTCCACACGGCCTGGCCGGCGGTGGCCTGCGAGTCGGTGTACACCGGCGTGGAATCCTGCACGAGGAAGGCCCCCGCGCGGCTGGGCTGTTGCGCCGTCATGCGGGTGGCCGCGAAAACACTGGTCGCGACCACGGCAAGGAGAAAGGCGCCCGGAAGATGAGATGTACGTGGCATGGCCGTTCAACGTGTGAGCTGGGCGTTTCGCTGGCAAGTCGCCAAAGCCGGATTTTCCGCGCGCGTGCCACGCGGTCTTTCGACATCCGCATTGCGGGCACGCTGCGTCACCGACATTTTCGGCCGATGGACGCTTCACATACCCCGGAAGTTCCCGAACGACTCGAGCTGGCCAATGCGCCAGAGCCCTCGCTGCCCCTCGCCGAGGGCGACGACGCCCTGCCGCGCCGCGATTTTCTCCGGCTGGCCGGGGCCGGGGCCGGCCTCGTGCTCGCCGGCTGTGCCCCGCCCGTGGCGTTCGCCTCCGCGCCAGCCCGCGGCATCGAAGGCGGACGCGGTCCCTCCCGATCGAGCAGCCATGTGGTCATCGTGGGCGCCGGTGCGTGGGGGGGATGGACGGCCTATCATCTGCGCGCCCGCGGCGTACGGGTCACCCTCATCGATCAGTACGGGCCCGGCAATTCCCGCTCGACCAGCGGCGACGAGACACGCGGGATCCGGTCGTCGTACGGCGACCGCGCCGCCGGCGAACTCTGGACACCGTGGGCTCGGGCTGCCATCGCCCGCTGGAAGCTGTTCGAACAGGAGTGGGCGCCCGCGTTCCGCACGTCGTTCTTCCATGAGACTGGCGACGTGATCATGCGCGCCACGCGTGAGCCGTTCATCACGAAGACGATCGACCTGTGGAAGGCCAACGGCGTGCGGCATGAAGTGCTCACCGGCGACGAGGTGCGCAAGCGCTGGCCGGTGATCAAGGCCGACGACATCACCGTCGCCATCACGGAACCGGATGCCGGCGTGGTGCGCTGTCGCGCAGCCACGCAGGCGGTCGCCGCCGTCGCCCAGAAGATGGGCGTGGAGCTGGTGATCGGTCGCGTGACCCCCGGCCCCATCGTGAACGGCATGATGGACGGTGTGGTGCTGGACAACGGCACCGTCATTCGCGGCGATCAGTACGTGTTCGCCTGCGGGCCGTGGCTGCGCAAGCTGTTCCCGTATCTCGAGAACCGCGCCCGTATCCCGATCGGCCATGCGCTGTACTTCGGCGTGCCGCAGGGCGATGCCCGCTTTCAGTTCCCGAACCTCCCGAGCTTCAATTTCCCCGGGGTCACCGGGTGGCCCATGCTCCCCGTGGACAGTCGCGGTTTCCGGGTGCGCGGTGCGATCGCGCCCGCTGCGCCACCGGCAGGAACGCCCGCCCCGCCGGCGCCAGCGCCCGCGGTGGCCGATCCCACGCTGCAGGATCCCGACCTGTCGTCGCGGTGGACCAATCAGGATCGCGTGGACGGCGCACGCCGATTCCTCGCCGCGCGCTTCCCGATCCTGGCCAACGCACCGTTGCTCGAAACGCGCGCCTGTCATTACGAGTCGAGCATCAACCAGAACTTCATCGTGGATCACGTGCCCGAGGCGCGCAACGCGTGGATCGCCGGCCTCGGACAGGCCGAGGGGTTCAAGTTCGGCCCCGTCATCGGCGACTATGTGGCGCAGCGGGTGATCGGCATCGAGGGTGACCCGGCGCTCAAGAAGGCGTTCACGTTGCCCACGGAACAGTACGAGCGCCCGCCCGGATGATGCGCACGCCGCTGTTGTACCTCGGCGCCGCGCTGTTCTTCGCCTACGAACAGTGGGCGTTCTACACGTGGATGCAGCAGCATGGCACCGTGGCGGTGGGGCTGGCGCACGCATGGCGGACGCTCCGGCAGGACCCCATGGTGTTCATGGCATGGAACGACATGGGCATCTTCACCGCCATCGTGCTCACGTGGCTCTGGCGCGACATCAAGCGGAGCGGCCGCACGTTTGCCTGGTGGCCCGCCACGCTCCTCATGGGCTGTCCGCCGCTGCTGGTGTATCTGGCGCGGCGTGGCGACACCGAGCGTGCATCGTAACGATAAGTTCGTCGCGACGGCACGACACAGCGCTCAGAAACACAACACGAGGCACGGAGACCGCGCGCATTCGACGGCGCTGGTCTCCGTGCCTCTGCGTTGCTCCGTGTCCTCAGTGTGGTGCTGCGCGACGGATCACCCCGACGCCGCGCCGCCGAAACGCCTCGTCTCCCCGTGCCGCAGCACCACGAACCGCTCTCGCGGCAGCCCACGCTCATCGAGCGCCACCTCGAGATCGCGCGGTGGCTGATCGAGCGGTTCGTCGGTGAGCGCGAACGTGCCCCAGTGCACCCCGATCGCCTGCTGCGCCCGCACGTCGAGCATCACCTGCACCGCCTCGTCGGGGTTCACATGCTGGCTGCGCATGAACCACCGCGGCTCGTACGCACCGATGGCGATCGCGGCCGCATCGAAGGGGCCCAGACGCGCGCCGATCGCCTGCGGTTCGCCCGAGTAGCCGAGATCCCCGGAGTACCAGAAGCGAAAATGCTCGTGCAACAGCGCCCAGCTCCCCCAGAGTGACGCGTTGCGGTCGAATCCCGTGCGACTCGACCAGTGTTGCACCGGAAGAAAGTGCAAGGCAATGGGGCCATGCGGGGCCTGCAGTACCCGCTCATCGTCCCACACCATGGCCTCGATGTGCGGCAGTGTACCGCGGATGCGTGGCAGGTTCCGTGCGAACCATCGCTCCGTACCCTTGGGCACGAAGTAGCGCGGCGCCCCTCCCGCCTGGCGCTCGACGGTACGCACCGACGGACGATCGAGATGTTC